>DASZCA010000192.1:0-2789 GCA_035943555.1 Verrucomicrobiia bacterium
TTTCGGTGGGCTCTTTTTTGGCCGCCGATTTGTAGCCTTCGCTGCGATAATCGGTGATGTAAAATCCGCTGCCCTTGAAGATGAGGCCGGCGCCGGCGCCGATCTTTTTCTCGACCGCGCCACGGCCCCATTTCTTCATGCCACAGGAGTCTTTGGGGCAGACCGTCAGGCACGGTGCTGACATGGAATGAACCGCTTCAAACTCATGGCCGCACTTCTTGCAGGAATATTCGTAAGTCGGCATGGCAACCCGCAGGGATCTGATTCTTAGTGCGCTGCCGGGTTGGTCGCACCCATCGGCGGGATGACCTTCACGGAACCGTCGGAGCCCACTTCGACATTGAGGTCGTAGTTCGGCGGCAGTTTGGCGGGAGCATTGGTCGAGGGCGGCGGCGTGCGGGACGTGAGCATTTCCGCGCCCTTCCTGCCGCTGTTGTCATTTTTGTTCAACTGGATGTGGCGGGCGATGAACATCTCGTCCTTCAGCTTTTTGACCTGCGTGCGGACTTCGTTCACGTCGTTGAATTTATGTTCCAGCTCGGCTTTCTGCGTCATCTGCTTCTGCAATTCACCCTGCAAGAAGGAGGTGTTCGTCTCGGCCACCATTAGCTTGGATTCGGTGTCGGCGATCAACGCGTTCATCTGCGCGATGGTATTGGTCAGCTCGGCGGCGTGCTGGTCCAGCATCCGGTTCTGTTCCTCGAGGTCCGAGAGATGGAGGTTCAGGTTGGTGATCTCACCCTGGGCGCTGGCCAGATTGGTCTTGGCGCTGGCGAGGGCGACGGCCGCGGACGCGAGCGAATTGGACAGGTCCATCGATTCCTGATGGCTCAACGCGAGGTCGTTGGTCAACGCCAGATTTACCTGGCCCATATCTTTCAATTCGACATTGGCCGCGACCACCTGGTTGGAGAAGTCCAAGATATATCCGATGTCTTGCGTGTGCAGTTCTTCGCCCTGCTTTTTCGTGGCGAACAGCGCGAGACCCAGCCCGATACAGATGAGGATCAGGATGACGATGACAATCTTTAGCTTCATATTATCAACAATGTGTCGCGCCGGGCCGGATTTAGCAAGTTAGGGATTCGGGGTGGGGGCCATGTCTCCACCGGCCGGGGCATTGGTCGAGGAGTCCAAAATGACCTGTTCCAGCGCCTTCAAGTTCGGGTCGAGAATTTCCACATCCGAGGCCTTGCGCAATTTGGAGATGTAAGCCGGGGCCAGGTCGCGGATCTGTTCGCTCTCGAGCTGCAGCTTGCAGATGGCCGCCGGGGTCTTGTCGACCTGCGGAATGTTGTCCGTCAGGCCGTACTTGCGGGCCGGGGTCTTTTCGATGGATTTGATGATATGGTAACCGTACATCGTGGTGACGACATCGCTGACCTGGCCGGGGCGCAGTGCGAAGGCGGCCGCTTCAAATTCGGGCACCATGTCACCACGGCCAAAGGCGGGAAGTTCGCCGCCTTTGTCGTTGGAACCGGGGTCTTCGGAATATTTGCCGGCCAACGTGGCGAAATCTTCACCGGCGGCGATGCGCTTCTGGAGGTCATCGATCTGCTTGCGCTTGGCGGCGACGGTATTGGTCGCCAACGGAATGCGTTCCTTGGGGTCGACCGTCATGAGCAGGATGTGGCGGACATGCGCCTTTTCCGGCTCCTCAAACGCCGCCGTATGGTTGCTGTAATAGGTTTTGATCTGCGCGTCCGTGACGTTGAGGTTCAATTCGCGCTTCAAGGCGGCCTTGGCCGTGGCTTCCTGCGCTGCTTTCGCGCGCAATTCGCTTTCCGTCATGCCGACCATCTTCAACTGGCGCGCAAACGCCTCGGGCGAGTTGAAATGGGTGATAAGATTCGTGTACTGCTCGTCCGATTCCGTCTGGCCGGCGACGCGGTCGGCCGCGTTGGCCGTCTGGAGCAGGAGCTGGATCGTGACGAGCTGGTTGAGGACGCTGACCTCGAAATCGGCCGGCAACTGCTGGTTCGCGGCGGCGGCATTCGCCTTCGCGCCCGTGACCACGCTGTCCAGATCGCTGCGCTTGATCTCAAATCCCTTGCCCTTGGCGACGACCGGGTCGCCGAAGAGGGTTGTCATGGCATCCGGCTTGGCGGCGGCATTGGTGTCAGCGACGGACGAGGTGACGGCCCGGGCGGAAATCACGCCGGCGATCAGCGCGGCGGAAAGGATCAATTTCAATTTCATGAGTAAATTGGACTGGCGGATTATGTTTCGGTTCAAAAACAAGATTACAACGTTACCACTTTCACGTTGCTGATGTCATGGTCTTTCTGCAACTCATCCAGGACGGCCTGCGGCGGAACGCTGTCCAGGCTCAGGACCGTCAGGGCCTTGCCACCGCAGATATCGCGGCCGAGGCTCATGCTGGCGATGTTCACCTTGTGCTTGCCGAGGATCGTGCCGAGATGGCCCACGATGCCGGGCTTGTCAGAATTGTTCAACATCAGCAGAGTGCCCGTGACCGGAATCTCCACGGCTTGGCTGAAGAGGCGGACGATGCGGGGGTTGTTCGGCGAGCCGAAGAATGTGCCACCGGCCGAAATCAGCTTCTCCGTGCCTTTGAAGGCTTGGACATGCACCCATTCATTGAAGGTCACCGGCTCGTCCGATTTCTTTTCTTCCACCGTGATGCCGATGCTCTGGACCACGCTGCGGATGTTGACGTTGTTCACGTCCTTCACATTGCTGGTGGTCAGGAAGCCGCGCAGCACGGCGCGCGTGATGGGGTCGATGTTCGGCAACAGACGGGCGTTGCCGCCGTAAGTGATGTGCAG
>DASZCA010000193.1:0-2890 GCA_035943555.1 Verrucomicrobiia bacterium
ACCAGCCCCGCCAGCAGGCCGAAACCCGACGCCACCTTCCCGATACGGCTCAACACCCACGAACTCATCTCCGGCAAACTGCCCGTCAGCCAGTTCGTAGCCGAAGCCAGCGGCGATTTTTCTGTCGCGTCCGTTGGCTCCGCATCTGTCTTCGGTGGCGGCAGAAAATGACGCAAAAATTCCGGCGGATTCGCCATCCAATCATGAACGCGTGCCTGCAATTTTTGGGAATACTCCGGCACCTTTGCCGCCAAGTCCTGCGTCTCGTCCACCACCTGCGGAATCACGCTCGCCAGCACGCCGGTGAACACCACCAAAGCCAGCGCAAAGACCAAAGTGATCGCCTTTGCCCGCGACATCTTCCCACGCTCAAAAAAATCCACCACCGGCGACAGCAAACACGCCACCACGGCCCCGATCGCCAGCGGCCACAGCACCGGGCTCAACAGATTCAACACCCGCCCCAGCCCCCAAACCGCCGCCACTATCAGCGCGATCACCGTTGCCACGGCCAGCCCCGTCAGGGCAAACCACAGGATACGTGTTTGTTTTTCAGTGGGCGTTTTCAAATTCATTCCGATTATTCCAACAATCCCGCCGCCATACAAACTTCAATTAATTTTGAATTTCCAATAGTGTGTGGCGTTTGATCCGCTTTTTTGATCTCAAATCTGAAATTTCAAATTTGAAATTTGAAATTGCCCGCCCACGCCCGGCTTCATGCACTAGGTCTGCCAAGCCTCTTCTTCGCCTGTTCCATCGTAAGAAACTCGCCTTTGCCGGCTTTGATTTTGGCCAGGCGCTTCTTAAGAACCTTTTTATGCCACTGCGGAGAATGCATGAAAAGATTCACCCTTGCCCCAGCTTCTTCGACTTCTCCGCCGCCGCCCGCACCGCGTTCATCACCGTCGCGCGCAGCTTCCCTTTTTCCAATTCATGCAACCCCTCAATGGTCGTGCCGCCCGGGCTCGTCACCTGATCCTTCAATGCGCCCGGATGCATTCCCGTATCCAAAACCATTTTCGCGCCGCCGAGCACCGTCTGCGCCGCCAATCGCGTGGCCACGTCGCGTGGCAAACCCGCCGCCACGCCGCCATCGCTCAGCGCCTCGATAAATTGATATACATACGCCGGCCCGCTGCCGCTCAAACCCGTCACCGCGTCGAGCAGACCTTCCTTCACCTGCATCGCCAGGCCCACCGCCGATAAAAGTTTTTTCGCCAGTTCACCATCCGCCTCCGTCGCATTTTTGCCCAGCGCAAAACCCGAGGCGCCCGCCCCGACCAGCGCCGGCGTATTCGGCATCACCCGGATCACCCGCGCCCCGGCCGGCAGCAACGCTTCCAGCTTCGCCAGCGTCACCCCGGCCGCGATGGAAATCACCAGATGATGTTTAGTGAAAGCGCCAGAAATTTCTCCCAAAGCTCCGGCCACTTGGTCCGGCTTCGTCGCCAAGATCAAAACCGTGGCTGCTTTCGCGGCTTCCAGATTGGTGCCGACGACTTTGGCTCCGGTTTCCGCCGCAAAATGTTTGCGCGCCGCCTCGTACGGGTCGGCTGCGACCAATTGCCCCGCCTTCACGAGCTTCGCGTTGATAAAGCCGCGCGCCAGCGCCGTCGCCATTTTGCCCGCGCCGAGAAAGCCGATTTTCAATTGAGCCATGCCAATTGTGTAGCAGGCATCCTCGCCGCACAAAAGTCAAAACACCACCCGCCGGAGTGCGCCCGTCCCCGGGCGTGGCAATTCCCGGACACTTTCCATCCGTCCATTCGTCATTCGGATGTCGTCATGGGACGTTGGATGTTGGCCGCTTGGAGCTTTCCCCTTGTCTTCCGCCCCCAACGCGTTATCCTGCTCTCGCTAGTAAAAAATGTCTGGCAACCGTAAATCTTGGGACACGTTTGAGGCGATGCGTGATGCGGCGCAGGAAGGCGACGCGCAGGCGCAATGCTACCTCGGCGTCTGCTTCCAGAACGGCCAGGGCGTCAAACAGGACTACTCTGAGGCGGTCAAGTGGTTCCGCAAATCCGCCGAACAAAACGATCCCGTCGCCCAATGCTATCTCGGTGTCAGCTACTGGATGGGGCAGGGCGTCCCGCAAGAATTTGGCGAAGCCGCGAAGTGGCTCCGCGAAGCGGCCGAGCAGGGCGATCCCGCCGCTCAATTTAACCTCGGCACTCTCTATGAAACTGGTCAGGGCGTTCCGCTCAATTACGCCGAAGCCGTGAAGTGGTATCGTGAATCCGCCGAACGCGGTTATCCGGCCGCGCAGTTCAATCTTGGTGTCTTCTATGAAAGCGGCCAGGTGGTCGAACAAAATTTTGCCGAGGCTGCCAAATGGTATCTGGCCGCCGCCGAACAGGAACTCGGTCCCGCGCAATGCAATCTCGGCCTGTGCTACCAAGCCGGTCGTGGTGTCGTAAAAGACACCGCCGAAGCCGTCCGCTGGTTCATCCGCGCCGCCCGCCAGGGTGATAAGACCGCCCAGCACAATCTCGGCCTCCACTACGCCTCGGTCGATGCCGCTGAAAACGCCGCCGCCGAACAATAATTCCCCATCGGAAAACCCGTCCGCTTTCGCAACTTTCCAGTCGCCCGTTTCTTCCCCGCGTAAGCATGGCTGCGAACTGGAGCAATTTAAAAAACATTCAACGCCCAATATTCAACTTTCAATTCTCAAGCGCTCGATTCACGCCTTACTTCGATGTTCGGTGTTAAATGTTGAGTGTGCTCTGTAGAAACCTTTCTGAAACCTAGCGTCTCTGGCTCCCTCTCCGCCATGAAATGGGGGAGAGGGCTGGGGAGAGGTGGTGCTTTCCTTCTAAAACCATTCGCCATGTTCTTTTCAGAACATAAAAACGGCCACACTTCAAAAGCCCGTTGCCTTGTT
>DASZCA010000194.1:0-5777 GCA_035943555.1 Verrucomicrobiia bacterium
ATGGCTGAACGATGAGGATGCAGCTCGCGTGGCACGCGGTTTGGCTTGGGGCATTGCCCTAAGATAGATGTGCGGGATGCCTCCGGTCAAAAGACGCCGCTCTACGAATCCGGCAAAAAAGTGTGAAATTTCTGCAACGCCAAGAATGGCGGGGTCAAACCCCATGAGATTCGCGCCAACCCCGCCGCAACGGAGCGCGGCGTTCACGCCGCCTCAGCTTGCTGAACTCAAGCGGGCCGGGCATTTTAACGCCTTTTAAAACTTAGAGCCGAAGCGGTTCCGCCCTGTCACCAGTTTGCGTGAACAGGATAGATCAGCCCCTGCCTTCCACCCAGCGCGCGAACAACCACAACAGATCGGAAAGCCGGTTGAGAAAAATCAAAATCTCGCCGTTCTTTAATTCCCCTGCCGCCTGCAGATCATACACCCGCCGCTCTGCCCGGCGGCAGACGGTGCGCGCCACATCCAGCGTCGCCGAGCTTTTGGTTTCCCCGGGCGTCGCCCAATGTTTGAAACTCACATTCTGCGCCTCGATCTCCTGCACCAGCGCGTCCAGCTTCGCCGTCAACGCCGGCGTGACCAGGATGTAACCGGCCTTTTCATAGCGCGCCAGGTCTTGCGGCAGCACGCCCACCTCGCCCATCACATCCACCAGCGATTTTTGGATCCAAAAAATATTCTCGCTGACAAACTTCTCCGTCGCCATCGCCCGCACCATGCCCAAGGCAGAATTCAATTCGTCAATCGTTCCATACGCCTCCACGCGCGGATGATTCTTCGGCACCCGGTGGCCGTAGATCAGCCCCGTGGTCCCGTCATCACCGGTTTTGGTCGCGATGCTCATGCAATAAAGTTTTTGTCCACTAAACTCGAATGACAAAAAAATGTCGAAACTCAAAAATCTGCTGCCGTTTCTTCATTCTTCATTCTGCCTTCTTCATTTCTTCTTCCCCGCCGGCGCCGGCTTTCTCGGCACCATCACCGGCGGGTCCGCCAGTTTGTCATAACTCAATATGCCCTTCACGATGGCCGCCGCCATCTGCTGGCGGTACCCCGCGTCAAAAATCTTTTTACCCTCGACCGGATGCGACATGTAGCCGCCTTCGATCAGGATCGCCGGCATCTCCGCCGTCCGCAACACCTCGAACCGCGCCCGGCGCACGCTCCGGTCGGTGGCGCCCAAATTCTTTATCAGCGAGCGATGAACCTGATACGCCAGCAGCAGGCTCTTGTCCTCCACCGCGTTCGCCGGATACGCCCGGCTGCCCGCCCCCGCACCTTCCGCATCATTGGAAGACGCCGCGCCGGCCGGCGTGATGCAATAGGTCTCCGGCCCCTGCACGCTTTTGGGATCGGGCGGAAAGGAATTGAAATGCAGGCTCACAAACAGGTCCGCTCCCCGGCGGTTGGCGATGTCCGGACGCACCGCCAATTCTGTGTACACATCCTTGTCCCGGGTCAAAACGACCCCAAACCCGGCCTTCATCAATTGCTGCCGCAGTTCCAACGCCAGTGCCAGCGTGTACGTCTTCTCATTCCGCTTGAAAAAAGTGCCGACGCGATAACCCGTGTCCTTGCCGCCATGTCCGGGATCAATGCAGATGGTCGTCACCTTTTTTGCGGATGGTCGCTGCGTAAACACCAGCGGACGGATCGTCTTGTCGATATCGAGTTGCGAAATGAACCCGCCTTTCGCCACCGGAAACGCCAGCCGCACCTCCACGCCGTTGATGTTTGCGTCCGCCGAATCCTTGTCGAACACCAGCCGCGCCGACCGGTTGGTCAGCACAAACTCCGTCCCGCCGTTCAACGCGTAACCGCCAAAACCGCTCGCCCGCGCCCAGCCTGCCAGCGAGACATAACTGCGGCCATTGATAAAATCCGCGCGCGCCGCGCCCGCCAAAAACGCGAGGCCAGCCAGCAGCACGGAAAAGAATTTCATCGTCGCAAAAGTTGCCTGTGCCACGCCCCTCATTCAAGGCAAATGCAAGCGGCCCGAGACCACCTCGGCGGCGGACCGGATCTCCACCCGTGCCGCCAGTTCCGGCGGCAGGCTCGCCGCCTGAAACCGTTCATCCCGGTTAAAAAAATAAAGCACCAGCTTGCTCAGGCCCCGATAAAAATTAGTCCGGTGCAACTCCTCCACCGCTTCCACCGTCAACGGCGCCTCCGTGAACACCGCGCCATGCATGCGGCCGTTCGCAAAAAAGATGAACGGGTTGTTCACCAAAAACACTTTGACTGCGGGCGTGAGTTCCAAAATCTTCAACGAAAACCCTTCCCAGCGGGCATGCGCCACGGTCTGGGACAGCCTTTTTTTGAAGATCAGGACGCCGTCCCGCAGAAACGGACGGCTGCCCCCCATGTTTATCTGCGTGAAACCATTTTTCAACAGGTGCTCGAAACAAAAAAGGTACAGCGCCGACAACACCCCCTCTTGCACTAGTTCCTCATTCCCATCCCGCACCCCAAATGACCATATCCGCGGCGCGGCCGCTTCATAGACCATCAGGCAGGCGGCTAAATATTTATCCGGTTCGCTTTTCTTGCGGATCCAGATCAGGTCGAATCCTTCGCTGATGCTCTTCTCCCACACTTCGCCCCGGGGCTGACAATTCGCCGTCGAACCGTATACTTTTGTCACATACGGCACGTGCAAGTTTTCGTAAAAATCATTGAACCGTTCTTCCGTGGAAGCGACCTCGTATTCATAACCGTGTTTGACAATTTTCCTCCGGATCGTCCGGAGCGTATCGTTTCGCAGGACTTTCTCCGGCAATGGCAACGACAGTTGGCCGCTCACCCAAGAAGGGATGAAAAACCAGCACCCATCGTCCAGCCACCCGTGCAGCGGCTGATTCGTCTCCAATATCACCATCCCGGCATTCTTCCCCCGGCTATATTCCGGCCGGAACGCATCCAGCAAACGGACCTGGCTGGGCCCTTCTTCTCTGGTGATTTTTTGAAAAGCCAGTTGCAACAGATAATCCCGGTTCTGATTCATCACGCCTAAAACCATCGTCAACGGCTGCTCCCCGCGGGCCACGACACCTTCGATCCGGCTGAGAGAAATTTTGTGGGGCCGCAACCGGCGGCGCAACCAGACCAGCGGCCAGCCCAGCCGGAGCATCGTCGGCCAGATCCGCGCCTTGAATTTCCGGGCTGCCGCCAAACGGGTGGGAGTGCGATTTTTCATCTCAAGAAACCCGGTGAACCGCCGGGCGTCTGGAAGGTACCGCCTGTTTGAGCGCCGCCCACAGATTGGGATCATCAACCGGCACGTCATGAAAGGCTGAAGCCAGGTGCGGGCTATGCGGGTCACGCCATAGTTCCGCCGGAAAATGCGCCACCAGCCAGCCATTTTCCAGTGCCGGCGGCGGCACCGGTGTTTCCGTCAGCCCGGCGTGTAGCGCGGCGCAAAGATTCTCACCCGCCCGGCCGCCCAGATGTGCGATCGGTGTCGAGCGCGGATTGCACTCCAGCAGCCACGCCTGCCCGGCCGCATCCAAAATGAAATCAAAACCGATCAGTCCCGTCAGCCGCCAATGTCGCAGCATGCCTTCGGCGGTCCGGCGCATTTCTTCCACCCGCACGAACCGCACCACGCTGCTGGGCCCCTTGTCATCTGGAAACGCCTCCACCTTCACCGCGCTGAGCGCCGCCAGCATTTGCCCGTCCAGGCACGCCGCCAATAACGTGGCGCATTCCCCGACGATATGCTGGTTCACCGTGATGCTTTGGTCCGACGGCAGCCAGCACCGCTCCATTCGGCGGCCCCGAAATTCCTCCCGCCAGAGCGATACCTCATCTTTCAATCTTTGCTTCCGGTGCAACCGCGCCAGCATCGCCACCGCCTGCGCTTCGTCATGGCAAATGAAAACCCCGTTGCCGCTGTTGTCATACGAACGCTTGAGCACGACCGGAAAACCATGCACGCGGCCAAATTCCCGGATGTCCGCCGCCGAATCCGCCGGTGCGCTGGCCGGTACGCGCAAACCCAGGTGGCGCGCGATCTCGATCGTGCGGCGCTTGTTCGCGGCCTCAAAAATTCCCGCCGGATTGCCCAGCGAACGCTTCAGCAAATCTGTCAGCGCATCCGCCGTCTCACCTTCCGCAAGGTGTTCGTGGACTTGCGCCAGAAAAAATGCCGTCCAGTCATCCATGGGCAGGATCAGGTCCGGCGGCCACGCCTTCACGATCGTCCGGAGACCGGCCAGATGGCCCTGACCGTAATTTTTATCCGGCAGCAAAAAGAAATGGTCGCGAAATTTTGTCTGCGCCAGGTACGCCTTTGCCCGGCAGGCCACGCCCACCGCGAATCCGGCTTCCTGCAAAGCCCGCGGCAGGCGGGCGGCGCCCGACCAGCTTGTCTCCAACGCCAGGAGCAATATTTTTGGACGCAACGACATGTAAGGGTTCCGCTTACATTGGACAGCAGGCATCGGTAAATGCAAGCACTAGCTTCAGCCCCCCTTGCCCGCTTAAAGGTTCGCTTAAAGATTTGATTTCCCCCGCCAATCGTTTTTAATGCTCGTCTTAATTTTTGCATGAACATCCACGAATATCAGGCCAAGCAGTTGCTCGCCCAATACGGCGTCAACGTCCCGTTTGAAATCCCCGCCAAGTCGCTCGCCGAAGTGCGCCCGGCTGCGGACAAGATCGTCGCCGCCGGCAGCGCCAAGGTCGTCGTCAAATCGCAGATCCATGCCGGCGGACGCGGCAAAGGTACGTTCAAAAGCGGCTTCCAAGGCGGCGTGAAGGTCACCTCCTCCGTGGATGAAGCCGTGGGCGTCGCGGAGAAGATGCTCGGCAACGTGCTCGTCACCAAACAGACCGGAGCCGAAGGCCGCCAAGTGCAGACGTTGCTCCTCGCCGCCGGCGCCAAGATCAAAAAGGAATTTTATCTCGCCGTCCTCCTCGACCGCGAAACCTCCCGCCCGCTGATCATGGCGAGCACCGAGGGCGGCATGGATATCGAGGAAGTCGCCGAGAAGCATCCGGAAAAAATCTGCAAAGAAACCATCGATCCCGCCGTCGGCATCATGCCGTATCAGGCGCGCAAGATTGCCGCCGCCCTCGGCCTGAAAGGCGACCTCTTCAACGCCGGCGTCAAACTCATCACCGGCGTCTACAACACCTGGTGGGAATGCGACGCCTCCATGGTTGAACTCAATCCGCTCGCTGTCGTGGAACTCGCCAATGGGAAGGAAACCGTCATGGCCCTCGACGCCAAAATTTCTTTGGACGACAACGCGCTCTACCGTCACAAAAACATCTTGGAGATGCGCGACCTCAATGAAGAAGCTCCGCTCGAGATCGAGGCCTCCAAATTCGCGCTCAATTACATCAAGCTCGACGGCTCCATCGCCTGCTTGGTGAATGGCGCCGGCCTCGCCATGGCCACCATGGACATCATCCAGCATTTCGGCGGCAACCCGGCGAACTTCCTCGATGTTGGTGGCGGCGCGAGCAAGGAGCAGGTCACTGCGGCGTTCAAAATCATTTTGAGCGACCCGAACGTGAAGGGCATCATGGTCAATATTTTCGGCGGCATAATGGACTGCAACGTCATCGCCACCGGTATCGTCGCCGCCGTGAAAGAAACCGGCCTGAAACTGCCGCTCGTCGTGCGTCTGGAAGGCAATAACGTCGCCGCCGGCAAGAAAACGCTCGCGGAATCCGGCGTCGCCATCATCAACGGCGACACCATGTCTGACGCCGCACAGAAGATCGTCAAAGCCGTCGGCAAATAATTCCGTCATGCTCAAGGTCATCGA
>DASZCA010000195.1:0-4925 GCA_035943555.1 Verrucomicrobiia bacterium
CAAAACATCCGCGACTGACCGTTTCTCACCGTTCACCAGCATCATCTGTGACACGAGCCGGATGCACTGGCTGTAATCCACCCACCACGCGACATGCCCCAAAAACAGCGGCTGGATTGCCACGCCATTCGTCAACCTGTGCCAGCCGTAGATGGCGATCTTGTTCGTGACTGTGTTCAAGCGCGCCGTGACCACCACATCTTTCTTATGCCCCGCCACCAACGCGCCCAACGGATGTGCCTCAACCACCGCCCTGCGTTGGGTCCAGACCGCTTCATTGTGTGCAACAAACTGGGGAACGGTCGTCATCGCCGCCGTCGGCGGAATCGGGGAGGGCGCCAGCTTCACTTCGGCCGCGGCGTAGATTTCATCTACCATCTTCCGCGTCGGCAATACACAGCCAAGTTTGTCTGCGATGCGCTGGGCCGTGTTGCCGGAGATCGGCATCAACAGATAATTCGTGTCGGAGCCAATCGCCAGGTAATCCGGCGCCACGAAGAAAGTGCCCGTATTCGTTATGCCTTCCGTAACATTTGTCACCGTCACCGGACACAGCTTGCGTAAAAAGTCCGGTACATTTCCCGCGAAGATTTGTGCCGTGATTTCCCGCTCACGCACCGAAAGATCTAGTTGCGTGATATGTTCCGCAAACCCTTCCGCCGTCGGCGCATTGGTCGCACGCGGCGGCAGTTCGATATTTTCAGCAACCGCGCTACCGGCCAGACAAATCAAGACGATTTGCAGGAACGCTTTCATAACTCAACTTATAACTCTGGGCACGATATGGCGTGCGCCCACAACCGCCCACGATGGATTCCTTCGCCCCCTTGGGGGAGAAGGCTAGGATGAGGGGGTTGGCCCGCCTTTGATGTCCAAATGTAATTTTTTTTACATAAGGAGTGAGTAGCCTGATCCGCTGGAACCCGCAACACACTGCTTTTCCCTGACCATGTTGTTGCGCGCTTTGGCTTCATCTCTCAAACATCCTTGCGCGGAAACAGCGGCGCCGGCTCGCCGATCGTATGACCGGCTTGCAGTCCGCCCCAATTCGCATCCGCCAATTTATCGGGCGCGCCTGTTAACCCAAGCTGCGCATAAATCTTCGCGCTCGTTCCCGGCAAAAACGGATTCAACAACACCGCCAGCACGCGACACGACTCCGCGAGGTTGTACAGCACCTCGTCCAAACGCGCCGCCTGCGCCGGGTCTTTCGCCAGCTTGAACGGAGCCGTCTGGTCCACGTATTGATTCGCACGGTTTACCAAACCCCAGATGCTTTGCAGCGCCGATTGAAGCTGGCTCTGCTTGAACAGCGCGCGCGTCTCATCCGCCGCCTTCGCCGCATCCGCCGCGAGTTCGTTGGAACGCGCCGGCACCACGCCATTGCGATACCGCTTCAGCATCGAGAGCGAACGGTTCACCAGATTTCCCAGCCCATTCGCCAACTCTGCCTGGTAACGCGATTTAAAACCCGCATCCGTCCAGTTGCCGTCCGGGCCAATATCCAGTTCGCGCAAAACATAGAACCGGAACGCATCCAGGCCCCATTCATTGATGACCGCGATGGGGTCGATGGTATTGCCGGTGGTCTTGCTGATCTTGGCGCCGTCTTTCTGCCACCAACCATGCACCAAAATTTGTTTCGGCAACGGCAGGCCCATCGCCTTTAGCATGATCGGCCAGTACACCGCATGAAATTTTACGATGTCCTTGCCGATCACATGGATGTCCGCCGGCCACAGGCCGAGTTCCGGATGCGCCGCCGCGATGCTCGCGTAATTCACCAGCGCATCGAACCAGACATACGTCACGAAATCTTTGTCGAAGGGCAGGGGAATGCCCCAGTTCAATCGCGCCAGCGGACGCGTGATGCACAGGTCTTCCAGTGTGTTGTTTTTAAGAAAGCCCAACACCTCGTTGCGCCGATACGATGGCGAAATAAAATCCGGATTCGCCTCGATGTAATCGATCAACCACTGCTGGTGCGCGCCCAGCTTGAAATAATAATTATCTTCCTTGAGCTCCACCACTTCGCCGTAGCTCGGATCAAATTTCCCATCCGGCAACCGGTCCTTCTCCGTCAGAAACGTTTCTTCCTTCGCGGAATAAAACCCCGTGTACGTCGCTTTGTAAAAATGCCCCGCATCATTCAGTTTCTGCAGCGTCGCCTGCACATATTCTTTGTGGCGCGTCTGCGTCGTGCGCACGAAATCATCATTCGTCAGTTCCAACTTCTGGATGAACGCCTGCCAGTCCGCCGCCAGCGCGTCGCAATATTCCTGCGGATTCTTTTTCTCCGCCGTCGCCGCTTGCTGGACCTTCTGGCCGTGCTCGTCCAAGCCTGTCAGAAAGAAAACTTCCTGCCCCAGGCTGCGCCGCGCGCGGGCGATGACATCGGCGATGATCTTCTCGTAGGCGTGGCCGACATGCGGCTGCCCGTTGACGTAATCGATCGCCGTAGTGATGTAGAACCGTTTATTCATTGTCGAATGGACAGTGTGGCCCACAAACAGGGCGATGGCAATCCTCGGGCAAGGGCCGTCGGAACTGTTCGGCGGGCTTCGGAAGTTGATTTGGTAGGGAAGGCGCGCTGCGCCGTCCCCGTCGCCGAGCGCAGCGTCAGGCGGCGGAATCGTTCAAGCGTAATATAGGTCACGCCACGCTTTTTCCATCTGTTGCTCCGCTGTCGCGGCGCGATATTCCGCCAAGCGCTGCCGGGCCTTGCGCCCGGCCTGGGGTTCAATCTTGGGGTTAGGTCTTCAATTGGTGACCACCCGGTAGAATCGCGATGTGCTTTGCCCGTCGTCATTATCCGTATAGTTAAAATTACCCGGCGTTCCTTGTTGCACCGCCGTCCCGCACGTCGCCCAGTCCGTCAAGTTGGTTGAACTTTGCACCAGATACACATGCGTCGAGTTCGCCGAAAACGTCAACGACGGTGAAGAATCCTGCAGCCCGATCGTGAGGTCGGCCACCGGCATCGCCGGATGCGTGTACAGATCGGGAACGCGATAGCTGCGATAGCAGGTATACCCCGTATAGGTCGGACTTACGTTGGTATAATCAAAAAACGCCAGATCAAACACCACCTGCGGCACCGCCTCATGCGTATATTCCTTGATTCTCACCATGCTGGCATTGGCATTATGACTGCTCGGATGGACGCCGTTGATATAGGAAACCGTGCCGTAAGTGACCAAGGTATTGGTGGTGAGGGGCAACCGCTCCGCTTTGCCCAAGGCCCCGGTATACAGCCGGTCTTGATTCGTCTGCCAGTTTGAGTTCCAAGCTTCGGAAACCTCCATGGTGGCCTCATCGATGGAATATTCTATCGCGCTGCTTTGATTCGTCACGTCTTGCTCGATCGGCGTCGGTGGCGTGGCTGCATCATTGTTGTCGTTGTAAAGGAGCAGCGTATGTTGCGGTGTCAGTTCCGGTGCGTGCTGGCCATAATTCCAGTTGAACGGCGTGCCCACCGCCGTCAGCAGATTCGTTTGCCAATTGGTTCCCCAGCCCGCCGGCGGACCCAAGATCCATATCAATTTTCCTGTGTCGCGGGAAAATTTACACACCGCATTCTGGTCTCGCATCGACACGATCAGTGAATCATCGTTCGTATCCTCGATGACGCAATTGGCATGCTCGTTATCCACCCCATAAGGCGTCGAAAATTGATACGTCAGCCACGAGATGCGCTGGGGATCCATGAATGCCAAGGGCGACCAAGTATTGAGCAGCGCCGAGTTCGTCGCCGAGATTTCCACGATCGGATTGTCATCGATCCTGGCCGTGACCAGCGGTGCGTTGGAAGCCGTGCTGTTCGGAAAGTTCGTTGCCATCCCCGTCACATCGCTCAGGTACAGGATCGTGCCATGATCCGTCATGTTTCCCTCATGCGAATTCACCGGATAGGCCGCCGGTGCGGTCCAGGTGCGCACCGTGTTCCCCAGCATGTTCATCTCCAAAAAATTGTTCGAAGGATTCTGCTGTTGCATGAAAATGTCCCCGTTGGCCATCTGGTGCGGGTCAAAATCATTGGCCGTCCACGGCCGGTACCACACCACCTGTCCGGACGGATCCAGAAACATGATGTAAGCGCCCGTCGTCGCCCCGCTGCGCAGGATGACGAACATGCTATACCCCGGCTCCATCAGGCTCGGCTGGTTTGTCAGCACCGTCTTCGTCGGAAAATCTGACGGCAACGGCGCCGTGATAAACGTCACCTCTTGCGTCGGCGATGCGTTGTGCTGCAGGTCATAACAGGTCACGACGATATGGTTCGTCCGGTTGGGCCTGAACCCCAGCAACGTCTCGGCATGCGTCGTGGAGAAGTCGTAAAAGTCTTTCTCCCAAGCATTAGTCCCGTCGCTCACTTGGACGCTCACGCGGGAATCCACATCGGTGGTCAATTGCAACAGCCCCGCCAGCGGCGCATTCGTCGCCGGGGTGAAAGTGGGGCCCGCCGATATGGTGATCGCTTGGGCTCCCCGGATCATGACTAAAAATGTGACAAAACAGCAGAAGAGTGTGCGGCGCATAACGATGTACTGACGTTGCCTGTTCACGATATGTTACGAATGAATGATAAAAAAGGTCTAATAATGCCAACCCGCCTCGCCCAATCGCGACGTAGCCTTGCTGAAGGCACGAGTAGGGACAGCTTGTCCCCGCAAATCACCCGGCTGCCGCCCTTCCACGCGGCAATTTCTTCTTTGGTTGGCCTTTTTTGAAATTTCAAATCTCCAATTTTAAATTATTCTGTTGCCTGGCAAGAGTCTTCCCCCATGCGACCGATTCAATCCGCATAAATCTGTTGCCTGCGCCTGCCCCAAAAAGGTGGACGGGGTTCGCGCCCTGTCGCGCCGTAGCCCTTTGGCGAAGGCGGATGCGCCCCCGTTTGCCTGCGCAGCAGGCACTTTGAGGCA
>DASZCA010000196.1:0-7609 GCA_035943555.1 Verrucomicrobiia bacterium
CGCGGGCCAATGCAAAAAAGCTCGCCGCCATCGCGCGCGCCAACCATGTGCGCCTGATCCCCGAGCTCGACTGCCTCGGCCATCAGGCCGTCCAACATTTCACGCTCGCCTTGTTGGCGGTTCATCCGGAATTCACCGAGCCATCCCCCGCCCATCCGGACCTAAAAACGGATTATCTGAAAAATTGGTGCCCGAACGACCCGCGCATCGAGCCGATCATCTTCGACCTGATCGATGAGATCGCCGAGGCGTTCGACGCGGATGCGTTTCACGTCGGCATGGACGAAATTTTCAACCTCGCCTCTGACAAATGCCCGCGCTGCCGGGGCGAAGACCCGGCAAAGCTATTGGCGAAAGTGGTGAACGACCTGCACGCGCATATCGTGGACACCAACAAGCTGGAGATGTTTATGTGGGGAGACCGCCTGCTGGATTCGAAAAAGATGGGTTATTCGCGCTGGGAATCGTCACAGATCGGCATGGCGGCCGCCATCGATATGATCCCCACGAACATCGTCATCTGCGACTGGCATTATGCGCAGCGTGCGACGTATCCTTCTGTGCCGCTATTTTTGCAAAAGGGTTTTCGCGTCTGGCCGGCAGGATTTCGGCCCGTGGAGGCAGCCAAGGCATTGAGCGATTATTCACAAAAAATGCGGGCGAAAAATCCGCGCGTGGTGGGTTACCTCGCAACGACCTGGAGCATGGGCAAACCGGAAACCGTCGCCGAATGGCCGCCGGTGAAGCAGATTTTGCAGGATTGGAAACCGGTGGAGGTGGTGACAACCAACAGCGCGCCCCGTTGACCTCCCGGTCGCAAGTCGGACTTGGAATTATCCGGGCAAGGTGCGAAAATGAAATCGTCGTGAATCAATCCGCCTACATTTTGCGCGAGAACACCGGAACCTCCGGCATCGTGGAATCGGCCCGCGCCGCCGTCGCGGTGCTGACGGATCACGATATCCCGCATCTCATCGTCGGCGGGCTGGCGGTTCAGGAACATGGCTATCCACGCGTGACCATTGATGTCGACATTGTAGTGCCGGATGTGTTGGAAGCGGTGGAATGGCTGACGGCTGACATAACCGGCCCTTTCTTCCGGGTGCCAGAATTTCAAGACCGGGTTGAGGACCGGCGCAACGGAGTGGAAATAGACCTGCTTCCCGCCGGCAGAGTTCTCAAGCGCGGTTGTAAAATTCCTTTTCCAGAACCGGTCAAAGTGACCGAACAGTTCCAGATCATATCGCTTGAAGAGTTGCTATCGTTGAAATTGGACAGTTGGAACAACAGCCCAAATCGAAGGCACAAAGACAAGACGGACGTTATCGAGCTGATCCTGCGCAAAAAACTCGCCCGTGACTTTGCTGTAAATCCAGCCATCAGTACGCTGTATACGGACACTTGGGATGCCTTGCAGAAAGAGACGTGATTTCCATTTGCGGTTTGTGAAATTCGTTTTACGATTCGCCTTCGATAAATTGATACGTGAATGAAAGAAATCGTCCCCGCGCCTCCGGCCATCGTGCGCAATGATTACGAGTCCATCCGCGAGCTGTTCACGAAGAATGTCGTGCCCAGCTATGGCCGCTTTGAACTGGTGCTGAGCCATGGCGCGGGCAGCTATGTTTTTGATGTCACAGGCAAACGCTATCTCGATCTCGGCAGCGGCATCGCGGTCTGCTGTTTGGGGCATGCGCATCCGGCCATCACCGAGGCGTTGGTGGAGCAATCCAAAAAGCTGATCCACGTTTCTAATTTGTATTTCACGGAACCGCAGGGCCGGCTTGCAGCAGAGATCGTCAAACGTATCGGCGGCGGCAAGGTGTTCTTCTCGAACAGCGGCGCGGAAGCGAATGAAGGCTTGTACAAGCTCGCGCGAAAATTTGGTCATGACGAAGGGCGTTTCGAAATCCTTACCGCGACCAATTCCTTTCACGGGCGGACGCTGGCGGGCATCGCGGCGACCGGCCAGGACAAGGTGAAAAAAGGCTTTGAGCCGATGACGCCCGGTTTCCGGCACATCCCTTACAACGACCTGGCGGCGGCGCGGGCGGCCGTCTCACCGGCGACCGTGGCCATCCTGATCGAAGGCGTGCAAGGCGAAGGCGGCGTGACGCCCGCGACGCCGGAATATCTGCTGGGCCTGCGCGCGCTATGCGATGAGAAAAAGATGCTGTTGCTCATCGATGGTGTGCAATGCGGGCATTACCGGACGGGCCGGTTCCAGAGTTTTCAAAAAATTCTCGAGGGCGTACCCGGCGGCGAAAACTTTTTGCCAGACGGTCTTTCAATGGCGAAGTCGTTGGGCGGCGGTTTTCCCATCGGCGCGTTCTGGGTGCGGGCGCCGTATGCGGACCTGCTGAGCGCGGGGACGCACGGGACGACTTACGGCGGCACTCCCCTCGCCTGCGCGGTGGCGTTGAAAATCCTCGAAGTTTTGGACAAGGAAAAGCTGGCGGAGCAATCGACCAAGCTGGGCGCGTGGTTGAAGACGGAGATCGAACGGCTCGCCAAGACGTATCCCACGGTCGTGAAAGCGGCGCGGGGCATGGGATTTATTCTCGGCATCGAACTGGCGGACAAGATTCCCGCGTTTGCCGCGAGCGACAAGACGCCGGCGTTGCAATTCGTGAACCGGCTGCACGCGGCGGGCGTGCTGACGGTGCCGGCGGGGACTAACATCGTGCGTTTGTTGCCGCCCTTGAATCTCAAACCGCAGGAGGCCGGCGAAGGGATTTGCATCATTGAGGAAGTGATCAAGTCGTTGGTTTAAGACAGTTTCAGGGCAAGTTAGAGCCTCCTCACGTCGGCTCCTACAAGAGATTGACGGTGTACGGTTAAATAGGATGCGGTGGTTGGCAAGCGCGGCGCGCGCGGAGCGACGCGCCCTACCAGCTTAGGCGAAATTAATGCGGGCTGGTTTAAGATAATTGCAGGGTGAGTCAGGGCTCGACGGAGTCTCGCCCCACCTGAAAAATTGAATTATGAACGCGGCGGCACATAAACATTTGTCCACGGTGGACCCGGTGATGGCGAGGCTGATCGTGGAGATTGGCGAGTGCAAGCTGGTGCCGGAGCTGCGGCGGTCGCCGTTTCAATCCTTGGTTCAAGCGGTGGCGCACCAACAGCTCAATGGCACGGCGGCGAACACCATCCTGAAGCGATTTCAAAAACTTTTTCCAAAGCGGAGATTTCCCCGGGCGGAGGATCTGGCCGGCGTCACCGATGAACAAATCCGCGCCTGCGGCTTCTCTTACGCAAAAATCCGGGCCATCCGCGATATCGCGGAGAAAACATTGTCCGGCGTGGTGCCGACTTCACGGGAGATCGTGAAATTGTCGAATGACGAGATCATTGCGCGACTCACCGAGGTGCGCGGCGTGGGACGGTGGACGGTGGAGATGTTGCTGATTTTCCAACTCGGCCGCGAGAATGTGCTGCCGGTGGATGATTTTGGCGTGCGTGCGGGTTACATGGTCGCTTACAAAAAACGCTCGATGCCGAAGCCGAAACAACTGCTGGCCTTCGGCAAACGCTGGCATCCGCACGCGACGACGGCGGCGTGGTTCCTCTGGCGGGCGGCGGATGCGGCCAAGGATGCGGCGAAGAAAAAGAAGTGACTCCCCGTTTCGCTTCGGTTATATAATTTTCTTTGGGCGGATATTCCCAGAAGGATCAAACGATGAAACATTTGCTGTCATTGGAAAAATTGCCGCACGCGGATTTTGAAACCATCCTGCGCGACGCGAAGACTTTCAAGCGGGAACGCGGCGCGCACAAGACGCAGCCGCTCAAGGGCCAGACGTGGGCGATGATGTTCTCGAAATCTTCCACGCGCACGCGCGTGTCTTTCGAGGTCGGCATCCGGGAACTGGGCGGCAGCCCGATGTTTCTGAACGCGAATGACATCCAGCTTGGCCGTGGCGAACCCATCCAGGACACGGCGCGGGTCATCGGCCGCATGGCGCACGGTGCGGTCATCCGCACCTTTGCACAAAGCGACGTGGAAATCTTTGCGGAGTTTTCCAACATCCCGACGATCAATGCGTTGACGGATGATGAGCATCCCTGCCAGGTGTTGACGGACATCTTCACGTTCGAAGAGATGCGCGGTCCCATCGCAGGCAAGGTCGTGACGTTCATCGGCGATGGCGCGTGCAACATGCCGGTCTCGTGGATCTTCGCGGCGGCGAAACTTGGTTTTGAATTGCGCATCGCGGCGCCAAAGGCGTTTCAGCCGGCGTCAGAAATCTTGAAACGCGCGGGTGGCAACATCGTCGTCACGGACGACCTCAACGCAGCCGCCGAGGGCGCGGACATGCTCTACACCGATGTGTGGGTCTCGATGGGCAAGGAAGCGGAAGCGGCGGATCGCATCAAGGTGCTGGGCGGGTACCAGATCAATGCGAAGCTGGTAAAGCTCGCCAAGCCCGGCGCGCCGATCATGCACTGCCTGCCGGCGTATCGCGGCAAGGAGATCGATGCGGAGACGTTTGAAGCGAACGCGGACACCATCTTCACCCAGGCGGAAAACCGGCTGCACACGCAGAAGGCGGTTTTGAACTGGTGCGTTGCGGGATGAGCCGGAATGGCGAGGATGGAGGATTGATCGTGGAGGATAGCCCTGAGTTCTGCGTCAAAGGCCAGGTGCATGCAACGGGTTGAATTTCACCCCTCACCCTAACCCTCTCCCCTCGGAGGGGCGAGGGAACCGGACTTAGGCCGAATGGTAGCCGCAGTTAAACGATGTTACCAAAACATCACCGCGCCACCGCGTACTGGCGCAGGTATTTCAGGGCCACTTTAAAATCTTTGGGCAGTTCGCTCTTGATCACCACGGGTTCGTGGGTCAGCGGATGGGACAGGCTCAATTCTTCAAGGTGCAGCGCGGCGCGGCCGAGCAGCGGACGTTCATCGCGGCCGGGTTTCAGGCGGTAATCTTTTTTGAGGCGCGAGAGCCAGAGGTTTTTGCCGCCGTAGACTTCATCGCCCACCACGGCGCAGCTCACGTATTTCAGATGGACGCGGATCTGGTGCTGACGATCGGTCAAAGGCCGGCAATTCAGCAGGCACCAATCGGTGAACCGTTCGATCACTTCAAATTTCGTATGCGCTTTTTTGCCGAGCCGCGCATCGACGCACATCTCGCCGGGTTTGAGCGGATGCGGCGACAGTTTCTGATCCACCTCAAAAGCGTCATCCAACGGATTGCCCCAGATCAACGCGACGTGTTTCCGCACGGGTTTCTCGGCGCTGAACTGGTCCGCGAGCGCCATGAAGACCGTCTTGTCTTTGGCCAGCAGGATCACGCCGCTGGCGCCGGTATCAAGCCGGTGGGGATTGTTGAGATAAGTGACGCCGCGTTCCTTCGCCCACGGTTTGCCGGCGGCGATGCCCTCGTGGAGCAACTTCATCAAGCTCGGCCGCTCGAGGTTGTCGGGATCCGGGGAAACCATCAGGCCCGCCGGCTTGTCGAGCGCCAGCAGATGCCCGTCTTCAAACAAGACGGGTATCTCCCAAAACTCTTTGGTGGCCGGCGACGAAAGCTTGATGGCGGCGCTCACGGCTAGTTGGCCGGACTCATCAGCTTTTGCAAAGCCGGAATGTTGCGAAATTCGTGGGAAGCCTCGGTGTTCACCCACATGTTGAACGCCTCGTTCTCGCGACCGCGACGGATCTGCGAGGTGAAGGTCGTGATCTCCGCGGCGCTCTTCGACGCATCCACCGATTCAATCTTTTGCAGGTACAACACGAAACCGCCGTCCGCCGTCGGTGTGAACCGGCTCACGTGACCGGGCTGCGTGCTGAAAGCCGCCTGCTTCAAGTCCCGCGCATCCGCGTGCGTGCCGGCTTCCGGCACATCAGCGGAACTCGCCGAGAACGGCGACAGGATCACCGGCGTCTGGCCGGCAGCCACGGCCGCCTTCGCGAAGGTCTGGCCCGCAGCCAGCCCGACACTCGCCGAGACAAAGAAATTCGTGCCCGCCCGGTTCGCCAAGGCGAGGGCCGATTGCAGGCGGAAGTCCTGCTCCACCCGCGCGCGGGTTTCCGTGAAAGTCGGCACGCTGCTCGGCAACTGGTTCCCCAAGCCGATCATATAGATGCCATCTTCGCCCACGATGAGATCCGAGAACGGTGAATCCGCGCTCAAGGTGAACGCCGTGCGCACCACATTCGGAGCGTTCGCGAAGTCCGCCGACTCGCCGCTCTCCGCAAACGGCTCGGAGAGGCGCGCCGTCAGGCCGAATTGTTTGGCCAGCACGGTGATGTTCTCCGGCTTCACCGGATCCATCGCGTACAGCGCCTTCTTAAATTCGTTCGCCTTGACCCCCGCGTCGTTCAGCGCGCGCCGTTGGATCGTCACCTGGCGGATCTTGGCCTTCGCCGCTTCCGGCGTCATATTCTTGAACTCATCCGCCGTGATGTTTTTCTGATAGGCGCTGTTCACCTGCTCTTCGAAATTCGTCTTGGCGAGCTCCGCCTTGACCGCGTCCATATAGTTCGTGAGGTTGAACCACACATAGTTCACCTGCAAACGGTCCGGCTGACGGTAATACGCCATGTTGTTCGTGAAGAACTGGCCGACGGCCGCCGGCGTCTCCGTCACCTCGGAGAGATAGTTGGACGCCGAGAAGAACACCGCCTGCGCATACGCCTCGCGATGTTCAAAATCATAAAGCTGCACCACTTCCTGTGGCGACACCAGCGAACCGGCCAAGCCGAGCGTCATGCGCAACTGCTCCACCGTCAACTGCGAGCGCACTGAATGCTCGAAATCCGCCGCCGTCATGCCCTTCGGCCGAAGCACGCCGTCCACAAACTTGTCCATCGGCACGCCACCGTTCGCGCCAAAAATGCGCGCCAACGCCTGGGAATGCAAAATCTGCGAGGCCGCATCGGCGATCGCGTCATCCGGCACCACCACGCCCAACGCCTTCGCCTTCTGGGCGAACATCAGGTTCAGGTAGGTCTGCTGTTCGATCTGCGTGTCGGTGATATTGCGGCTTTTCTCCGGCCATTCGCCGTAGTTGACGAGGTAATACAGTTCGAAATCGTTGCGCGCCTGCGCCACTTCCTCGCCCGTCAGCTCGTGACCGTAGATGGTGCCAAAAGAACCGTTCGCGCCGCTGCCGCCGCGCCCGCGTCCCGGGCCGGAGCCCATGAACACCACAAATGAGATGATGGTGGCGCCGGCAATAAGCCACCAGAGCCACGACGAATGCTTACGAATTGTTCCAATCATAGTGAAAGATGAACGCCAAGCCTAACGGTCGCCGCCGGACAAGGCAAACGCAAAAGCGGGCGTTTTGAGGTGGGAGGGAGAAAAAGCTGAAGGCGTGCCGGCCCAAGTTGCCCAAGGTGGTGTCTTGATTCAAAACATTCAACATGCTTTGTAGAAACCTTTCATTGTAAAAAAGATCGGGGCCGACACGGGTGCCTGAATGCGGATACGGTGGTTGCAGGCCACGCGCTGCGGCTGGTCCCTGTCTCCCCAACACAGCCGCCGCCCATTGATACGCCGGGTTTTAGAAAGGTTTCTGCAAAGCACATTCAACATTCAACATGCTCTGTAGAAACCTTTTTTAACAAGGCAACGGGCTTTTGAAGT
>DASZCA010000197.1:0-8522 GCA_035943555.1 Verrucomicrobiia bacterium
GATCGCTATCCCAACGGACACCGCGACTGACGTGCAGCAAAATTTCCGGCAGGAACTGCAATACGCTCGAGATCTTGTCGGCGATGCCTTCGGTCGGGTGATAATGGCCGGCGTCCAGCGTCAGCAGTTTCTTCCGGCTGATGGCGTAGCCCATGTAGAATTCATGCGAACCGACCACGAAACTTTCGCTGCCGATGCCGAACAGTTTCGGCTCCACGGCGTCGAGGTTCAGCTTCGGTGAAATGGCTTTTTTGAAAACGGCGTCAAGCGATTCGGCGAGGCGTTCGCGCGGCGCGTGACGGTCGGCGGGCGTGTCCTTCATACCATCGGGAATCCACACGTTGGTCACGCAGGTGTTGTTGAGCGCCTTGCCCATGGCGGCGCCGATCTCGCGGCTGCGGATGCAATGCTCGATCCAGAACTGGCGGATGCCCTTGTCCGCGTGCGAGAGCGTGAAACCATCGGCGGCCTTGGGATGCGAGAAGCAGGTCGGATTGAAATCGAGGCCGAGACCGTTTTTCTTGGCCCAAGCAATCCAGTTGGCGAAGTGTTTGGGGGTGATGGCATCGCGGTCCACTTTCTTGCCGCCGAATTCGCCGTAGAAGGCGTGGAGGTTCAAGCGATGTTTGCCGGGGATGAGCGAGAGCGCTTTGTCCAAGTCTGCGCGCAATTCATCGGGCGTGCGGGCTTTGCCGGGATAGTTGCCAGTGACAGCGAGGCCGTTGCCCAGCGCGCCGCCAAAATTTTCGAAGCCGCCGACATCGTCGCCCTGCCAGCAGTGCAAGGAGATGGGAATGGTCGCCAACGTCTTCAGGGCGTGATCCACATCCACGCCGAGGGCGGCGTAACGTTCCTGGGCGAGTGAAAATGATTGATGCGTGCTCATGTCAGATGGAAATCGATAAAAAATTACGGGAATTTATCCGCGCAGGCTAATCACGCGCATGCGGGCAGGCAATCACCATTTCAGGTGATGCCTGCTGAATCCCTTGCGAAATCTGTGCGTCCCTTTTCGGCGTCCCATCGAGAGATTATTGCGGGTTTAGCGAAGATTTCCGTGCATTTTTCCCTGTCACTTAAACAAGTCATACTGGCGTTGACTTTCGGTTTATCCCATCCAGAATGACTTCTGTCCGTTGTGTCGTTCCCAAACCTATGCAACCGGCTATCAAAGTTTTCGTTCTTGTCGCGATTTTCGCATTGGTTCTGCCACTCCACGCGGTGCCCATCACGGGCGCGCTCAGTTTTAGCGGGACAGCCACCCTCGATGGCAGCACCGGAGATACTTCCACTCGCGTCAAAACTTGGAACAGTGCCACTGTAGATTCAGCTTTTGGCTCTTTTGCCGGCCTCAACGGCCACGCCGTGACTGTTTCTGCACCGTGGGATTTCTATTCCGGAGCGATCAATAATTTTTGGAATGTGGGCGGCTTCCAGTACAACCTTTCATCGTCCGCCACGTTTGATGATTTCAACGGCGTGCTGACGGTCATCCTCACGGGGACGGTCACGGATGGTTCCTATGATCCGACGCATTTCTTGGGCCGGGTGAAAATCTATGATCCCGCGACGGTCGGGGGAGATTTCAAATATACCCAGAGCCTTGATTTCATAACGGTGCCGGATGGTGGCATCACGATAGTGTTCCTCAGCTTGACGATGGGCGGACTGTTTTTTGCACGGCGTTACGCAGTCGTCCGTTGAATTTACAATGCCATGAAGGAAGGCCGCCAGCCAACGTGAAAGCGGTTGAAGCAAGCTTGGCTTTGTGCTTCGGAGAGAAAGTTGGAAGTAATTTCAAAAAAAAGAAGCACCACCTCTCCCCCGTTTCACGGCGGAGAGGGAGTCAGAGACGTCAGGTTTCAGACAGGTTTTCGCAGGGTCTTGCGTCAAGGCGCGGTGTGCAGGTTTTCCCACTTCACGTTCCATTGCCCGTTGTCCGGAAAGCCCGGTGCATTGCGTTTGGGCGCGCCATCCCAGCCGGCGGCCATCAGAGCGGTGGCGTAGAGCAATCCGCCGTTGGCAGGCAGATAGAGCGTCAGGCCGGGGCGTTGATAGACATGGCCGTTCACGGCGTAATGGTTTTTAGGCGTGTCGAGCAGCAGCGCATCGATGGCGCGGTCCGGTTCGCCGAGGCGGGCAGAGGTCATGGCGAGCATCGGATAATCCCAGCCCCAAGTGTCCGGCCAGTTCCAATTTTGCCAGATCCAATCGAGCGTGTGGCGCATCGTTTCCGGGTCGATGCCTTCGCCCGGCAACAATCCCAGCGCCGCCGTGACGGACGGATGATCCGCATTCCATTTCGGATTGGTGTAAGAATCCGGCGTGGTTTCGGTGAACGCGTATTTGTCGCCGACGACCAACGGCTTGGCGAGGTGGGTCAGAACCTCGTCCCACTTTTTATCGCGCGGCAGACCGAGGCGGGTGCGCCATTGCTGGGCGGTTTCCAAGGCCCAATGCCAGTAGGTCAGTTCAAACGTGGGGTTCAAGGTTTTATCCTTCGGAAAATTTTCCTGCGCGCATTGCAAGATCGGGCCGAGCACGTAGCGGCTCGTGTTCGTGTCCCAAGTGGCGTAGCTCGCCATGAAATCGGCGGTCTGAAAAACGATGTCGCGATATTTTTCCAGCGTGGCCTTGTCCTGATGTTCACGCCAGCAGAGTTCCGCGTAGAAGATAGGATGCGGTTCTTCCCAGACCAGGAACGGTCCGACGGGCGATGGCGATTCCGCGCCGCTGGGGCTGGTCATCTTGGGCCAGCGCGCACCGGCGTAGCCCTGCTTTTTCGCGGTGCCTTCGGCGCGTGGCAGGATGTTTTGATAGAAACCGAGGCTGTTTTCCAGCAGCGGCAGGCGATTCCAGAGGGCGAAGTGCGCTTCGTGCCACCAGTGCATTTCGATATGGAATTTTCCTTCCCACGTATTGTAGGTGAGCCCGGTTTCTTGCGGCGGATTTTTGCCGGTGGATTGGATGGCGGTCAGATATTGCGAGAGAACGATGCGGCGTTCGAGTTCAAACCAGCGCGGGTCTTTGCTGCCAGAGAGGTCGATGGCGCCGCCGGTTTGCCAGAAGTGGTTCCAGTGTTCGCGGGCATTGGATTCGACTTTATCAAAACTCCATAGCAAAAGAACTTCACCCTTGGTAGAACCCAAAAAAGTACAGGCCAACGACATTTCATCTGAATTCTTGCCGGGTGTGACCACAAATTCATGTTTTCCCAATGTATTAAACGTCGCGCCGCCGGACCAGTCGGCTACAACCGTGTATTTGTCATCATCTAATCTCCGCTCGAACTGGGCTTGGACTGAACCTGGAACGTATATCAGCTCAGTCTTGTGCGCCTCGGGCTTGGTCCAGTCTGCGGTCGTGGTGGCTCCGGTGCCGTAGGGAAATTTGATCTGGATCGCCAGTCTCTGCGATTTCATCAAGGATGATTTAACATGCACGGACACGGCGTCTGAATCGCCGGCGCATACTGTCCCCACCTCCACCGGTTCTCCGTCAAATTTGAAGTGGCTGATGATTTTGCCGTTCCATAAATCGAGATGTTGGTTGATATCAGTCAGTTCTTCCACCTTCGCGGGCGAACCGTCGGCGTGCTTTAGCACGAAGCCGATCTGGCCGAGGTGCAGGCGGTGGGGGTTGGACCGCAGCCACTTGATTTCAGGCGTCTGCTGGTTGTGCGGCACGTCGGCGTAAGGAACCTTGCGGCCGTTGAGGTCGGTGTATTCCTTGAATTGAAAATGGTCGATGTCCCAGCCGTTGGTGTTGGGGATGGTGTGCCAGCCCCAATCGGACAAGGTGCCGAGCGGGATGGTGTTCGTGAAGGCGTCGGGAAAGGTTTGCAGGCCGGTGGCGTCCACGGTGAAGCAGAACCGGCCGTTGCCGACGGAAAGCGGGTTGTTGGCGTCGAAATTGGTCAACACAACGTCGTGGCGCGTGACGAGGGCATGGCGGTCGATGGGAGCGGCGAAGGCGACCAGCGGGCAAAGTAGGGTCAGCAGACAACCATAAAGCAGGCTTTTCTTTTGCATGGGATAGTCTATTATCTTCAAATCAGAGGGAAACTAAACCTCAAAATTACATGGCCAAACTTTTTTTAGGATTAGATTCGAGCACCCAAAGTCTCAGCGCGGTGGTCATCGACATTGATACGCACAAGGTGGTTTATGAGAAGTCGGTCAACTTCGATTGCGCGCTCCCGCAGTTCAAAACCAAGCATGGCGTGCTGCCCAACCGCGACGCGCTGATCAAGCACAGCCCGCCCCTGCTCTGGGCCGCCGCGCTCGACCTGCTGCTGGGCCAGATGAAAAAGGACGGCGTGGCGATGGGCAAGATCGTGGCCGTCAGCGGCAGCGGGCAGCAACACGGTTCGGTGTACCTGAATGACAAGGCCGTGGAAGTCCTCGCGGCCTTGAACCCAAAAAAGTCGCTCGTTGAAAACATCGAAGGCATTTTTGCACGCAAGACGTCGCCGATCTGGATGGATTCCTCGACCACGAAGGAATGCGCCGAAATCCGCAAAAAACTGGGCGGCATCAAATTCACCGCCTCGCGCACCGGCTCCGACACGTTTGAACGCTTTACCGGGCCGCAAGTCCGCAAATTTTACAAGACCGATCCGAAGGCTTACGAAAAGACCGTCCATATCGCATTGGTCAGTTCATTCATGGCCTCGCTGTTCGCGGGCAAGATCGCGCCGATCGATTTCGGTGACGGTGCGGGCACGAACCTGATGGATATCCGGAAAAAAAACTGGAACCACGACGCCGTGAAGGCGACCGCTCCCAGCCTGATCGGCAAACTCCCGCCGTTGACGGATGCCGGGAAAGTTCTCGGCCCGGTCAGTTCTTATTTCGTCCACAAGTTTGGTTTCAACGCCGAGGCCTTGGCCACGGTCTGGACCGGGGATAATCCCGCGAGCGTGATCGGCCTCGGACTCGTGAAACCCGGCCAGGTGGCCGTGAGCCTCGGCACCAGCGACACTTTTTTTGGCACCATGCAGAAGTGCGTGACGGATGAGAATGGTGAAGGCCATGTCTTCGGTTCCCCCGCCGGCGACTACATGACGCTGATCTGTTTCAAGAACGGCTCGCTCGCCCGTGAAAAAGTGCGTGAACTGTACGACATCAAGGATTGGAACGCGTTCGGCAAGCTCGTCCAGTCCACGCCGGCCGGCAATAACGATGCCGTGCTGCTGCCGTGGTTCGAGGCGGAGATCGTGCCGCGCACGAACAAGCCGGGCATCCATCGTTTTGATTTGAACACCAACGACGCGGCGGCGAATTGCCGCGCCGTGTTTGAAGCGCAGATGCTTTCCATGCGGTTGCATTCGCAATGGATGCAGGTGTTGCCGGAAAAAATCCTGGCCACCGGCGGGGCGGCGAACAATCCGCAACTGCTCCAAGTGATGGCGGATGTGATGAATTGCAGCGTATTGCGCATCGAAGTCTCCAAGAGCGCGGCGCTCGGCGCGGCGTTGGCGGCGGCGCACGGCTTTTTGACGCATACCGGCAAGAGCCCGAAGTGGGACAAGCTGGTGGCGGATTTCACGAAGCCGGTCGCGGGCAGCGAGATCAAGCCGGACAAGAAGAACACGAAGATCTACGACCTGATGGTGGAACGGTATGCGGCGTGCGAGAGCGATGCGTTGGAAGTGGTGTGAGGTGTTGGCGCAATTTGCCCGCAGGGCCAGATTTGGAAGCGTCTGATGAGAGTTGTCTTTGATACCAGCCTGCTTGTGGCGGCAGCCCGTTCAAAAAACGGAGCATCATATGCATTACTGTCGCAATTGCCGGACGCCCGGTTTCAGCCGGTTGTGTCAGTACCCCTGTTTATCGAATATCGTGCTGTGCTTCTCCGGCCACAGAACCTGATTCAACGATCTTCAGCACAGGCGGAGGGATTTCTCAATTTCCTGCTTTCGACCAGCCACATGCAGGAAGTTTTCTTCCTCTGGCGGCCTTCACTTCCCGACCCAAATGACGATTTGATTCTAGAACTGGCGGTAGCAGCCGGTTGCCGCTATATTGTGACGCATAATCTCCGGGATTTCCGGGGAATTGAGAAATGGGGGATCACAGCGATGGCGCCCGGTGATTTCCTGAAATTGATCAAAAAAACCGTATGAGCACACTGACCATCCAGATGCCTGAAGGTCTCGCCCAGCAACTGCGCGAATGCGCAGCCAAAGAAGGCGTGACAGTGGATCAACTCATATCTGCTGCTGCCGGAGAAAAACTAAGCGCACTGCTAACGGTGGAGCATCTGCGTGATCACGCCCGCCATGCCAAACGCGAAGACTTCGTAGCTTTCTTAAACAACTCGCCAGATGTGCCGCCGGTGCCAGGAGACGAGCTTTGATTGTCATGGAAAAGCGCCGTTTGCCAACTGAGCCGGACAAGAAGAACACGAAGATTTACGACCAGATGGTGGAACGGTATGCGGCGTGCGAGAGCGATGCGTTGGAAGTGGTGTGATTTTCAACCACGGACAGACGCGGATTTGCACGGGTGGGACATGGCTCCAAACGCCAGAAAAATTTCGAGCATCAACCGGGGCTTCAAATTTAAAAAACACAAGGAATGGAGGCAGGCTGCCAATGGCAGACAACGAATGCCGGGTTGCCATTTCTTCCGGAAAGTGCGTAATTATGGCTTAACGGTAAACCAACCAAACAACCTTATTATGAAAAAATCCACCAAACAGTTCGTGCTCATCGCCCTTGTCGCCGTCGGTATCGCGGCGGTCGGCATCGGTTGCAACAAATCGGCGGGCGACAAGGCGAAGGATGACGCCAGCGCCGCCGGTGATTCCCTGAAGGATGCCGCCAACAAAACGGGCGCGGCGGTCAAAGAAGGCGCCGAAGCCACCAAGGACGCGGTGACCAATGCCGTGGGCAACATGACATCGACCAACAAGTAATATCTTTGCGGTTTTTACCGCAGAATCGGGACAGGAGCCGGCCTTGGGGCCGGCTCCTGTTTTTTTGGGGGATGAAGTCTGGGGTGAATGGTTTTTGTGAGGATTCAAAAAACGGTCCGATGAATCTCAAAATAAATAGAGCTCCAAACATGATTTATTACACGCACACCCTCACCCCGGCCCTCTCCCCTGAGGCTAATCATTACCCACATCTCCTCGAAAGATGTTTGGACAAGCTGGCGATTTAGAACCTTGTTTATGAACGGTTTAAAAAACTGCCGTGGTCAGAGCACGCGTGATGTTGAACCCTGCTTGCGTGTGACCGGGCGTTGAAGCGACTTAAAAGTCGCGCTCCTGCGGCCGGGGCGCGGCGTTTACGCCGCTTCGACATTCATCAACCGGGGCGCGTCATTCACTTTACAGCGTCCGCTCGAACAAAGCGTTGAACCCCAATCTCATCTGTCACCCGAAAGTTGTGGGTAATGATTAGCCCCCGGGGGAGAATTGGTTTCAGCGTTTTGGCAAAAAGGGAGCGCTTTGGTTTGCGGAGGCGATGTGAGACGCGGGCAGCACACGTTTCGCCATTATCACGTCCTGGGCACTTTGTACGTTGAATCGGCGTGAACGCCGCGCTCCGGTGAAGGCATCGGCTGGCGAGGGAAAAGTAGCCGATGGACGGTCCAAGCAGATGATTTTTTGTTTTTTGAAAATCTGCTGTTTTACTGGCAAATCGGCAGATTTTGAGCGGGCGGCCCGGGCGGCGGCATTAATTGTGTTCAATGTTTATGTGGCGATTATGATGTATTGGGAATTTTTCGAGACGAACCCCCTTCCCACTCGGAAAAAATGAAAATAAATGGCATAAATCGTACAGTTACATTCCCCACACGAATTCGGATTTTGGAGAGGTGTGGTAGGGTCGAGCCGTGGAACATATTAATGACGAAGTTCGAATGACGAATGTACCCGGGTGCGTCACGGAGATGATCCGCACGCCGGAGACAGGCCGGCGGTTGGGGTCAAAGTCCGTTAAGCTTCGTAAAGGCTCGTTAAGCCCTAAGAGTTGGAAACAGGCGGGCGTTTTGGTGCTGGCGGGGACGAACCGGCCCCGCTCCGGCCGGTTGGCGGCGTTGAAAAGAGGGAAAGCGCGCCGGTGCAAGCGGCTGGATACCAAGGGCCGTTGGGCCTTGTTGGGCTTTGTTGGACCTAAAAAGCAAATCACATCACCACGTGCTGCGGCTGATCCCGCTCCGAGCGGGACACAGCCGCGCTCCGGCCGAGGCGCACTGTTTTCACAAAGATTCACAAGCTTTCGCAGAGTTTCACAAGGTTTCCCAGTGCTTTTAAAAAATTTGCGCATGAGAGGCTTTAAACTCTGCTTGAGAATGTCCACAAACTCTCCCATATCATTCACCGGCTCCGGGCGGCAAAATGCGGTTTGCCAACGGGGGCGGGTTTGGCTAGGTTATTTGCGTGTCCAGCATGTTGAACAACACAACCACGATTTAGCGTTCATTCCCGACCGGAATGAACGCCAACGCCTCGCACTTATTGTCCGGGGCGTTTTTATTTGCCGGATCAACGCAGCCGCAACACCCAAC
>DASZCA010000198.1:0-23225 GCA_035943555.1 Verrucomicrobiia bacterium
TGCGCAAGTTCTTTCCAGTTGGACGGAAAAAAGGATAGGAGCAAATCCCAATCCTCATCAGCCGCATTGATCGTTTCCATGCGGCCATAATGGAAAAACCAAATAAAATCGTCAATAAAACAAGTTAGCGCTTATGCGGCGGCGCCCCGAATGAAAATTACAAGATCCTTACCAGCACCAACATTTGCCTGGTCTCCTCCAATTGGGCGACTTGGACCGCGGCCCAGTTCGATGCCAACGGCAATTTCACCCAGCAGATCAACATCAACACCAATGAACCCTACCGTTTCTTCCGCGTACAACTGCCCTGAAACGGCCACAACCCAAAACACCCCTCCCTATTATTATGAACACCAATAACGAAACCATCCTGGTGGTCGACGATGATCCGAACATCCTCAAGGCCCTGTCCGTGCGCCTCAAACTGTGGGGCTATCAGGTGATGAGCGCCTTCGACGGCGCCGAGGCTCTCACCCTCACCGAAGTCAAAAAGCCCGACCTCATCATCACGGACATCTGGATGCCGGCCGGCAATGGCTTCTCGCTCGCCTACCGGCTCAAGCAGACCTTGGCGGACATCCCCATCATCTTTCTCTCCGCCAGCAAACAATCCAACCTCAAAAAGATGGCCAAGGATTTCGAAGCCGTTGCCTATCTCGAAAAACCTTACGAGCCGGAAGCCCTCCAAAAAGCCGTCACCACCGCGTTGGCCGAAAAAAACAAACAGCCCCAAACCCATCTGATTGAACTGAATGAAAACGAGCTTGAATATCCCGGAACCGCACTTGCTGGCCGAGCTGGCTGAGGCCGTCGCACCGGACGTGGCGCCGTCCAATGGCCCGTCTCCTGAATGGATCCTGATCCTCGAGGATGACGCCTACTGCGCCCACGTCCTACAGCGCCAGATCTACAAGGCCTGGCCGAAGTGCCTAACCACCGTGGCCAATACCAAGGAGTCGTTTCTGGCCGCGCTGGAAACCCGCGAGTACGACCTCATCCTGTCGGATTATTACCTGCCGCGATATAGCGGCGCTTCCGCCCTGTCCACCGTCCGCGAACAGCATCCCAAGATTCCCTTCATCTTCGTCTCCGGCGCCATCGGTGACGATGTCGGCGTCGAATGCCTCAAGCTCGGCGCGACGGATTACATCATGAAGGGCCGGCTCACGCGCTTGATTCCTGCCATCGAGCGCGCCTTGGATGAAACCCGCAAGCACCGCGAAAACGAGCTCATCTCCGCCCAGCTGGCCGAATCCAACCAGGAATACCTGCGGCTCGTTAATTCCGTGGATGGCATCGTCTGGCAGGCCGACCAGCGCTCCATGCAATTCACCTTCATCAGCCAGCAGGTCAAACAGGTCCTCGGCCTGCCCGTCGCCTGGTGGCTCCAGCAAAAAGGGCTGTGGCAGCAGAAAATTCACCCGGACGATTGCGAGCGCGTCTTGAAGCGTTATCTCGGCCTCACCAAGGAACAGAATCATTGCCAGTTTGAATACCGCATGTTCGGCCAGGATGGCCGCACGATCTGGATGCGCGATAACGTCTGCCTGATCGTGCGCGCGGACGGCCGCCCGACGCTTCAGGGCATCACGGTGGATATGACGGAATGCAAACAGGCGGAAGCCGAGCTGAGCGATACCCAGACCAAGCTTGAGGAATCCAACCGCGACCTCGTGCAGAAAAACACCGAGATCCAGAATTTCTACCACACGCTCTCCCATGAGCTGAAAACCCCGCTCACCTCGGCCCGCGAATTCGTCTCGCTCGTGCTGGAAGGCGTCGCCGGCCCGCTGACTGAAGAGCAGACCGAATATTTGGGCATCGCCAAAAAAAGCTGCGACCAGCTCCGCGTCTGCGTGAACGACCTTCTCGACGCCACCCGGGTGGAGACCGGCAAGATGTCCTTGGAACTCAAAACGGCTTCCTTGGCCAACCTGGTCAGTCGCACGGTGATCTCCCTGAGATCCCGGGCGGCTGACTGTGGCATCTCCCTCGGCAGCGAAATCGCCGAGGGCCTGCCCGAGATCACCATGGATGAGCATCGCATCACCCAGACCTTGACCAACCTCGTCAACAACGCCATCAATCACACGCCGCGGGGCGGCAAGATCAAGGTCATCGCCCGGGAAACCGGCACCGAATTCGTCCAAGTGTGCGTCAGCGACACCGGCTGCGGGATTTCCGGGGAGGAGCAGGAGCGCATCTTCAACCGCCTCTACCAGATCAAGACCGGCGATGCCACCAGCAAGAACGGCATCGGCCTCGGACTCTATCTCTGCAAGGAACTTGTGCAGTTGCATGGCGGCGATATCTGCGTTGAAAGCAAAGTAGGCGAAGGCAGCCACTTCAAATTCATCCTGCCCAAGTCACAGAATTCCTTCCGGCCGGATGTGCTGGTGGTGGATGATGATCGCATGGTGCTGGAAGTCGCCTATGGCGCCCTCAGCATCGATTACAACGTGCGCCGGGCCACCGACGGTGAACAAGGCCTGGAAGAGATCCGCAAGCGCCGCCCGGATGTCATCGTCTTGGACCTCTCGATGCCCAACGTGAACGGCGTGACCGTGTTGCGGGAGATCAGGAAGAATTGGGACGACATCCAGGTCATCGTTCATACCGCCTATTCCAACGCGGAGATCATGCGGGACGCCATGGATTATTCCCCCTTCACCCTGCTCTCCAAACCAAGCTCAATCGACCAGTTGCAGGAGACCGTTAAAAACGCCTTGCGCCTGGTGGACACCAAAATCTGGAATCGCAAACAACTCACTGCCAGCGCCGCCCTGGGGAAATGACGCGGCTTGAAGGATGTTGCATGGCCGATCTTTTTCAGAAAAAGCCGGTGGGAGGAGCGGAGGAGGAACCGCCTCCCGCCGGCGGGGCATCTGCCGGCGTGCGGTCTTATGCCGACCGGTTGATCCCTTCAGAGTTCCTCACCGGCCTGGAATCGGCCCGGCGCGCCCGGCTGGTGGTAAATTTCTGCCTGCTCGGATCGGTCTTCGGCGTGGCCTATTCGGTTTTTTACATTCTGATCGGCCACCTGGCCGGCGCGCTGGTCATTCTCATTTGCAGCGCCAGTTTCATCATTTCGCCCGCGCTCATGCGCCGCCTGCGCACCACCGATGCCGCAGCTAGCTGCCTGCTGGCCACCTTTCTCGCCGGGTTCGCCGCCTTGACCTTTTTGGAAGGTGGTTTGCAGGGACACGCTATCGCTTGGTTCGTCGCCTCTCCGCTCTGCGCCTTTCTCTTTTTCGGGGAAAAATCCGCGATCCGCTGGACCGCCGCCGCTTTAGTCAGCGCCGTCATCGTCGCCGCCATTAATCTTTCGGGCGTCGAGTTCGCGCTCGCCTACGATCCCAAATGGAATCTCCCCGTCACCGCCGCCGGCTACCTGGGATTGATCGTCTTCCTCTCCCTGCTCGGCCTGATTTTTGAACGTGGCCGCACCCACGCTTCGGACCGGATGCATGCCGCCATGGCCGACCTGGCCCGCTCCAACGAACACCTCCTGCATCTCAACCAGGAAAAGGACGAGTTCTTGCGCATCGTCGCGCATGACCTCAAAAATCCCCTGACCGCCATCACCGGCAATATTCAATTGGCCCGCCAAGGCACCGGTCCGGAAGAAATGGAAAAAATGCTGCATAACATCTCGGAGGCGGCCGCCCGCATGCAGGGACTCATCACCAATTTACTGGATATCAACATGATTGAGCGGCACGGCTTTCACTTCACACCCGCCCCTTGCAGCGTTCAGGAAGCCGTTCAGCAAAGCCTGGCGAACAACCGCGTGGCCGCCAATAAAAAGCTGATCGACCTGCAATTCGTCGTCGCCGCCCCTTTGTATGTCCACGCCGACCCGTCCGCCCTCTTGCAGATCCTCGATAATCTGGTCTCGAATGCTGTCAAATTTTCCCTGCCACGGTCCGGCGTTTATATCCATGCCATGCAGGACGCGAATCGCATCCTCGTTGCCGTCCGCGATCATGGCCCGGGCATTAGCGAAACCGATCAGGAAAAATTGTTCCGCAAATTCACCCGCCTCAGCACCCGCCCCACGGGCGGGGAATCCTCCAGCGGCTTGGGGTTGGCGATCGTGAAACGGCTCACCGAAGCCATGTCTGGGACGATCCACTGCAAAAGCGCCTTGGGAACTGGCTCCACTTTTACCGTGTCGCTTCCGCTCGCCTTCCCGCCTGCGACGGGATCGGCCGCGCCAGAAAAGATTGCACCTCAATATCTTAAATCACCGTCGCCCGCTTGTAATTATCGGCATCACCCCATCTTGAAGCCCTCTTGATCTCGCCCCAGACTCCATCGATCCAAACCGGCACGTTCCTCATATCTTGCTTCAGCCCATGACATTGCACCTTCGCGCATGTCACCGGGTGCCTTATGTGTGACGACAGTTGACAGACTGGAGAATGGAGTTATAGTTTTTCAATCAGATTATTTGGATTTGCCCTTGGGAAGTTGGGAAATGATTTATGGATTTAGTCTTTGGGTCAAAGACGAGATGTGAATTGTCTGCCAGCCTCAGCCTTGCAGACATATTTGATGTTTTTTTTCAAAAGGGCCGGTTTCTTCATCAGAATAACGTTTTCCGACTCCAAGACTTGTTTTCCGCTATTTTTTTCCTATTAAGCGAAAATCAGCTTGTGACGATTGAGACTCAGAGGCTGACTCGATTTCTGGGCAGGTCGACGGTGGCGGTCAACTTCACTAAAAACGCATAATCTCAATGAAAACTCAAAAAACTCAGTTATCCATGAAGAATCAGCTGCTGAACATAATACGAAGTTTGCCGACCGATGAACGGAACGCAATCGGGCGGGAACTTCAAGAAGTCGCGGATATTATTTTCGCCGGGAATCAGCTTTCCCGTGAGCTGCCGCGTGGACGACGGATACAATCTTGTGCTCAGCCTCGTTCTTGGACGCGGAACTGACTCCGTGACTGGGCCCGCCCTCCGATTTGGCCGGATGCCGGTGATCCTGCGGTTGCTCTTCCCAATCATGCCGGATCAAATCTGCGATATATGCTGAATAATTTGACCCGAATCCCTTCTTGTGAGCAAGCTGATCCGCCCAATCAGCGACTGTGGCTGAAAGGCTTATAGATTTCCTTATGACGTCAAGCTTGGGTTTGCTCATTAACACAATAGACTACACGATAATGCTGAAAAACCCAAATAAAACCATCCAAAAAATGCACTTTTTTGAGCGAAATCCCGTTTGTTTCTTAACCCGGTCCTAGACCAGCACGTCGGATTTTAAAAATGCATATTGTTCGAAGTTCCGCTGCCTGATGCGGCATTGGGCACTCTCGATCCACGGGATGCATCGCTAACCCGCCATGTTTCTTTGGAACTTGCAAGTCCGCACTGGCCGAGCGGATTGGCCATGGGCTGAATATATCGCTCGGTACGGAGCTTTGGAATCTTTTCGGGTGTAAGACCACAAAGATGTCGCGCCGACGGCGCTTGCGGCCACGGGCGGGCGAACGGAAAAGCGCATCCATTTCTTGACATGTACTAATATATTTAGTATAAATTTATATTTGATATTGTTAAAAGCTAATATAATGAGTGTTTTGATGCGAGCAAAGAGTGACGCACGGACTTACCCGGCAGCGTTGGGGTTTCGGCCCGGTCATTTTTTGACGGGCCAGTCGAAACAGTCGCCGACTTTTGAAAGACGGGGAAATCAAAGCCGGGAAAGGTTTCTCCGGGCAAATCCGCCCAAATCCGCCCATAGAATTATAAATGATCTTCGAATAAACGCGGAGGCGCGAAGAACGCAGAGGGTCGCGGAGAGGACGGAAATCTCAGAACCGGTCCGTTTGGGCCAAGGCCGGGAAGTAGCATTCGTCAAGCTTGGTCAAGGTTCGTCAAGGGCTAGAAGTTTGCGATTTCGGAATAGCGAGTTAGGCGTCGCGGATGGCAGGCCTTTTACCAACTTGCGGGCAAGCTCACACCCGCGCTCCTTCCGGCATGAACAAGAAAGTCCTGTGATATCCCATGATTTCCCAACGAAAATTTTTAGGAGGGGATGACGATTTGTGGATTTCGCTCAAAAAGCCAATGAAAATGGAAATAGTAAGCCAAATCAAACTTGGCAAGGGCGTGTTCATTTGTGATTTACTCCATGCGGGGCGAGCGGGCGATATGAAAACGCGGGCGGGCCGCCCGCGCTCCAATCCAGGTGAATCCAACAAAATCCAACCGCACCATGAATGATCAAGGACGGGGGTTTAGAACGAATGTTGGTTTGCCGGGCAACGGTAGCGGGGTATCGTTTCCGGGCATGAAAATTTTCTGTCGAAACCGGCGGGGGTCGCGTACCGTCTTGACCCGCATGAAAGCAATCTTATCCATAGCCGCCGCCCTGCTGGTCGGGGCCGCCACGGGCTTTGCCCAATCGTTGCCATCCGTGAAACTGGAACAGGTGTTCCCCAAACTCTCCGCCAATGCGTCGCTGAATGAAAAGCGGCCGGTGTGGATGAGCGAGGCGCCGGACGGGTCGGGCCGCATGTTCATCGTGTACCAGCCGGGCATCATTTTGGTGCTGAAGAAGGGTTCGGACGGAAGCGAGGCGAAGGAGTTTTTCAACATCGAGGACCGGCACCCGAACATGGACAACGAAGACGGGTTGTTGAGCATGGCGTTTCATCCGGGGTTCACAACAAACCACCTGTTCTATGTGTATTACAACCAGAAGAACCCGGCGGACCAGAATTCCAAGCCGCTGAATTTCCCGCTGCGGAGCGTGATCAGCGAATTCAAGGTGTCGGATGCGGACGCGGACAAGGCGGACTTGGCCTCGGAGCGGATCGTGTTGCAAGTGAACCAGCCGTTCTCGAACCATAAGGGTGGCGAACTGGTGTTCGGTCCGGACGGGTATCTGTATCTCGGCCTGGGTGATGGCGGGGCGGGCGGCGACCCGTTCGGCAGCGGGCAGAGCACGTCGACGTTGCTGGCGAAGATCATCCGCATTGATGTGAACTCACGCGCGACGGTGGGTTCGGGCAAGAACAAGCATGATCTCCAATACGGCTTCCCGCAGGACAATCCGTTCGTGAAGGAGCCGGGCAATGGCGACAGCGCGGCGCGGAAGGAAATTTTTGCTTATGGTTTGCGGAATCCGTGGCGGTATAGCTTTGATTCCAAGACGGGCGCGTTGTGGGCCGGCGATGTAGGCCAGGATTTGTGGGAGGAAGTGGACCTGATCGTGAAGGGCGGCAATTACGGCTGGAGCGTGCGCGAGGGTGCGCATCATTACAAGCCGGGTCCGGATGGGGCAAAATACATCGAGCCGGTGATCGAGTACCCGCACCGGGGAAACATGCAGGCGCAGGCGATGTATCCGGATCATAGCACGGGGCTGTGCGTGATCGGCGGTTATGTGTATCACGGCAAGGAGTCCCCTGCCCTCGAAGGCGTTTATATCTATGGCGATTACAACCTGGGGACGATCTGGGGATTGCGGTATGATTACACGGCGCAAAAGCTGACCGACCACGGCACGCTGTTGCAGCAGCCGGACAACATCAACAGTTTCGCGGAGGATAATTCCGGCGAGGTTTATACGCTGATGCAGTCAGGCAAGATCTACAAAATCACGTCGAAATGACGGGGTGAAAACAGCGTAAAAAATAGTTTGAACAAATTTCCCACCTGCCCGGTCAGATAGTATGTAGAGTGATTTGGGTTAGGGTTGAAAGCGCCTGGCTTTAGGTTTTTAGCCAGGCGCTTTTTTATTGGGTCGCTTATGCGTTTGCACATATAACTGGAATAAAGCGGCTTACATAAATCAATTCAGGGCGGTCATTTTCTTCCCCTTCCTTTTAGCCGGACAGCGTGGATAAACATACAGTCGCTTCCGTTTTTGGTCGATTTCATGATATGCCGCCCGTCGACGCGGGTAACACCATGGAAATTAATGAAGAAAATACTGGTCATTGATGATGATCCGGCGATCTGCCGGGCAACCATGATCGCGTTGCAGAAGGGCGGCTATGAAGCCATTGCCGCTGCTGACGGCGCGGAAGGGCTTGCCCTTACTTTTGCCCAGCATCCCAATCTCGTCCTGGCGGATGTGAACATGACCCGGACCGGCGGGTTCACCGTGCTCAAGGAATTGCGCGCCCATCCGGAAACCGCCGCCATCCCGGTGATCCTGATGACCGGCGACCTCTATAACGCCGATGCCCGCACCAGCATGGAGCATGGCGCGGACGATCATCTCCAAAAGCCGTTCCGGATGGAAAAGATGCTGGCAGCGGTACGCGCGAGGCTGGAACGTTGCGAAGCGGCCGAGGCGCAAACAAAGTCCGAACGCATCAGCGCGGAACAAAAGCTGCACTTGTTGAACTCCGCCCTTGAAGCCGCCGTCAACGGCGTGGTCATCACCCAATGCGATGGAAAGATTCTCTGGGTAAACCAGGCTTTTACGCGGCTCACCGGATACGAGGCGGCCGAGGTGACCGGCCGGACCACGGCGATCTTGAAATCCGGCCACCAGTCACGGGAATTTTACACCGACATGTGGAATACAGTCCTGGCTGGCGGGGCGTGGCACGGTGAATTGATCAACCGGCGCAAAGATGGCAGTCATTACTATGAAGAGATGACCATCACGCCCGTCCGCAGCGCGCAGGGCAACATCGAAAACTTCATCGCCATCAAACAGGACATCTCTGACCGGAAAAAATTTGAACACATGCTCGCCACCGAACGCGACCTGCTGCAGTCGCTCATGGACAACCTGCCGGACCATATTTATTTCAAGGATACCGAAAGCCGCTTCACCCGCATCAACCATGCGCATGCCAGCTACCTGGGTTTGGATCATCCGGAAAAAGCCATCGGCAAGACGGATGCTGATTATTTCCCCATGCGGGTTGCGCGCCAGAAATTGGTGGATGAGCGGCGCTTGCTTATCACCGGCGAGCCCATCCTCGGCCTGATCGAAGAGATTAATCATGCGGGCAAAAAATCGGTCATCTCTTCCACCAAGGTCCCGATCCATGACGAAGCCGGCAACATTTCAGGATTGGTCGGCATCTCCCGGGACATCACGGCGTATCGGACGGCAGAAGTGGAACGCCAGATGATGGAGTTGCAGTTGCGGCAGGCTCAAAAATTGGAATCGATCGGCCAACTGGCCGCCGGCATTGCGCATGAAATCAACACACCGATCCAATATGTGGGCGATAACACCCGTTTTTTAAAGGACGCATTTGGCTCCATCACCAAGATCCTGCGCAGCCAGGAAGAACTGCTGGACGCCGCCGAAAACAACGCCCTCACCCCTGAATTGCTGGCACGGAACAAGACGCTCACGGCCGAAAGCGATCTGACATACCTGCGGGCACAAATTCCACAAGCCATGGCGGACAGCCTCGATGGCATCGATCGCGTCAGCAAAATCGTTCGCGCCATGAAGGAATTCTCCCATCCGGGCGGGCGGGAAAAATGCCTCGCCAATTTAAACAAGGCGATTGAAAGCTCCGTGACCGTGGCTGGCAACGAATGGAAATATGTCGCGGACATGGTGACCGACTTGCAGCCGGACCTGCCGTTCGTCCCCTGCTTTCTCGGTGAATTCAACCAATGCATCCTCAATCTGGTCGTGAATGCCGCCCACGCCATCGGCGATGCCAACCGGCACAAGCCGGGCGTAAAAGGTTGCATCACCATCCGCACACGGCGCGAGTCTGACCAGGTTGAAGTTCGCATATCCGACACCGGCACGGGGATCCCGGAAGCCCATCGTGAAAAGATTTTTGAGCCATTTTTCACGACCAAGGGCGTGGGCAAGGGCACCGGCCAGGGACTGTCGCTGGTTTACGGCAATATCGTCAAACGCCACGGTGGCACCGTAGGTTTTGAGACTGAAACCGGCCGCGGCACCACCTTTATCATCCGGCTGCCGCTCCACGCAACGGAAGCACCGACGCATGCCTCCGTGGCACCAAAGCAGAAAGTGCCGGCATAAAAATGTCTCACACCGCAATCACCTGCCATTAAAACATTATGAGAGAGAAAATCCTGTTCGTTGACGATGACGTCAAACTGCTGGCCGCCGTGGAAAGAAATTTGCGCCAGCACTTCAACCTCGAGACCGTCACCGGCGGTGCAGCGGCCCTGGCCAAAATGGCCGACGCGGGCCCTTATGCCGTGGTCGTGGCGGACATGCAGATGCCCGGCATGAATGGAGTGGATCTGCTCATCGAGGCGCAGAAAAAATTCCCGGAAACCGTCCGCCTGATGCTCACCGGCAACGCCGACCAGCAGACCGCCGTTGAGGCCGTCAACAAGGGCCATGTGTTCCAGTTCCTGAACAAACCCTGTCCGCCGGAGATGATCGCCCGCGCGCTCAATGCCGGCATCAAACAGCACCTGCTCATCACCGCCGAGCGGGTGCTTCTTGAAAAAACCCTCAACGGCAGCGTCAAGATCCTGGCCGATGTGCTGTCTTTGACGGATCCGTTCGCTTTTGGCCGCGGCGAAGCGCTGGCCGGCTACATGAACGCTTATATCAGTTCGTTCAATTTTGACCGGGCATGGGAATTTCAGATCGCCGCCATGCTCGCGCAGGTCGGCCTGATCACCGTGCCGCCCGCCATCATCGAAAAATCCCGGGCCGGTGAAAGTCTCTCAGCCGCCGAACAGGACACGCTCAACCGGGTGCCGAAAATTAGCGCCGACTTGGTCGCCAACATCCCCCGGCTCGAATCTGCCGCGCGCATCGTGCTCTATCAGAACAAACATTACGACGGCTCCGGTTTCCCTGCCGATGCCGTGCACGGCGAAGACATTCCCATCGGGGCGCGGATTCTCAAAGTATTGATCGATTTGCTCGAATTGGAGGCAAAGAAAATGCCCAGAGACGAAGCGTTGAGCATCATGCAACAACGGACCGGCTGGTATGATCCGCGGGTGCTGGACGCGACCTTTGCCTGCTTTGACATCTATCTGCCCGATACCTCGGTGAAAAGCCAGGGCCAGGCCGTTGCCGTGAAAGACTTGCGCCTCGGGCATGTGGTGCTGGCCGATGTCATGACCGAAAGCGGGAAAACTCTCATCCTCGCCCGGAGCCGCATCACGCCTGTCTTGCTGGCCCGGCTGGCCAACTTTGCCCGGTTTAGCCCGATCCAAGAGCCGGTCTATATCGAGCCGGATGTGACCGTGGACAGATTTAAACAGTCACTGACAAGCGCCATGGCGGCCGCTTAAAAACTGTAGCTGATGCCTACGTTGACGAAGATGGACTTGCTCAAGTCCACCTCGGCCACCCGGCCGCCGAAGTCGTGGCTGTAGGTGCCGATGTCCTGGAATTGAACGCCGAGTTGCGCCGACCAACGGTCGTTAAACTTGTATTCCCCGTCCACTCCGATGTAGAACCCGGCCAAGGGGCTCACGTCATCGCCATGACCGCTGATCGTTGAGCCCGAACCAAGGCCGCCGCCGGCCAACGTCACGGTTTCTTTCCACGAAGCACTTGCCTGCATCACGCCCAAGGCCAGGCCGCCGGAGAGGTGTACATTCCATTTCGGAGACGGCATGTAGTCGATGTATGGCCCGAGGCGGAAGCCAAAAAGGTTGCCATCGAAGTTCTGCTGCACCAGAAAGCTGGCCGTGCCGAGGGGCGTGGTCTGGGTCGTGTGCGCGGTGTTCAGCACAAAGCCGGGGCCTTGAAAACTGCCTTGATACGGCAAGCTGGCCGAGGGCGGCGTGGTGCCGGGCGTGTAGCCATACGTATCAGTGACCGAACTGAGCGCAAGATTGAAGGTGCCATTGCCGCCGAAAGAGATCGACGTGTAGTTCACCGCCGCCTCGATGCCGTAGAACAGGTGACGGTCATCGTTCTTGCCGAGTTGATAATCGTAGGCCAGTTCCGCGCCCAAGTAAGGCTGGTCATCGTATGACCGTCCGCCGGGCAGGCCGACGGCGTCAGTGCGATGGAAGTCGATCGAGTTTGCGCCGGAAGCGTTGACCTGGCTGGCATTGTCATAGCCCCAGTACCAGGTCAGGCCGTCTTTGCTGCCGCTTTTATCGGCGAGCACATAGCCGTCATCGTAATTGTATTTGTCGCCATGCGGGGTGAGCCGGGTCCCCGCGAGCGGCGCCCCGGGCGCGAAGGTGCTGCCCACGCCCCGAAATTTTCCGGTGATGTTAAAACCCAGCCGTAATGACAGCGTCACGCGATTGGTGGAATCCAAGTACGTTTGCATGTCCTGCTCGGCGGAGACCGCGGTGGCCAGCAACAAGGCTCCGGTCACCGGCATCCGCCAACCTGTATGATGATTCTTCATGGCAATTCAGTTCAGTTTTGGATCACGCGATAGAACCGGCTGCCCACCGAGGTCGGCAGGCTCTCGGTCTTCGGCGGGCCGTCGTCATACCATTGGGTGACGTTGGCGTTCGCGGTGACGCTTGGCGTGGCGACTTTCCAAGTCACGAGATCCGCGCTGTAGATGATGGTGTAGGTTTTGCCCGGCACCGAGACGAACTCGATGACGAACCGTGTGCCGTTCGTGCGTGTGTCAGTAAATATCTTGTCGATGGCCACGGAGCCATTAGTACCCACCGTGCCGCCCGTGCCCGGGATGATGGGCACCACGCGCAGCGTGTTCGTGAACGCGACGCGCGCCGGATCATAGAATTCCAGGGCGAGGCTTACGTGGTTGCTCGGATCCACCGGTGAATTGTACTGTACATAAGTGCCGGAGGCATTGGTACCCGTGGCGTTCCACAGGAAGACATTGGAGGTCAGCAGCGTGACGTAAAGCTGAAAGCCCGCCACCGTGCCATTGCCGACATTCGTCACGATCACCGTTTCCTCATACAAGCCGGTCTGCGGATTGAAGACCGGCGTGCCCGCGATGAAGCTGAATTGGGCAAATGTCACCGTGGTCTGCACCTGCGAGGCCGGCAACACGCCCGTGTTGTTCGTCGGATTCGGATCAAGTGTCGCGGATATTGCCGAAGCTACGTTCGTAAATATGCCGACCAGCGGTGAATACACCGTGATGCTGTAATTGGTAATGCCGCCTACCGCCAGTGACTTCACCAGCGGCCAGGTCACCGTGCCGTTGCTGAAGGCACCACCGGAACTGGCGGAGACGAACACGAGGTTCGTCGGCAACGTGTCGCTCACGACATTGTTCGAGGCGACGGACGGGCCGGCGTTGCTCAAGATGAGGCTGTACACAAAGTTACTGCCCACCACGGCGTTGGTCGGACCGAACACCAGCACCACCAGATCGGCCGCCGGAACCACCGTCGTGGAGACGCGTGATTTGTTGGCGGCACCACTGTTATTGGTCGGGTTTGGGTCAGGTGTGGTAGATGTCGCCAAGGCGATATTGGTGAACGCATTGCCGGCCGGGGCGGTCAAGGCGATCGTATAGACCGCCGAAGCACCATTGGTGAGGAACGTCGCGGTCCAGGTCACCACATTGTTGCTCACTGTGAAACTGCCAGATGCGCTCTGGAAGGTGGAACCGGGCGGCAGGTTGTCTTTCACTACGACGTTCGTGGCCGAGGACGGTCCCATGTTCGTGGTGGTGATGGTGTAATTCACCACGCCACCGGCAGCCACGTTGGTGCCACCGGTCTTGAAGACCACCACGTCAGCCAACGCGGAGACCACGGTGCGCACCTGCGAATTCGTGGAACTGCCATCGCTGTTCGTCGGGTTCGGATCAAACGCGTCCGAAATTGCGGTTGCGAAGTTGGTGTAGGTACCGCCTTCCATCGAAATAGCGCTCACGGTGAAGTTGGTCTTGGCATGTGCCGGCAGATTAAACGCCGTCCAGTTCACCACGTTGCTGGCCATCACCACACCGTTAGGCGTTGCGCTAATGAATGCGAACCCGGGAGGCAAGTGATCGCTCACCAGCACATTCGTGGCGGTGGACGGCCCGATGTTCGTCACCGTGATGGTGTAGACCAAGTTCGAACCGGCCACGGCATTCGTCGGACCAACTTTAAAGACCGCGAGGTCGGCGATGATCGGCGTGCCAACCGTGATGGTCACGGTGGCCAGCGCGCTATTAGTTGTGCCGTCATTGACACGGAAGGTGAACGTGTCGGTGCCGGTGAAATTATTGGCCGGCGTGTAAGTGACCGTGCCGGCATTGGTATCCAGCAGGCTCAACGTACCATTCGAGGGTTGGCCCACGACGATGTAGGTCAGCGGATCGCCATCTGCATCGCTGCCAGTGAGCGTGATGGCTTTCGGCGTATTAAATGTCGTCGCCAGGCCTTGGCTGTTCGCCACCGGCGGACGGTTCGTGACATTGATGGTAATGAGCGCGCTGTTCGTGCCACCAAAGCCATCGATGATCGTATAACCCACAGTCGCCGTGCCGATGAAGCTGTTCGTGGGTGTGAACACCACATTCGTACCGCTGATGACCGCCAGGCCGTTCGTCGGACTGACGGAAATGATCGTCAACGTATCACCATCCGGATCGCTGTCATTGGCCAGCGCCGGGATGGTGACGGCCACATTCTTTGGCGTGCCCGCAGTGTCATTCACCGCCACCGGCGCGCGGTTCGTCACCAGAATTGTGATCAGCGCGGAATTCGTTCCACCAAAGTTATCGCGGATGGTGTAACCGACATAGGTTGTGCCGAGGAAGTTATTCGTCGGTGTGAAGATCACGTTCGTACCGCTGATCGTGGCGAGACCGTTGGTCGGACTGACGGAGATGATCGTCAACGTATCACCATCCGGATCGCTGTCATTCGCGAGCACCGGAACCGTCACGGCCACATTCTTCGGCGTGGTGACGCTGTCGTTTTGGGCCACTGGCGCGCGGTTGGTCACTGTCACGAAGATGAGGGCGCTGTTCGTGCCACCGAACCCATCGATGATGCGATAGCCGATGATCGCCGTGCCGAGGAAATTATTGGTCGGCGTAAAGATCACATTCGTGCCACTGATGCTGGCCAAGCCATTGGTCGGGCTGACGGAGATGATCGTGAGCGTATCGCCATCCGGATCGCTGTCGTTCGTCATGGCCGGAATGGTGATGGCTACATTCTTCGGCGTGCTGCCGAAATCATTGGCCGCCAGCGGTGCGCGGTTCGTCACAGCGACGAAGATCAACGCGGTGCTGTAGCCACCAAAGCCGTCCGTGATGGTGTAACCGATGATGGCCGTGCCGAGGAAATTATTCGTCGGCGTGAAGACCACGTTCGTACCGCTGATGGTGGCGAGACCATTGGTCGGGCTGACCGACACGATGGTCAGCGAGTCGCCATCCGGATCGGAGTCATTCGCCAGCACCGGGATGGTCACGGCCACATTCTTCGGCGTGCTGCCGGAATCGTTCACCGCAACCGGCGGACGGTTGGTCACGTTGATGGTGATGAGCCCGGTATCCGTTCCGCCAAAGCCATCACTGATGGTGTAGCTGATGTAACCGGTGCCGAGGAAACTACCGGTCGGCGTAAAGACGATGTTCGTGCCGACAATGTTCGCAGTGCCGTTCGTCGGGCTCACGGAAATGATTGTGAGCGCATCGCCGTCCGGATCGCTGTCGTTGGCCAGGGCCGGGATTGTGACCGCCACATTTTCTGCGGTGCTGCCAAAGTCATCCACGGCCAGCGGCGGGCGGTTCGTGATGCCGGTCACCACGGGCACGCTGACGTTGTTGGTCGGAGTCGGATCGAGCGTCGGGCCGCCGACGGTGGCGATATTGGTCACCACGCCGCGCGCGACGGCTTTCACCGTGAGCGTAAGGTTGGTCGTCGCGTTGGCGGCCAGCGTGCCGAGGTTGGTCCAGATGACCTGGCTGGCGGCGTTCGTCGTCGTCACCGGCACGGAGCTGATGAAGACGATGCCAGCGGGCAGGCTGTCCGTCACCGAGAAGTTTGCCGCGCTGGACGGGCCAAAGTTCGTCACGGTGATCGTGTAGCTGAAGTTCGCGCCGAGCACGCCGGCGGCGGCGCCGGATTTGCCCACCGCAAGATCGGCCACCGGCGTCACCACGGTGCGGACGACCGAGTTAGACGAGGAGCCGTTATTGTTGTTCGTGTTGCTATCCGGCGTATCCGAGGTGCTCAAAGCGCGGTTCGTCAATGTACCGGTGAATGGTGCGGTCAAGGTGACGGTGAAGTTCGTCGTACTGCCACCGGGCAAACTTGTTGGCGACCAGACGACGACATTGTTGCTGATCACATAATCTCCGGAGGCCGTCTGCAACGACGCACCAACCGGCAAGCGGTCTTGCACCACCACATTTGCCGCCGTGGACGGGCCAGCGTTGGTGGCAATGATCGCATAGCTGGCCGTGCCGCCCGCGAGAACGTTGGCACTACCGGTCTTGAACACCTGCACATCGGCCAAGGCAGACACAGTGGTGACGACTTGCGCATTCGTGAGCGAACCGTCGTTATTGGATGTGTTCAAATCCGGCGTATCGTTGAAGCCGGAGGCGACATTCGTATAGGTGCCGCCTTCCACCGCAACCAAAGTCACGGTCAGGTTTGTTTTGCCGTTGGCAGGCAACACAGGGATCGTCCAAGTGACCACGCCGCCGGAGTTCACACCGGAACCAGATGCACTGACAAAGGTGAAGCTGGCGTCGATGTCATTCGTGATGACCACATTCGTCGCACCCGCCGGACCGAGGTTTGTGACTGCAACAGTGAACACGAGGTCCGAACCGGCGATGCCGCTGACAGGGCCGGATTGCTGGACCAACAGATCAGCGATCGGCGTGACGTTGATGGTGATGGTCGCATTCGAGCTGTTGTTGACGCCGTTATTGACGCGGAAGGTGAACGTGTCCGTGCCGAGGAAGTTGTTGGTCGGCGTGTAGGTCACCGCGCCGGTGTTCGTATTCAAGCCGGTCAAGATACCGTGCGCGGGGTTGCCCGTAATGATGAATGAGAGCGGGCGTCCGACCGGATCAACGCCGGCGAGTGTGACGGGCAAGGCGGTATTCTCCGTCGTGGAGAAGGTCTGCGGAATCGCGATCGGCGACTGGTTCGTGACCGTCACCGTGATCAGCGAAGTGTTCGTACCGCCGACGTTATCCGTGATGGTGTAGCCGATGGTGGTGACACCAACAAAGTTGATGATTGGGATGAACACCACGTTCGTGCCACCGATGATGGTCGCGGTGCCGTTCGTCGGGCTGACGCTCACGATGCTCAAGGTACCACCGGCCGTCTGCACCACGTCATTCAGCAACGGGTTGGACGTGTTGGTGCCATCTTCCTTCATGCTGTACGCATCCGGGATCGCCAGCGGCGGGATGTTGGTCACGAGCACGGTGAAGGTCGAGGAGTTGGTGCCACCCACGCTATCGGTGATCGTGTAGATCAACGTCGTCAAGCCGATGAAGTTGGTCGCCGGCGTGAAAGTGATGTTCGTGCTGTTCAGAACGCTCACAGTGCCGTTCGTGGTGCTGACGTCCAGGAGGGTCAGCACGCCGCCCGGTGTCCGTACCACGTCGTTCGTCAGCGGGCTGAAGGTTCCGGAGGTATTTTCGGTCATCGCCTGCAAGTCAGGATTTGCCAGCGGCGGATTGTTCGTCACACCCGTGACCACCGGCGGCGTGAGGTTGTTCGTCGGTATCGGATCGAACGTCGGACCACCCACGGCGGCGGTGTTGGTCAGGCTGCCGCGCTGGGTCGCGATGACAGTCAGCGTCAGATTGCTCGCCGTGTTGGCATTCAGGTTGCCCACATTCCAGATGACCTGGTTGCTGGCGTTCGTCGTCGTCAACGGTGCTGAAGTGACGAACGTCAAACCGGCGGGCAGGCTGTCGGTCACGCTCAGGTTGGCGGCCATGGACGGACCGCCGTTGCTGACTATCAGCGTGTAATTATAGTTCGCACCAAACAAGGCGCCGGCCGGGCCGGTTTTGACCACACTGACATCGGCAACTGGCGTGACACCCGTGACCACCGGCGGGGTGAGGTTGTTCGTCGGAACCGGATCGCTCGTGGGCGAGCCTACGCTCGCCACGTTCGTCAGGCTCACGCCAGTTACCGGGGCCGTTACAGTCAGGGTGAGGTTCGTCGCCTGTAACGCCGTCAATGTTCCGAGACTCCAAGTGACCTTGCCGCCCGCGTTGATGCCGTTGCCGCTGGCGTTCACAAACGTGATGCCCGCCGGCAGCGTATCAGTCACGATCACGCTCACGGCGCGGGAAGGTCCAAGGTTCGTCACACTGATGGTGTAGCTGAAATTGCTCGCGGCCAGCACATTGATCGGAGCGGTCTTAACAATCATCAGATCCGCCACGCTGCTCACGTTCACCGTGATAACGGCGCTGTCGCTGCCGCCACGGCCATCGCTAATGCTGTAATTGATGATGTCGGCACCGTTATTCGTGGGCGTGAAGGTGAGGCTCGTGCTGCCGCCGTTGATCACGACAATGCCGTTCGTGCTGGTCGCACTGGTGATGGTCAGGGCGTCGCCGTCCGGATCGGTATCGTTCACCAGCGGATTGATCACTTGCGCCATACCGTTGGTGCCAGCGGCCACATCGTCGTTCGCCACCGGCGGGCGGTTGGTCACGCTGATGAAGATGATGGCGCTGCTCGTTCCGCCGTTACCATCGCTGATCGTGTAACCGACCGTCGCAGTGCCCAGGAAATCAGCAGCGGGCGTGAACAGGACGTTGGTGTCCGTGAAGGTCGCCGTGCCGTTGGTCGAACTCACGCTGATGATAGTGAGCGTGTCGCCGTTCGTATCAAAGTCGTTGACCAGCGGATTAATGGTCACGGGCAGATTGACCGGCGTGGAGGAAAGATCGTTCACGGCCACGGGCGGCACATTGATGACGGTCGAGGTCACCGGCGGCGTCACGTTGTTGGTGGGCGTCGGATCCAAGGTCGGGCTGCCCGCGCTGGCGATGTTGGTGATGCTGCCGCGCAACGGTGCGGTCACTGTCACGGTCAGGTTGGTCGAGCTATTTGCCGCGAGCGTTCCGAGGTTGTTCCATACAAGCTGGCTACCGTTGATGGCAGAGCCGGTCGTCGCGCTGACGAAGGTGACGGCGGCGGGCAGGCTGTCCGTCACGGACAGATTGGCAGCGCTGGAAGGTCCGCTATTTGTCACGGTGATGGTGTAGGCAAAGTTAGTTCCCGGCAGCACCAGTGCAGGGCCGACTTTTATGAGACTGACATCCGCAACCGGGATGACGCCGGTTGTCACCGGCGGCGTCACGTTGTTCGTCGGCGTCGGGTCACTGGTCGGCGAGTTGACACTGGCGACGTTCGTCAACGAACCGCTGGCAGGTGACGTCACGGTGACGGTAAAGTTCGTCACCTGATTTGAACTCAAGGTTCCGAGGCTCCATGTGACCACGCCGCCGATGTTTGTGCCGGTACTGCTGGCACTGACAAAGGTTGCGCCCGTGGGCAATGCATCGGTCACCACCACGCTGCTGGCGCTCGACGGGCCGAAGTTCGTCACGCTGATGGTGTAGCTGAAATTACTGTTCGCCAACACCGAGGCCGGACCGACTTTCGCGATTGCGAGGGATGCGACCGGAGTTACGGATGTCGTCACGGGCGGCGTCACGTTGTTGGTCGGGTTTGGATCGCCGATCGGAGAACCGCCACTGGCGACGTTCGTCAAGGAACCGGAAGGCGGGGCTGTCACCGTCACCGTGACGTTGGCCACCTGGTTGCTGGCCAGCGTGCCTACGTTCCAAGTCACCGTACCGCCGTTATTCACGCCGCCGGGCGCGCTCACAAAGGTTACGCCGGCGGGCAACGTATCCGTTACGGTCACGCTGCTGGCGGTCGACGGGCCGAAGTTCGTCACGCTGATCGTGTAGGTCAAGTTGCTCACCGCGAAGACCGTGGCCGGACCGGTTTTGCCCAGGCGCAAATCAGCCACCAAGGCAACCGTGGTGATGACCGGCGGGGTCACATCGTTGGTAGGCGTCGGATCCAACGTCGGGCTGTGGACGCTCGCCACGTTAGTCAAGATTCCACTGGCCGGGGCCGTCACGGTCACCGTCACGTTGGTCGATTGGCTGTTCGTCAGGGTTCCGAAATTCCACATCACCACGCCGCTGACATTGGAGCCATTGCCCGTGGCGCTGACAAAGGCCACACCGGCCGGCAACGCATCCGTCACTACGACGCTGCTGGCGCTCGACGGACCGAAATTGGTCACGGAAATGGTGTAGGTCAGGCTGTTCAAGGCGGACACCGCCACCGGCGCGATTTTGGCGATGGCGAGATTGGCGATCGGCGTCACAGTCGTGAACACCGGCGGGCTGGTGTTGTTCGTCGGGTTCGGATCGCTCGTCGGGCTGCCGCCGCTGGCGACGTTCGTCAGACTGACGCCGGTGAGCGGCGCGATCACGGACACGGTGAGATTGGTCGAGGCATTCGGAGCGAGCGTGCCCAGGTTCGTCCAGACAACCAGGCTGCCATTCACGGTGGGACCGGCGGTCGCGCTGAAGAAGGTGACCGCGGCCGGCAGAGTGTCTGTGACGGACAGATTCGCGGCCACACCGGGGCCGAGGTTCGTCACGGTGATGGTGTAATCAAAGTTTGTCCCGGCATAGACGCCGGCTGCGCCGGTCTTGATCACCGCGATATCCGCCACTGAAAGCACAGTAACCGTGATGACGGAGGAATTGGTGCCGCCGATCCCGTCGGTGATCGTGTAGCCGATGGTCGCGGTGCCGGTGAAATTGTTCGTGGGCGTGAAGACCACATTCGTGCCGCCAATGATGGCAGCCGTGCCGTTGGTCGGATTGACGCTCACGATGGTCAGCGTACCACCCGGCGTCCGCACCACATCATTGGTCAGCGGGTTGAACGTGTTCGTGGAGTTCTGCAAGATCGTATACGCGTCCGGATTGGCCACCGGCGGAATGTTGGTCACATTGATGGTGATCAGCGAGGTGTTCGTGCCGCCGATGCCGTCCGTGATGGTGTAACCGATGGTCGCCGTGCCGAGGAAGTTCGTCGTCGGAACAAAGGTGACGTTTGTGCCACCGATGATAGTCGCCGTGCCATTGGTCGGATTCACCGCAATGATCGTCAGGCTGCCACCCGGGGTGATGACCACATCATTGGTGAGCGGGCTGAACGTATTGGTCGTATTCTCCGCGATTGAATTGGTGTCAGGATTGGCCACCGGCGGAATGTTAGTCACATTGATGGTGATCAGCGAGGTGTTGGTGCCGCCGATGCCGTCTGTGATGGTGTAGCCGATGGTGGCGGTGCCGATGAAATTCGTGGCCGGAACAAAGGTGACATTCGTGCCACCGAGGACAGTCGCCGTGCCGTTGGTCGGGTTGACGCCGACAATGCTCAGCGTGCCGCCGGGTGTCCGCACAATGTCATTGGTCAGAGGAATGAAGGTGTTCGTCGTATTCTCGACGATGCCATAACCATCCGGATTCGCAATCGGCGGAATATTCGTCACGCCGATGGTGATCAACGAAGTGTTCGTACCACCAATGCCGTCGATGATCGTGTAACCGATGATCGCCGTGCCGACGAAGTTGGTGTTCGGAATGAAGGTGACATTTGTACCACCCAAGATGGTCGCGGTACCGTTCGTCGGGCTGACGGAGATAATGGTCAAACTGCCGCCGGGCGTCCGCACCACGTCGTTGGTCAGCGGAGTGAAGGTGTTCGTCGTGTTCTCCGTAATGCTGACGTTATCCGGATTGGCCACCGGCGGAATGTTCGTCACGCTGATAGTGATCAGCGAGGTATTTGTACCACCGACACCGTCCGTGATCGTGTAGCCAACCGTCGCGATGCCGAGGAAGTTCGTGTTCGGGACAAAGACCACATTCGTGCCGCCAACAATGCTTGCCGTGCCGTTCGTTGGATTGACGGAAATAATCGTCAAAGTGCCGCCCGGTGTAATCACGACATCATTGGTCAGAGGACTGAACGTATTGGTGGTATTTTCCACGATGCTCACAAAGTCGGGGCCAGCCACCGGCGGGCGGTTGGTGACCGAGATGGTGATGAGCGACGTATTGGTTCCGCCAAGGCCATCCGTGATGGTGTAGCCGATGGTGGCGGTGCCGATGAAATTATTCGTGGGGATAAAAGTGACATTGGTGCCGCCAATGATGGCAGCAACGCCGTTGGTCGGGCTGATGTTCACAATGCTCAAAGTGCCGCCGGAGGTGCGCAAGGTGTCATTCGCGAGCGGGTTGAAGGTGTTCGTCGTATTTTCCGGCATGCTGTAAAAGTCCGGACTGGCCAGCGGCGGCAAGTTGGTGACGGTGATGGTGATCAGCGACGTGTTGGTGCCGCCGATGCCGTCCGCGATGGTGTAACCGATGGTCGCCGTGCCGAGGAAATTCGTGGTCGGAACAAACAACACATTCGTGCCGCCAACAATACTGGCGGTGCCATTCGTTGGGCTGACGGAGATAATGCTCAAGGTGCCGCCCGGCGTCCGCACCACGTCATTCGTCAGCGGGCTGAAGGTGTTCGTCGTGTTTTCCACGGCGATGTAGGTGTCCGGGTTGGCGATCGGCGGAATATTCGTCACCGAGATGGTTTCCAACGATGTGTTCGTACCACCGATACCATCGGTAATCGCATAACCGATCGTGGCCGTGCCGAGGAAGTTGGCCGTCGGAATGAACATGATGTTGGTGCCGTTCACGATGCTGGCCGTGCCGTTGGTCGGACTCACGCTTAAGATGGTCAAGGTGCCGCCCGGCGTGACCACGATATCATTGGTCAGAGGAGTGAACGTGTTCGTCGTATTTTCAGTGATCGAATAGCCATCTGGATTCGCCACTGGCGGGCGGTTCGTCACACTGATGATGATCAGCGAGGTGTTGGTGCCGCCGATACCGTCGATGATCGTGTAACCAACGGTCGCCGTGCCCAAGAAGTTGGTATTCGGAACAAACGTGATGTTCGTGCCACCGATGATGGTGGCGGTGCCGTTCGTCGGGCTGACAGAAATAATGCTCAAGGTGCCACCGGATGTCCGCAGCACATCGTTCGTCAGCGGAGTGAAGGTGTTCGTCGTATTTTCAGCAATGCTGACAAAGTCCGCGCCGGCCACCGGCGGAATATTCGTGACTGAAACGGTGATAAGCGACGTATTCGTTCCACCCACGCCATCCGTGATAGTGTAACCGATGGTCGCCGTGCCGAGGAAGTTGGTGTTTGGAATGAAGGTGACGTTCGTACCGCCAATGATGGTCGCGGTGCCGTTCGTCGGATTCACCGCGATGATCGTCAG
>DASZCA010000199.1:0-4086 GCA_035943555.1 Verrucomicrobiia bacterium
GCGAGGGTTTCGAGGCGGTTCAGTTCCGGATCGTTGAATCCGGCCCACCATTCGCTGCGGGCGAGGTGCGAGGACGGCTCGGCGATTTTCCAGACGACTTGATTGGTACCAGAGGGTGTCTCGCCGCTGAACTTTTCGGGCGACGTCTGGCCGGGCAGCGCGGCGGGGCGATGATAGTTCGGACCGACGGAACAGCCCGCCAAGCCGGCGACCAGTGCAAGGATGCTGATGAGCGACGCGGTTCTCATTTGGCCGGAGAATTCGTGGAGGGCGGAGCGGAAATCTGGACGGTCATGCCGTCGGCGATGGCATCCGGCGGATTGATGATGACGCGGTCTTCCAGCGCCAAGCCGCTGAGGACTTCCACCGTGTTGCCGAAATCGCGGCCGAGTTTGATGGAGCGCAGATGCACGACATTGTTGCCATCGACAAGCGCGAGCTGCATGCCTTCGGCGTGGAAGATGAGGGCGTTGTCGGAGATGGTGAGGCCGTGCGTGTTGACGGCTTCATTGAAACGCACCTGGGCGAAACTGCCCGCAAGGATTTCACCTTTGGGGTTGGGCACTTGCAATTCCACCTGCAACGTGCGCGAGGCGGGATCGACGGCACCGGCGGTGCGGGTGACGGTGGCGGCGAAGATACGGCCGGGCTGTTCTTGAAAGGTCAGTTCGGCCGTCTGTCCGGGAACGATGGAATAAATGAGCGCTTGCGGCGCGCGAACGTAGACGCGCAGAGGATCGGTTTGCGCGAGGCGGAACAATTCGGGGCCACCGTTAGCACTGATGAGCTGGCCGATGTCGGTATTGCGTGCCGTGATGGTGCCCTCAAACGGAGCGGTGATGCGGCCGAAGTTTGAGGTTTCTTCGAGGCGATGAACATTGGCTTGGGCGGCGGCGACGTTGGCCTGCTTCAAGGTGTAGTCTGCCTGTTTCTCGGCGGTTTCCTGATCGCTGACGCTGGAGCTTTTGAGCAGTTCCGTCCAACGGTCGGCGGTGATCTTGGCAAGGCCCTGGTTGGCGAGCGCCTGATCGAGTTCGGCGCGGGCTTGGGCGAGTTGTTGGTCGATCTCAGGCGTTTCAATCAGCGCGAGCACCTGGCCGTTGGTGACATGCGTACCGATATCCGCGAACCAGTTGGTGAGATAACCACTGGCGCGGGCGTGGATCGAAGCCTGGGTGAAGGCCTGGACTTCAGCCGGCAACGGTGTGCCGAGATCCGGTTTGTAAGGCACGGGGGAAATGACGTTGACGGACATGACCGAGCTGGCGTGATTTTCCGTCGAGAGCCGGTGACGGGCGATCCAGCGCGGAAGCAGGCCGACGATCAGCCCGATGATGACGAGAATGATGACGATCTGCGCAATGAAGACAAGGCTCGCAGGCCGTTTGGGCGGCGTGGAGGCGGGGGCGGTCGCGTTTGGGTTCATGACATTAAGATAAAATGGGTTCGCTTTCGGTTTTGATCCGGGCGCATTTGCCGCGCCGGTGCATGAAGCTGAAAACAATCGGCACAAAGAACAATGTGGCGATAGTGGCGAAGATGAGGCCGCCGATCACGGCGCGGCCGAGCGGGGCGTTTTGCTCGCCGCCTTCACCGAGGCCGAGGCTCATGGGCAACATGCCGATGATCATGGCCATGGCGGTCATCAAAACAGGCCGGATGCGGCCAATGCCGGCTTCCAGCGCGGCGGCGACAGGATCGAGACCGCGCAACATGTTTTCGCGGGCGAAGGTCACGACCAGCACGGAATTGGCGGTGGCCACACCCAGACTCATGATCGCACCCATCAAGGCGGGAACGCTCAAGGTGGTCTGACAGAGGAACAATCCCCAGACGACACCGGCGAGCGCGGCGGGCAGGGCGGTGATGATGATGAACGGGTCCAGCCAGTTCTGGAAATTGATCACGAGCAGGAAATAGATGAGCACGATGGCGCCGACCAGACCGACGGCGAGGCCGATGAAACTGGAGCGCATGGTTTCCGCCTGGCCGCGCACGATGATCTTGCTGCCGCGCGGGAGGTCTTTTTTAATTTTTTCAATCAACGGCTGGATGTCGGCAAGCACGCCGCCGAGATCGCGGCCATCCACGCCGCCGAAGACATCAATGACGGGCAGCACGTCGTAGTGCGAAAACACGGGAGCGATGTTCACGCGCTTGAGGGTGGCGAGATTGGCGAGGATTTGCGCGCCTTCCTCCGTCGACCGGCCGGCGCTGATGGGCAAGGCATTGAGCAGGCCGACCGAATCCATGGCGGATTCCGGGGCGCGGACGTTGATGAGGTATTGGATGCCGACTTTGGGGTCGAGCCAGTAGGCGGGCGACACCTGGCTGCTGCCGCTCAGGCCGAGCAGCACGGAATTGGCCACGTTTTGTTCGGTCAGGCCGAGGTCGGCGGCCTTGTTGCGATCCACCTCGATGGAGAACTGGGGCCAGTTATCCGGTTGTTGCACGCGGACGTCCACCGCGCCGGGAATTTTTTTGATCGCCTCGGTGAGTTTCACGGCGAGGGCGCGGTTGCCCGCCTGATCGCGGCCGGCGATCTGGATATCGAACGGCGCCGGCAGGCCGAAGTTCAAGGTCTGGCTGACGATATCGGCCGGCAGGAAATAGATCATGGTGCCGGGATATTCGCGGTTGAGACGTTTGCGAAGGGCGCGGACGTATTTTTCCGTGGGCGCGTGGCCGGGTTTGAGCGAGACAAGGATGTCCGCATCTGCCGGCCCGATGATGCCGCTGGTGTTGTAACTCAGGTTGATGGAAGAGTTCGGGATACCGGTGTTGTTGAGAATGCCTTCCAATTCCGATTCAGGAATCTCCTGACGGATGGTGTGATTGATCTGGTCCGTGAGGCGCTGGACCTCCTCGATGCGGGTGCCGGTGCGGGCGCGGATGTGGAGCATGAACTGGCCGGCGTCCACGGCGGGAAAGAAATCGCGGCCCAGCACCGCCGCCAGCAACCAGGAGGCGACGCAGAAGATGATGATGAACAGGGCGACCGGGCGGCGATGGGCAAAGCAGCTTTCGAGGAGGGCGCGATAATTATTGCGCAGCCGTTCGAAGCCGCGTTCGAAGGCGGCTTGGAAACGGATGAACGGGCGCACCCAGGCGGGAGCCTTGGATTCATCGGGATGGGAATCGTGCGATTCGACATTGCGGTAGAACCACATCACCAAGGTCGGGACGAGCGTGCGGGACAGGACGTAGCTGGCGAGCATCGCGAACACGACGGCTTCCGCCAGCGGGACGAACAGGAAACGCGCGACACCAGCGAGGAAGAACATCGGCACGAACACGATACAGATACACAAGGTCGAGACGAAGGCGGGCAGGGCGATCTCCTGGGAGCCGACGATGATGGCGTCATCGAGCTTTTTTCCCGAAGCCATGTGGCGATGGATGTTTTCGATGGCGACGGTGGCGTCGTCGACGAGAATGCCGACGGCGAGCGCCATGCCGCCGAGGGTCATCAGGTTGATGGTCTCACCGAGCGCGCTGAGGGCGGCAATAGAACAAAGCACGGAGAGCGGGATGGAGAGGGCGATGATGAACGTGCTGCGCCAAGAACCGAGGAAGAGCAGGATCATCAAGGCGGTCAAGGCGGCGGCGATGGCACCCTCGCGCAACACGCCGGTGACGGCGGCGCGGACGAACAGGGACTGGTCGGCGAATTCCTTCACCTGCAAATCGGGAGAAACGGTGGCCATCACGCCGGGGAGGGCGGCTTTGATATTTTTCACGACGTCCAATGTGGACGCGTTACCGGCCTTCATGATGGTGAGCAACGCACCTTTGACGCCGTCCTGACGGACGGAGTTTTGTTGCGGGGTGTAACCATCGTGCGCCTGCGCCACATCGCTGAGATAAATCGTCGCGCCGTTCACGACCTTGATGGGGAGGTGGTTCAGGTCATCGATCAGGCGCGGATTGGAGTCCACGGCCACGCTGTATTCGGTCGAGCCGATCTTGGTGGTGCCGCTGGGGAGGATGAGGTTCTGCGCGTTGATGGCGTTCACCACGTCCTGGGCGACGAGGTTCTTGGCCTTGAGCGCGGGGAAGTTCAGGTCGACCGAGACGACACGTTGT
>DASZCA010000200.1:0-47048 GCA_035943555.1 Verrucomicrobiia bacterium
CGCCCCTTCACATCCGTCGCTGGTTGTTTCTATACGGCGTCCGCATCGACGGCGTTGTGAATGATGAGCGTCATCGGCGACAGATGGAGGGCAGCAAGCTGGCAAATGTGCCCTCAAAATATCCGCCCGCGTTTGGGATCGATCTGCACGTCGATGATTCCGAGGGCGTGCGCATGGAAGCCGCCGAACACGGTTTTAAAGTCGTCATCGTGCGGCCCCACGACGAGCAGTGGACGCAAAAAGTGTTGGAGGCGGTAGCGCAGAAAAAATAAGCAACGCAGGTTAGGAGGTGGAGGTGTCCCTCGCACCGCAGTCAAAGATTCAGATGGTCACACCGTAGAACTGGTCACCCCAATTAATGGCCCGCCGTTGAATCCGTACCAAATGATACCAGGCAGAATCTTGCTTCATGCGTGTCAGGATTCCACGAAGAGGAACCATTTTGCCAGCCCACAATCTGCGTCCATGGTCGTGAACTCGCATTGCCGACACGGTCGATGTGCGTGTCAGCATTTTTGGCGGTCAACGGGTTCACGCTTAACGGCGTGTTCACGCGAATTTTCTCCGTATCAAACGTTTTGCTGGTCGCGGACAGTTTGGGTGTTTGTTGGGCCAAAGCGACAGACTGGATGGTCGCCATGGCAATCGCCAGTAGTGCAACTTTTGTCTTCATGATAAAACGTCGGCCCGTATCTGGATGGTGTCAAGGGACTGAATTATTTCAAATACGGGAATGGTCGGTTCTGGCGAAGGGACCAAGTTGAGAGATCTCGTGAAGATCAGGGCTGCGGGCATACGAATATTGCTGCGCCCGGGGACGGGCGCACATCGGACGAAAAATTATTATGTCTTGGCCGGGCCTTCGAGTTCCAATTTCAGTGCGTGGAGGGAGAGGTTGATATCCAGGATGAAGGCCACCAAGGAGGCGCAGAGCGATGCCAGGCAGGCCGTGAAGATCACGCACGCGGGCCAGGCATATTCCCAATGCAACCACGCGGCCAGGAACAAAGTCATCACGAGAAACGCCGCCAGCAGGGCGCTGGTGACGGAAAACAGAATCGCCAGCCGGATGATTTTCGCACGGCGGAAAATGACGGATACCTGTTCCTGGGTGGCCGCCCGTTCCACGCCGGTCTGGCGGGACAGTTCATTCTTCAAAGCCCGGGCGCGGTCAATGGCCCGGCCCAGACGGTTGGTCATGGTCAGCAGCAGCAGGCCCACGCCGGAGATGAGGATAACGGGGCCGACGGCATCGCGCAGTTGCGGGATGAGCAGGTCGAGTGAGGAGGGCGGCATATGAGATCCGTTCCAGACAAGTTAAGCGGAAAGGGGAACAAGCTAAAGCTTGAACTCCAACTGGAAAGGCCGCCCTACAATTTGACCCACTTGCCTTTGGCAGACGATTCTTCCACGGCGGTGAGGACGCGCTGATTTTTCAGGCCGTCTTCGAAGGTCGGATGCACGGGCTTGCCATCGGCGCAGGCGTTCACGAAATCCGCGACGGTGTGCACGAAGGTATGTTCATAGCCGATGCCATGGCCGGGCGGCCACCAGTTCGATACGTAGGGCTGGATGCCGTCGCGTTGCGAGACGATGATGTCCCGGAATCCTTGCCGGTCTTTCGGATCGTTGGCGTTGTAATATTTCAGCCGGTTCATGTCCTCGAAATCGAAAACGATGGACCCGAGGCTGCCGTTGATCTCGATCTCGATATGGTTGCGGCGGCCGGAGGCGTAACGTGTGGCTTCCAGGTTCGCCATCACGCCGCCTTCCATCCAGCCGAGAAAGGCCGCGGAGTCGGGCGCGGTAACTTTGCCGAGCTGGCGTTTGCCCTTGGCAAGCATATCGGCGCGCGGGCGTTCCGGCACGAAGGTGTGAACGAGCCCGGAGACGGAGGTGAATTCACCGACGAGATAGCGTGCGAGATCAATGATGTGCGAGTTGATGTCGCTATGTACGCCGCTGCCACTGGTCTCTTTTTGCAACCGCCAATCCACAGGAAATTCAGGATCCGCCAGCCGGTCCTGGGCGTAGCGCGCGCGGAAATGATGGATGCGCCCCAGCACGCCTTCTTCCATCATGCGCTTGGCGAGCGCGATGGCGGGGATGCGCCGGTAATTGTGGCAGACCATGTGGACGCGTTTGGATTTTTTGGCGGCGGCGAACATCGCTTCGCATTCTTTGAGGTCGCGGGCCATGGCTTTTTCGCAGAGCACATGCTTACTGTTCTTGAGCGCGGCGATGGCTATTTCCGCATGCGTGAAAGTCGGCGTGCCGATGTCCACGATATCGATCAGCGGCGATTCTACGACCTCGCGCCAGTCCGTGGTGGCGAACTGCCAGCCGAGTTTGGCGCGCGCGGCATTCACACCGGCGGCATCGCGGCCGCAGATGGTGTGCATCTCGATATTGGCCTTGAGATCAAAAAATTTCGGGGCCTGCCGCCACGCATTGGAATGCGCGCGCCCCATGAACTTGTAGCCGATCAGCCCGACACGAAACGTTTTGGCCATAAAAGTAGAAGTTGAACTGGATGCTTTCGGCTTTATAGTAGGCCGCGACAAACAAGTCAATGCAATGACTCTCACCACAGCAGAAATCGCGCAACGGCTTGGCGGCGAAGTGCTCGGCGACCCCGCCGCGCGGCTCACGGGCTTTGCCAGCGCCGACCAGGCCAAGCCGGGCGACCTGACCTTCGCGGAAACGGCCGAGTACTTCGCCGCCGCCGAGGCAAGTGCGGCCACGGCGATCATTGCAGGCAAGGAGTTTACGCCGGCGAACAAGACCGTCATCCGGGTGGCAAATCCCCGCGTGGCTTTCGCCAAGGCCGTTGCTATCTTTTTCCCGGAACCGGAATTGCCGGCGGGCATCCATTCCACCGCTGTCATTGCGAAGTCCGCGCACATCGACCCCACGGCGCATATCGGCCCGCTATGCACCATCGGTGAACGGGTGAAGATCGGCGCCAAGGTCGCGCTGCTGGCGGGCGATCATGTGGGGGATGATTCGGTCATCGACGAAGGAACGAAGCTTTTCCCGAACGTGACGCTTTACGCGCGCACGCAGATCGGTAAACGGGTGCGCATCCATTCCAGCACGGTCATCGGTGCGGACGGATTTGGTTATGTGTTCGACGTGAGCTTTCATCGCAAGGTGCCGCAGATCGGCCATGTCATCATCGGTGACGATGTGGAGATCGGCGCGAATTCCTGCATTGACCGCGGTGCGCTCGGCGCGACGATCATCGGGCGCGGCACGAAGATCGATAATCTTGTGCAGGTCGCGCACAACGTGCAAACGGGTGAGCATTGCTTGCTCATTAGTCAGGTGGGCATCTCCGGCAGCACCAAGCTGGGCAACTATGTGGTACTGGCGGGGCAGGCCGGCATCGGCGGGCATCTCAAGATCGGTAACCAAGTCACGGTCGGCGCCACCTCGGCGGTCATGACGGACATTCCTGACGGCGCAAAATATCTGGGTGTGCCCGCGCAGCCAGACCGCGATTTTAAACGACAGATCATCGCCATCCAACGATTACCGGATCTTCTGAAGAAAGTAGCCGCCTGGGAAAAAAAATTAGGCGGGCAGTGATTTTTAAAAGACCTTGAACACCAGCCCCACAGCACAAACATCCCGGCGCGGCCCCGCCCACACGGAGGCTGATGCGTGGCGTGATGTCGGCAAGGGCTGGCAGCCGCTCTTTGGCAGTTTTCACGGCGCGGGCTACAGTTTTGAGTGGCATGATTTTTATGCGAAGCGCGAGTTTGATTGGGGTGCCAGCTTTCATCCCGGCTGTGTTGAATTGTGTCTGAACCTCGACGGCCATGGATTTGTGGAAGGCAAAGGCGGGCGCACGGAATTCACACCCGGAACGGCGGCGTTTTACCATCGGCAGGATACGCCGTTGAAGGCCAAGCGCGCGACCAATGAGCAACATCAATTTCTGACGGTGGAATTCTCCTGCCCGTTCCTGGCCAAGCAACTCGCAGGCATGGAGGGCGTGTTGCATCCCGTCGCCAAGGCGGCCATTGAAAATTGCCCGTGTGAACATGTCGCGAGTTCCACCGTGCGCCTCGGTGCCTCGCAACAGCAACTTATCGCCACCCTGCGACAGCCGCCGGTGTACGCCGCCGCGCAGCCCTTGTGGTATCAATGCAAGGCGCTGGAGCTGGCCGTGACTTTTCTCCTGCAACCGCCCCCGGAAAAAGAAATGTTTTGCACGCGCCAGCAACGCGTCGCACAAGAACGCGTGGAGCAGGTGATTTTTTTATTGAAGCAGGATCTGGCCGCACCGCCTTCCTTGGAAGAGCTGGGTAAAAAAATCGGTTGCAGCCACTTTTATCTGAGCCGGGTTTTTTCCGCGCAGACCGGGCACACCATCACGCAACATCTCCGCCAGTTGCGCATGGAGCGCGCGGCGGAACTGCTCAAATCCGGCGATCACAATGTCACCGAGGCCGCGCTTGAGGTCGGCTACAACAGCCTGAGCCATTTCAGCGCCGCGTTTCATGAGACGTTCGGTTGCTGCCCCGGCTTGTATCCGTTAAAGACGCCCGCGCAAAAAAACGGCTGAATCGCAAGGCGCCGTTAACTTTTCGCAAGGCACCGACAGTTTTCGTCATTTCGCGCAAACGCGCGCTAATTTTCCGCAAGCCTCCGGCAGAACGGATTTTGCATCTCTGCGATGGTCTTCCCCGTTATGAAGAAAAAAAACGGAAACAAAAACGGATTCACGCTCATCGAACTCCTGGTCGTGATCGCCATCATCGCGATCCTCGCTGCCATGCTCCTGCCCGCGCTGGCCAAAGCCAAACAAAAGGCTTACGGGGCCGCGTGCTTGAGCAACCTCCGCCAGTGGGGCATGGCCCAGAGCCTGTATCTGGACGACAATAAAAACCTCTTCCCGATGCCGAAAATCCCCACCGCCACGCCCGGCTCGGCCGGCTACAACGAGAACACGCCCGGCTGGAGCAACATGACCGATTTTCACAATGCCGGCCAAGGTGACAATGCGTGGTTCAATGCGTTGCCAGCTTATGTGGGCGGCAAAGCGCTCTGGGAAGTGGCGGCAAATGCGGGCGGTCCAAACTTCGCCAGCAGCAAGAAAATCTTTGATTGCCCGGCGGTCACCCAGCCGGATGAAAATACCGATCCGAACCGCATCGTCTTCAATTACGGCATGAACCCCAAGGGTAACACGGGATTGGACGCGAGTGTGGTCTATGGCGTCAATTTCAAATCCACGATGGTGCAGAATCCTTCTGCGTATGTGTTCATGGGCGATGGTCGGGCGCGTTCGACGGATCTTCCGTATTATGGCGTCCCGACCAAGGAGGTCGGCGTCCAGCATTGCTGGGTCCAGCAATTTTCCGCCCGGCACAATGTGGGCGGGAACCTGACTTTTGCCGACGGCCATGTCGCCTATTTCAAATATAACTACGTGGCGGCCAATGGCGGCACCAAACCGGTGGATACGGGCGTGGCGGACATCAACTGGGCATACAATGGAGTGAAGATCCAATAACCTGACTTAAATAGAAACGCCGGGCGGAATCCAACCGCCCGGCGTTTGCTTTTAGGCCGGCATGGTCTTTTGGCCGCATATTGCAAAAAAACGACAAAGCGCCACGAGCCGTAAAATGGTTATAAAAACACTCGAAAACAGCAATTTATGCGATTTTTTGACTTGGCAGTCAATTTGGACGGTTTTGGGGGATGACAAAAGGCCGACAACTTTCCGCAAGGCGCCGGAAGTAGGGATTTCAGCATTGCAGTACATTTTTCACCGATGAAACACACATTGGTTGCCAGTTGCATTTTGTTGACGGCCTTCTTTTCGGCCAAAGCGGACACCGTCGCTCCGGACGCGCCTTCATTGGATGTCGTCAAAAAATACCTAGTCGATACCGTTCAGAAAATGGAAGAGGCCAGCCATGACTTTGTGACCAACGCGGCCGCGTATCAGGCCATCATCGACAGCGAAAACGGGGATTACGACAAAGCCGCCATGGAACATGGCGTCGAGCTGGGCGAACTCGTCAAGAAGATGCAGGGCAATTTCGGCATTTATCATAACCATGGCTACGAAACCATCGAAGGCGTTGTCGCCGGCACCAAGAAAATGGTATGGTTTGACAATTACCTCGATGGCGGTGTTCCCTCCAGTGATGCTTCCACGGATTCACCCGAATCACCGCTCGTTCTGCGGGCCCGTGACGGTTCGATGATCAGCAATCACGCCGGCAACCTGTTTCATTATGTCATCGAGCCCGCGCTTTGGGGTACGCGCGCTTATTTCCTGAAAAAACTCAGCCCTGCCGCGCAGGCGAAATTGAAGGAAGAATACGAAGCCGAACTGAAGACGAAACTGAACGCCGGCCCGGTCGCCCTGCCGCGCGCGGATGTTTTGACGGCCGCGTCCATCGATTGCGCGGAAAAAATCGACCAGCTTTTGAACGTCGCCAAAAACTGGCAACCTGAAGCGGGCGAATGCATCGGTGCGCTGGTGTGGATGACGCCCACGCTCAACGGCTATTTCGATGACTGGCGGGATGCGCGTTACAACCCTGTCGCCACGGGCCATTACGTCGCAGAAAGCCGCGTTCTCGACATGCGCGGCATCATGTACAGCTTGAAGGTCACCTGTGAGGCGATCCTGCCGCAGCTTCAGCCCAAAAACCCCGGTCTCGCCGACCAGTTGAAATACGAATACGGCAACATCATCACTTTCATCGACCGCGTTGAAGAACGCGACCGCCAGAGCGGCTACAAGATGAGCATCCCCGCCATTGAAGAGCTTGCGCAACAGGCGAAGACGATGACCGACCAGCTCCAACCGCAATTGCGCCAAATGGCCGCGATCTTGAACGCCAAGATTCCGGAAAAGCCCACGCTTGTGACGATCGACGTTCCGCCCGCGGTGAAGTGAGAGAACAATGAACGGCCGTTTAAACAAACAGTTTGTCCGCGCGCTCCTACTGGTGGCGTTATTGCTGCCGGCCATATCGCGCGCGACCTTGAGCGCCGATTTCCACGGCATCCAAGGCAAGCTGGATGATGCGTTGCTGGATATTTATTCCGGCACGAGCCAGACGAACCTGGCCGACCAGATCTCTACCGCCACCGCCCGGCTCAAACCGTATTTTGCCGGGTACGATACGACAACCGAGGCCGAAAAAATTCTAGAGACACCGTTTCCGGCGGATCTTTCCGACGCAGGCAAGATCGGGATGACGCGCGCGCGCCTGCAACAAGCTGCCGCCCTGGCGATGTTACAATGCCAGAAGTCGCAAAACTTTGCCGGCGCTCAACAATGGCGCGCGCTGATCACGTTGCCCCAGTTTGCTGAGGGCGTGGATAGCGCGATGCTCCTGCAGAACCCGCAACTGGCCGCCAAGCCGGAAGTCGCCGTGACGCTGGCCCGCGAATATCTCGAGTGGCAGACGATGCGCATCCGCCAGTTACTTGATTTCTTACAGCAGCAGGTGGCCATCAAGGCCGCTGATAAGAATGTCATCGAGGCGAATGAGCATGAAATTCTCGCGTTGTCTGATTTTCCGCTCGCGTTGGCCCAAGCGGCTGGTTTGACCAATAAAATTTCGACGCCCACGAAAACCGTGGCTTGGAACGACACCGCCGATGAAAAACAAAAAACAGATTCGGTCACCGTCTGGCGCAATGACGTGGAATCCGATTTGCCGAATCTGCTGTCGCAGGCGGACATCGGACGCATGCAACGTTTGCTCGCGCGCTGTGTGAAGCTGGTGCCGCGCGAGTATTCCCACGGCGTCGCGAACGGCAAGCTGATCATCCCGCTCGAATTGCGCGAGGCCAAGCAGTTCACCGACCAGTCGCAGACGCTGGTGAACCAACTGGCGCCCGTCTGGAAAACGGAACAGCCGGCGGTGTACGCGCAATATCGCCCGGTGGTGAGCGAGAAACTCGCCGCGATGCAGAAGCAACTCGACAGCTTGGCGTCACAGGATGAACTGGATAATTTGAGCAAAGACATTTCTTCCATCTTGGAAGACAAGTTCAAGCTCTCGGCCCGCCGGGCGGGCGACAGCGGCGACGTCATCGATGAAACCGTTTTGGAAGTCCGGGCCGCGCTCGGCGGTTCGCTTGCCGCCGCGCAAGCGCAGCAATGGCAATCGGCGGAATCGCAGCGCATGGACGCTTACACGGCGTTTGACACAGAAATCGAAGCGCGCGTGTTGCCGCGCAATCCCGATCTCGCCCGCAAGGCCGAGCGCAGCTTCCTCGAAGGCGACGGTTATGATCTGGGCATCAAGGCCCTGCTGGACCGGCATGCGCCGATGGATCAATTGGAAGCGGGTTATGACCGGGCGTTATCGCAGATGACGCAATGCACGGAACTGTTGAAAGTGGCGGTATCACCAGCAACGATCGGTTTCACGGCGTTCACGATCGTGGCGCGTGAAGGGTTGGAAGCCATCATTATCTTGGCCGCCTTGATGGCCGGATTGCGCGGCGTGGAAAACGCCTCTACCCGCCGGGGAATCGCCGGTGGTGCGTGGATGGGGTTGGTGGTCACGATCATCACGTTCTGGCTCTCCCGCACGGTCATCCATTCGCTCACACGTTTCGGTGAAAAACTGGAGGCGGTAGTCTCCATTTTTGCCGTGTTCATTTTGTTCATCGTCACCAACTGGGTTTTTCACCGCGTCTACTGGGCCGGCTGGAATTCCAAGCTGCGTGCGCTTTCCAAATCCGCACAGGATGTTTCATCCACGCGTTGGGAATGGCTGGCGCTATTAGGCGTCGGTTTCCTCACCGTCTACCGGGAAGGTTTTGAGATGGCGCTGTTTTTGCAATCGCTGTTACTCGAAGGCAGCAAGTCCGCCGTGTTCTTCGGCGGGCTTGTTGCCGTCGTATTTTTAGTTTTGCTCGGCCTGTTGACGTTCACCTACGGCGTGAAATTACCCTATCGCAAGCTGATGATCTTCACCGGCCTGTTGGTGGTGTCCATCATGGCCACGTTCATCGGCTCGACCGTCCGGTTGTTTCAAACCGTCGACTGGATGCCGATCCACCCGGTGTATTCGCTTCATTTTCCGAACTGGACCGGGTTGTGGCTGGGCCTCTATCCGAGTTGGGAAGGCATTTTGATCCCGCCGCTCGCGCTGATTTATGTCGGCGGCATGTGGGGATTCAACCGCTGGCGCTCACGTCGGTCACAAAAAGAAATTCCCGCGGGCACCCCGGTGGCTGCCAAGGGTTGACCTGTCATTTTTGGAAAATAAAAATCCATCCGCACGAATTATGTCCCATAACAAAAACCTGCTCACCCTCATCTTAGTCAACCTGCTCGCCGCCAAGTTCAGCGAAGCCTCGACCACGCCGACCTATGTGCCCGGTCCCAGCTCGGGAAAAATTTCCGGTGCGCCCGGACAGGTGCTGCCGGCCACGCCGCCGAGCGTCGATCTTTCTTCGACCAATGCGCCGAGCGACAATTACAATCCCGCCAACGACAATCCGGGACTTTATTCCGGCCTGCCGATGCAGATGCCCGAAGGTTTGACGCAGGCGCCCGAGGCGTTCTGGAAACGCGATGCGCTGTTTGGCGATCCGTATGGCATCCGGAACAAGATCAGCAATTACGGCTTTGATTTCTCGCCCGTGTATACCGGTGAAGTCTTTGGCAACGCTTCCGGCGGCATGAAGCAGGGCATGGCGTACGATCACAGTTTGAACCTGCCGCTCACCATCTATCTCGACAAGGTGGCGAACTGGTGGGAAGGCGGCACGGTGCACGCGAACGCGATGTGGATCGCGGGACATTCACTCTCGGCGGACAAGGTCGGTGACATCAGCGGGGTTAGTAACATCGCCGGCGATCCGGCATTACGGTTGCAGGAACTTTGGTACCAACAGTCTTTTTGGGTGAAGCGCGCGTCCATCAAGGTCGGGGTGCTGGCGGCGGACGCGGAATTTTTCACATCGGATTCAGCCTCGCTATTTATTAATGGCACTTTCGGTGCCTTCACGCTCGTCGGAGCAAACCTGCCTGACCCGGCGGTTTATCCGATGGCCGCGCCCGGTGCCCGGTTCCTGATCCAGCCGATCCCGCAATTCTATTTCCAAGCGGGCATTTACGACGGCACGACGGAAGATCAGGACGTGAACAAGAGCGGCGTGGATTTTCACGTCAGTCGCGGTGACGGTGCGTTGATCTTCTCGGAAATTGGCTGGCTGGTGAACCAAGCGCCGACGGAACGTGGCCTGATCGGCACCTACAAACTCGGTGCGTTCGTTCACACGGCGGATTTCCCGGACAATATCACCGGCGAAGACAAGGGCGCCAACTTTGGCGTGTACGGCGTGGCGGACCAGGAACTTTACAAACACGGCGGCAAGGTGATTTCCGCCTTCGTGCGCGGTGGCGGCGGTCCGGCGGATGTGAACACGGTGGATTGGTATTTTGACGCGGGCTTCAATTTCTCCGGCTTCATTCCCGGACGTTTGCTGGACACCGCCGGCATCGCGGTGGCGCGCTCGAACTTCAGTTCTGATTTCAGCGATGCGCAGGTCATTGGGGGTTCGAATGCCTTCTCGCAGGAAACGGTCATCGAAGCGACCTACAAGGCGCAGGTCTCGCCGTGGTGGACCGTGCAGCCGGATTTCCAATACATCTTCAATCCCAGCGGCGAAAAAGGCTCGCATGACGCGGCCATCATTGGCGTGCGCACGTCATTGACATTTTAAAGCTGAAGACGGTAAGGAGGTGGGGTGTTCCGGCTTCGAAAACCGGCGCCCGGTTCAAGTGGCCACGGGAAATATATGCACGAAATATTCGCCCAGCCGGATCCACAACGGAATGGTGATCAGTCCCAGCAGAGAGGTACCTAACGCCACTTGCACGGCTGTCCGGGCGTCCCCGCCATAGTGCTTGGCCAGCACGATGGGCAGGACGGCTGAAGGCATCGCGCCTTGCAACACGAGGACGCGTTTTAATTCGAGGGAGACGGGCAGGAACTTTGCGAGCAACAGAAAGATGACCGGCATGATTCCCAGCCGCACTAATGCGGCCCAACCCACCACCTTGGCGGCGTTGCCGCCGCGTGCTTCGTTCATGTGATCTGCCACGATGGCGCCGATGAGCAGAAGCGCCAACGGGATCGCACTCCGGCCGAACCAGTGGATGATGGTCAGCAGGACATTACCTAAAAATGCGAACGGTTGCACCAGGTGGATATGCTGACCTAGAAAATTAAAAAACAGCGCCAGCAAGAGCGCGGCGAGCGGCGGATTCAGAAATTTCTTCCAGCCAATGGAAAACCCCCGGCCAGATACCACCGCCACGCCCAAAGTCCACATCGCGACCTCGGTGCCGACGTTATGCACGAACAGCACGCCGGTGGTTCCGGAATCGAATAGTGAGATGCAGAGGGGAATCGTCAGGTAGGCGTAGTTTTGCAGGCCGGTCAGGAAAGAGAACGTGCGTCGTTCGGGCGCGGTTTTCAAACCGGTCAAGGGTGCGAACAGGTGAGCCACGCCCACACCGGCCGCCATCATGCCGAAGCCGAGGAGCGGCGGCAGAAAGATATTTTCTGGCCGGCGTAACGAATCGTTACCCAGCACGGAATCAAAGATGAGCGAGGGCAGCAGGAGATTGATGGTCAGCCGCATCAAACTCGCGTCCGCATCTGCCGAAAGCCACTGGCGCCGCCGCAACCACAGGCCGATGGCCATGATGCCAAATACCGGCAGCACGGCGGTCAAAACTGTAAGACTCTCATTCACCGGCGGCATGAAAACATTTTTTCAGCGCCAAATGAATCAAAACCGGCGGGCTTATTTTGTTGCCGGTAAAGCGGCTTTTTTCAATTCCCGCTCGCGGAGCCAGTAAAAGATTACCGGTGTCACAATCAGGATGCACACAAGACTACTCAGCATGCCGCCGATCACCGGCGCGGCAATGGGCTTCATCACTTCCGCCCCGGTGCGATTGCTCCACAGAATCGGGAGCAGACCGGTCACAATCGTGGCCACGGTCATGATCTTTGGGCGCAACCGCAGGCGGGCGCCGTCTTTGACGGCGTGAAACAGGTCGGCGCGGGAAAAAAGATTACCGCGTTCGGCCATTTTCTTTTTCACCGCCTCGTCCAGATAAACCACCATCACTACGCCGGTCTGGATGGCCGTGCCGAACAGGGCGATGTAGCCGACCCAGACGGCCACGCTGAAGTTATAACCCAGCCACCATTGCAGAAACACGCCGCCGGTCAGCGCGAACGGCGCGGCGAGGATGACGTGCGCCGCTTCCTTGAAACTGCCGTACACGACATAGAGCAAAACAAAGATCACGAACAATGCCAGCGGCACGATCACCCGCAGGGTGTTTTGGGCGTGGATCTGATTTTCATATTGGCCGCTCCATTCAATGGTCATGCCCGGCGGCAACGAGATTTCTTTGGCGATGCGCGCCTGCGTTTCTTGCACGAAGCCGGCGAGATCGCGGCCTTGCACATTTGCCTGCACGAAGACGCGCAAGCGGCCGTTTTCGCTGGCGATTTCGCTGGGCCCGACCTCGCGGGTGATGGTTGCAACCTGGGAGAGGGGAACAAATTTTCCATCGCCCACCGGCACCGGCAAATCGCCGATGCGCTCGAGGTCGTCCCGTTCGCCGCGCTCCATGCGCACCTGGATGGGCCAGCGTTCGCGGCCTTGGATGGCGGTGGAAACATTCACACCGCCGATGCCGGACTCGACGAGATCAAGCACATCCTGCGCACGCAGGCCGTGATGAGATATCGCGAGCCGGTCCACTTGGATGTTCAGATACGGTTTGCCTTGTACGCGCGAGGCGGCCACGCCGACCGCACCGGGAACTTGGCGGACGACGCGTTCGACTTGGAAGGCTTCTTTCTGCAACGCGTCCAGATTGTCCCCGAGAATTTTTATGCCTACCTGCGCGCGGATGCCGGTGCTGACCATCATGACCCGGTTTTCAATCGGTTGCAGAAACCCGGGTATGTAGCCGGGCATCTTTGACAATTTGTCTTCCAGTTCGGCGATGAGCTTGTCTTTCGTCAGGCCCGGACGCCATTGGGATTCCGGCTTGAGCATGATGGTCGTCTCGATCATTTCGACCGGTGCGGGGTCGGTGGCCGTTTCTGAACGGCCCAGTTTGCCGCCGACTGATTCCACCTCCGGCGTCTGTTTGATGACCGTGTCCTGCCACGCCATGATGCGTTTCACTTCCGTGAGCGAGGTGCTGGGCAGCAGCACTGGCATGAACAGAAGACTGCCCTCGTTCAGCGCCGGCATGAATTCGCCGCCCATGCCGTGTGGCAGCTTGGCGGCCAGTTGCGGATTATGTGCCGCTACTTTTTCAACCAGAGCGTGAGGCAGACCAAATGCCAGCAACAGAGCTGCGGCTATCAACAACAGCGCAAGGCCGACGACGGTTTTGCGAAAACGGAGAGCCAGGTCCAGAACCGGATTGTAGATCGCGAGCAGGACTTTCATCAGCGGATTTTCATCCTCGGCATGGAATGGCCCGCGGATAAAGGTGGCGCAGAGGGCTGGCACCAATGTGATCGCGAGAATGGTCGAGCCCAGCATGGCGAAGGTTTTTGTGAAGGCGAGGGGGTGGAACAACTTCCCTTCCTGGCCGCCGAGCGCAAAGACCGGTACGAACGCAAGGATGATGATAAGCATCGCAAAGAAGATCGGCCGACCGACTTGCTGTGCGGCTTCGAGTGTGACTTGCAAGGATTCTGCTTTGTTCAACCGTCCGCCTTTGATGCGCTCTGCCTGCTCGCAGTGCCGGATGGCGTTTTCCGCCATCACGATGCCCGCATCTACCAATACGCCGATGGCGATGGCGATGCCGGAGAGCGACATGATATTCGACGTGATGCCGAACTGTTTCATCAAGATGAACGAAAACAAAATGGAAAGCGGCAACGGCAATGCGACGATGAGGATGCTCCGGAAATGGAACAGGAAAATGATGATGACCAGCGTGACCAAGATGATTTCCTCAGCCAGAGCGCATTTGAGCGTGTCGAGCGTGCGTGAGATCAGGTCGCTACGGTCGTAAAAGGATTTGATGCTTACGCCGGGCGGCAGGCCGGGGGTGATTTGTGCGATCTTGGCTTTTACGTCGTGGATGACCTGCATGGCATTTTCGCCGGTACGCATCACCACGATGCCGCCGACGGCTTCATGGCCATCGATGTCCAGGGCACCGCGCCGAAAATCACCGCCGATCTGCACCTCGGCGACATCTTTTAGAAAGACCGGCAGGCCGTTGTTCTGTTGCAGGACGATGTTCTCAAGGTCTTTGACTGACGAGACCAGGCCGATGCCGCGCACAACAAATTCCATCCCGTTTTCCTCGATGACTTTGCCGCCGACGTTCAAGTTGCTCTGCTTCACCGCATCCATGACGGTTTGCAAGGTCACGCCCCGGTCGCGCATCCGGAGTGAAGAAACTTCAATCTGATATTGGCGGACGAAACCACCAACGCTTGCCACTTCGGCCACGCCGGGGACGGAATTTAATTGATAGCGCACGAACCAGTCTTGGATGGAACGCAACTGGCCGAGGTCATAGCCGCCATCGGGTGCACGGGTAGGATCGACTTCGAGGTGATATTGATAAACCCAGCCGAGGCCGGTCGCATCCGGGCCGAGTTGCGGGGTCACGCCAGTCGGCAGCGTGTTGCCGAGATAGTTCAGGCGCTCCAGCACGCGAGAACGGGCGAAATAGTTATCGATCTTGTCATCAAAGATGATGGTGACGAGCGAGAAGCCGAACATGGAATTGGCGCGGACCGTTTTGACGCCGGCGAGACCTTGCAGGTTCACGGAGAGCGGGTAGGTGACCTGGTCTTCGACCTCCTGCGGGCTGCGGCCGGGCCAGTCGGCGAACACGACGACCTGGTTTTCGCTGAGATCGGGGATGGCGTCCACCGGAGTTTGATATACGGCGCGAACGCCGAGAACGGCTAGCAGCGCGACGGTGCAGAAAACCAGGAAACGGTTGCGCAGTGACCATTCGATGATGCGGTTGATCATGATATCATCTTCCGCTCGTGAGTTGAGCTTCGGCGTCGATCAACAGTCCGCCGTTGGTGACCACTTTATCACCTTCAGAGAGGCCATCGAGCACTTCGGCGTAGTCATCGCCGATGCGGCCGAGTTTTACGGTATGCGCAGCGTAGCCGCCACCGGCGTTATCCACGTAGACCAGCGAGCCGCTGCTGCGCGAGAGGATAGCGCTGCGCGGGACGGCCAGCACATCCGACGTGGCGGCGCGGATATGTGATTCGGCGTGCAGGCCGTTGAAGTAGGCGTGGCCTTCGAAGCCGGGCATCTCAACGGGCGCATCTGCGATCTCAGCGCGGATTTTTGTGCTGTCGCTCATGGCATCCAGATCGCGGTCGGCAAAAGGTTGCGTGCTGTGCAATTTGATCTGTGCTGAGTAAGTCCGGTCCGGCACGGAGGGCAGGGTGACGTCCAGCTTCTGGTCGATGCGGATCCACGGCAGGTCGCGCTCGTAGACATCGAACACGAACCACGCCGCCGTGGCAGAATTTCTCTGGATGCTGCCGATGACGTGCAACGTGTGCACCACGGGGCGACGGGTAACAACGGCGGTCTGCACATTGACGACGGTGACACTGTCGGCGTTGAGCGTCACCAGGTTGGTGTCCGCAGCCGCCCGCGCGTCGCCTTCATAGACCGGCACGAGGTTCATGCCGCAAATGGGGCATTTGCCTGGTTTGTCGGATTTGATCCATGGGTGCATGGCGCTTTGGTAATAGAGGATCTTGCGTCCGGAATTTGCGGTCGGCATGCCGGCCGGCATGGCGGGATGAGCGGTGAAATACCAGAACGCGCCCGCCCCGGTGGCGACGAGGAACAGAAGAAAGATTTTGGTCTTCATAAACGGATTTGTTCAATGTTTTGACGTAGGAGCCGGGGCGGCGCAGCAAGCTGCCCCGCAGGGTGCGGCGGAACCGCTGTCCGTCCCGGTGTACACCGGCGTGAGTTTCATGCCGCAGATCGGGCAGTCACCCGGCTGGGCGACTTTGACCGAGGGGTGCATCGGGCAGGTGTAATAGATGGGTTTCGATGAGGTGGCGGCGGCCGATGACCGATTGGACGACGCATGGCGGCAAGCCACCGAAACCACCGCGACCACCAGCAATAAAAGGACAATTTTAAATTTCATAATTTCTAACCGGATAAATTTTTTAGTTTCAAACCAGTCCACGCCCAGGCGCAGACATTAAAACGAACAAGGTTTTGGGGAGCTGAAATGCGCGGTGAAGAAGAAGAACATATCCTCACGCATCGGCGCGAGGCACACCACGGGCGTCAGCGGGGAAGAATCAGATCAAGCGGACGCAAAGACGCGCGAAGAGCGGCGTCCCGGTGACGGACAAGAAAGCGGGAACGGTCGGAGAAATCGAGGGTGTGGCAGCAGCGAGCAAAACCAAAACAACCGACGCGGGAACGGGGGACAAAATTTGTTGTGAAGCCGTTGCGGTCGTGGCATCGACGGGCGCGGAATGGGAGACCGGAGCCGTTTTGCAGCAGGCCATCTTGCCGCCGCAGCCGCAATTTTGCGCCGCCGGACCGGCAGCGGGTACGGAAATGACCATAGCCTGTGCTCCGAGGAGCAACAGGCTGAATAAAATGGTCAAGGCGAGCTTCACGCTAAGATGAGCATCCCTCCGGCGGTTCGCGCCGGAGGGAATTAATCAGATCAATTATTTGTCGGTCTTGTCCGCGGCGCGGATTTTGGCCATGTACTTGTCCGGGTCTTTATCAAAATCTTTTTTGCAGGATTTGCAGCAGAGTTTCACTTCCTGGTCTTTGTAGGTGAAGGTGAAGGGTTTACCCATGTCGCCATCGAGTTTGTCGCCAGAGACGGGGCAGGAGGCGAGCTTATCCGGCGTGGGGGTTTTGGCGTCTTCCGCACGCACTGTGAAGCCGACGGCCAGGGCGATACCGAGGATCAAAAGGAGTTTTTTCATAGCGTTCATTCGACGTCACTCTGGCATAAACCGTTCAAAGTGCAAAATATTTTGTGTCGGGCCGGGTTTGGTGGATGATGGCTGGTGTAAGAAAAACCGCCGCGCAGGGGAGGGGGAAGCGCGCGGCGGGTGCCGATTGGGAAATCGGCGCTCCGGGGAAATCTGCGGGTGATTATGGACGCGAGGGGGCGTCGGGCTTAGCGCGTGATCTTTTTCTAAATGTGAGGGATTAATTGGCGGCTTCGGCTTCCATGGCGGCGAGGTCGGCGCCAGCTTTTTCCCATTCTTTGGTGGCGGCGGCCAACCGGTCCGTGACAGCCGTGAGCTCGCGGTTGATTTGAGTCGCGCGGCCACCGGAATGGTACGTCTCCGGCTTTTCCAACTCGGCCGCGTAATCCCGCTCTTTTGCTTCGAGGTCGGCGATCTCTTTTTCCAGCGCGGCGATACGTTTGGGAATGGCGTTTTTCGCATCCGAACGCGCCTGCCGTTGCTGCGCTTCCAGACGCTTCTGTTCCTTGCGATCCACTTTGGGAACGGCGGCCGGGCGGCTTACCTCGCTGCCAAAGCTAGAGCTGGTCAGGGCCTCCCGCGCCGACTGCGCGGTTTTATCCAAGTAATATTGGTAGCCACCAGTGAAGTGCCGGAGCTGGCCCGCCTCCACGCGGATGACGTGGGTGGACAGCGCGCGGATGAAATGCACATCGTGACTGATGAAAACCAAGGTGCCTTGATATTGCTTCAACGCCTCGATGAGCGCGTCCACGCTGGCGAGGTCCAAGTGGGTGGTCGGTTCGTCCATCAACAGGAGGTTGGGTGGATCGAGCAGCAGTTTTACCAGTGCGAGCCGGCTTTTTTCACCGCCACTCAGAACTTTCACGGGCTTGTAGATGTCATCACCGCGAAATAGGAAGCTGCCGAGCACCGTGCGGATGGCCTGCTCGGTGATGCGTTGCGGCGTGTCACAGGCTTCCTGAAACACCGTGTGCTGCGGATTCAACATGGCCGCGCGATGTTGTGCGAAGTAACCGAACTTGGCGTTGTGACCGAGCTTGTGTTCGCCCGATTGCGGAATCAGCACCTGCGCGAGCAATTTCAACAATGTGGATTTACCGGCGCCGTTCGGGCCGACAAGCACGATGCGTTGATCGCGTTCCACTTCGAAATCGATGCCGTCATAGATCAGCTTTTCACCGTAGCCGAATTTGATCTTTTCCAGGGTGATGACGCGCTGGCCGCTGCGTTGCGGCTGGGGAAAACTGAAGCCCATCGTCGCCTCGGAGCTGTCGGGGACAATGACCATGTCCTCCTTGATGCGCTCGATCTGCTTGAGTTTGCTCTGGGCTTGCGAGGCTTTGCTGGCCTTGGCGCCGAAGCGGTCGGCGAACAGTTGCAGGCGGTCGATATCCCGCTGCTGCGCCTTGGCGGTGGCGATCATGATCTTCTCATTCGCGGCGCGCTGTTCGAGGTAACTGTCGTAATTGCCCGTGTAACGCTGAATGCGCGAGGAGCGCAACTCCGCGATGTGCGTGCAGAGGTTATTCAGAAATTCGCGATCGTGGGAGATCATCAGGATCGCGCCGGGATAATATTTTAGATAATCCTGGAACCAGATGAGCGTTTCGAGGTCGAGATGGTTCGTGGGCTCGTCGAGCATCAGCAAGTCCGGCTCTTCGGCGAGCAAGCGTGCCAAGTGTGCGCGCATAATCCAGCCGCCGGACATCTCCCGCGCCGGGCGGTCATAGTCAGAGAGCTTGAAACCGAGACTGTTGAGAATCTGCTTGGCCTTGGCCACGAACTGGCCGTCGTGCTCGTGTTCGTGCGGGACGGCAATCTCCAGCACGGTTTCATTGGCGGCGGGCTCGCTTTCCTGCGGCAGATAACCTACGCGGGTGCCGCGGATGAAGGTCACGCTGCCGCCATCCGGCTCCTCTTTGCCGAGGATGATCTTGATGAGCGTGGATTTGCCGGCGCCGTTCGGCCCGGTGATGGCGATGCGGTCGCCGTTCATGATGTTCAACGACACATCGTCGAAGAGGTCGCGGCCACCGAATGATTTTGAAATTCCGGATACGTTTAACATGTAAAATTAGGAGTTTTAAGAAACCAGCCGCCTTTAAGTCAGTTCGATAACGCGGGCGCCTTGCTGCAAGGCCAAAATTAATTTTGGCAGGGAAGTTTCAAACGCTTTTAACAAAACCGGTGTCCGGCAATTTCCAAGCCGAACACACACCACTTGATTCTTGGTGCCAGTTTGCAGGCTCAAAGTGATGAAATCTTCATCCTTGGTGATAATCACACAGCCGTTTTTCCCGGCATATTCCCAGATGATGCGATCATCGGCTTCATCCATGCCGAGATCAAGGACGTGGCTGGCCTGATGTCCATGCGAGGTCAAAAAGCGGGCCAAAGCCTGCGGAAGCTGGTTGTCCACGAGGAAAATCACGCGGTCTGAAGCACTACGTGATCAGTTTGGCAGGCGGCGTATTCGATGGACGCGAGGATATCTTCACGTTCCAAAAACGCATAATCTTGCAGAATTTCCTCAAAAGAAGCCCCGGCGCTTAACAATTGCAGCACATCCGTCACGCGCATGCGCTTGCCACGAATGCACGGACGGCCACCACATTTGCCGTCTTCAATGGTGATGCGTTTGAGCAGTTCTGCATTCATAAACATACTATCGCAAATAAAAGCACGCTTTTCAAGCGCGCCCTCATTTCATTGTAGCGGCCGGCGGAAACAAAAACGTCAGCGCCCGCCAGGCGCGCAGCCGCCAGTAAAATTCATTGTGCTGGCTGGTCTGCGCTTCTGCCCATTTGTCGCGGCGCAAACCGGCCCTTTCCAAGTCGCCCAGTATAAGCGGTTTTGCGTCCGTGAACAGCATCAAGTTGCCGGTGCCATTGAGGCGGCGCAGTCCGGCATAGACCTGCCCCGTAAGGGAGCGATTGTCATCGCCACCGGTGAAATCGATCACGCCGGAATCCAGATAGATGCGCAACGGTTTGGCGGGGCCGGCGTATTCTTTCAAAACGCCGTTCAAAAAATTGGTGTGCTCCACTTGGAAGGCGCCGGAGAGGCTGGCGACTCGGCCGTATGTTTCAGGATGTTCCCAACCCAAGATCAGGCTGCCGATGCCGCCCATGGAGGAACCCATGATAGCGGTGTTGGGCGCATCGGACAGCGTGCGGTAGGCGTGATCGATCTGCGGTTTGAGTTCGGTGATGAGGAACGCGGTGTAGTTTTCGAACGGGGTATTGGTGGTGGAGTCTGCGGCGTGGTGACGGCCGTTTAATTCTTCATAGCGGTCGCGGCTGCTGTCGACGGCGACCATGATGATTTCGCGCATCTGGTTGGAGCGCACCAGTTCATCGGCGGTTTTGTCCAACGCCCAGTTGCCCCAACCAAAGGCGATATTGGTGCCGGCGGAGGTGAAAACGTTCTGACCATCGTGCAGATAGAGGACGGGATAGCGGCGGGTCGGGTCCTTGTCGTAGGAAGGGGGGAGATAGATGTGGATGGTGCGCGGGCCGGGAAGAAATTTTGAAGGCAGGTTGGTTTCTAATAAGGCGGCGCGACAGAGCGGTACGGGAAGCAGCGCCAAAAAAAGGGCTGACAAAAATAAATTTTTGCGGAACGCGCTTCTCATAATAAAAAATTAACTCCGAAGGCAAGAGGCTGGGCACGTCACGACGGGCACGTGTTCGTGGTGAACCTGAGCGCGTTGGTCAGCAATCTCGGCGGGCAGAGGACTGCCCGCCCTACCTGGCGACTGTCCCAATATCAAGATTAACTCCGATAGCATGGCTTTATACATAAACGGGCGTGAATATATCATGTCTTGGCCGGCAAGCGATAATGTCCTAGGGGTTTCTGAAAGTCTTAAACAGCGATTTTATCGGCCCCGTGATTCCTTTGGCCAACAAGAAACGGGTGAAGGCGGGATAGCTTAGGTCATCGGCCATCAGGTCCATTTGACGGCGGGGGATGCTTTCGCTTTTGGACAGGGCTTTGGAGAGCAGGCGCTGGAACAGGCCGGGAAACATGAAATGTTTTAACCGGTTGGCTTGTTGAAAGATGGCGGCAATGCTCGCGTAGCGGGGACGGTAGCAGTCCAAGGCGGATTTTTCCTGGCCAAGCGCGATGGCTTCCTTGGCACTTTCACCGGCGTAGGAGCCGCTGAGCATGGCGAAGGCGATGCCTTCGCCGGTGATGGGTTCGACGAGCCCGGCGGCATCGCCGCAGAGCAAAACGTTGCCGCGCCCGGGCGTCGGGCGGAAATCGCCAAAGGGGATGAAATGGCCTTTGATTTTAGCGGGGGGCAGATGACCGAAACGGTTTTTCAGGAAGGTTTCGAAGTCCGCTTTCATTTTTGGGCTGGCCCGCAGGAGACCGCCGACACCGACGGTGAGGGTATCGCGTTTTGGAAAAACCCAGCCGTAGCCCCAGTCCAGCAGGCCGAAATAAATTTCGGGGTCTTTGACGGTCGGGATGGTTGATGAAACGGGAATTTCCATCTCGAATCCGAAGCCGATTTTGTTCTGTTTGAAGGAATCACCGAACAGGGATTTGGCTACCGCACTGTTCACGCCATCGGCACCGATCAAGATGTCGAAAGCGACCTCTTGGCCGTCGGAAAGGAGCAGGGTGGATTGTTCGAGGTTTATCCGTTGGACTTGTTTGCCCAACATGATTTTGGCGCCGCTTTTTTCGGCCAAACCCAAAAGGAACGCATCAAACTCACGGCGGCAGGTGAAAAAGATGTCTTTATGGTCGGTGACGGAATTGAGGAATTTATCTTTGAAGTAAAAACTGGCGCCGGTGGATCGCCGATGAATCACCGGGCTCCAATCGGCGGCGAATATTTTTTGAAAGGTCTTTTGGCTGCGGAGGGTCAAAAGGCCGCCGCAAAGTTTTTCGCGCGGGAAGATATTTTTATCGATGAGGCAAACCTCGATGCCGGAAGCGGAGAGGGTGCGGGCGGCGGAAGAACCGGCGGGACCGCCGCCGACGATTACGACTTTAAATTTGGTTGGGGGCACGGCGGGTTTGGGCTTTTGAAATACAACGTCGAGGGTGGATTAACCCCCTCATCCTAGCCTTCTCCCCCAAGGGGGCGAAGGGATTCGCGTTGGGCGATTCATCGACATTCGAATTAATCGAGTGCTGCCGGCTGCCAGCCGGCGATACAGCAGGTTGACAACCTGCGCTACGCCCGGTGGCGAATGGGTTTTATCCTATTCTAGAGCAATATCAAGGCAACAACCCAGCGCGGCGACCCGCATCAAATAACTGCAGTTTATTTCGGCTTCAGCTGCGGGAACAGGATGACGTCGCGGATGCTTTCCTGGCCGAGCAACATCATGCAGAGGCGGTCGATGCCGATGCCGATGCCGCCGGCGGGGGGCATGCCGTGTTCGAGGGCGACGAGAAAGTCTTCGTCCAGCTTCTGTTGTTCACCGCCGGCCTGATGTTCCAGCGTATTGCGCTGCTGGATGGGATCGTTCTGCTCGGTGTAACCGGGCGAAATCTCCTGGCCGTTGATGCAGCACTCGAAGACTTCGACGGATGACGGGTCTTCAGGTGAAAGTTTGGCGAGCGGCACGAGTTCTTTCGGCAAGTGCGTGACGAAGGTCGGGTTGATGAGCGTCGGTTCGATGAATTTGGAGAACACGGCGTTCGTGACTTCAAAATCTTCAAATTCCTTGCCGATTTCGGCGCCCATATCGTGGGCGCGCTGGCGACGGGCCTCGGCGGAGACATCGAACCAGTCAGCGCCGGTTTTTTCGCGGATAAGGTCTTTGTATTTGGCGCGTTTCCACGGGCCGGTCAGATTGATGACCTTGGGTGCGGACAATTTTTCGAGCGTGGCGACGGTGCCGTCAAAACGCACGGCGGCCGAGGCGAGGATGTCTTCGATGGATTTATCGCCGGTAGCCAAGTTGACCTTGTGCAGGCCGATAGTACCGATGGCGGTCAAGATGGCGGTGATGGCCGCTTTGGCGACTTCGTGCGAGGGTTTTTTGCCGATCTCGTCCTGGGCGGCCACGAGGGCGGTGCGGGCGTCGCCGATATTTTTGACAAACCCGGCGGCGGTGTTGCCATCGGTGGCCTTGAGCAACGTGCCGGTCATGGTGGTCGAAATGGCGTCCAGTTCCTGCAAGGCGTGCTGGATGGCCGCCTTCACGGGCGCGTCCTGATTGTGCTCAATGACCAGCGTGCCAACGACTTTCTGCGCGACGGTGGTGATGAGGGATTCGACGGTCTCCATCATGGTCTCGTAATCGCCGAACGCCTGATAGGCCTCAAGCATGGTGAACTCGGGATTGTGCCGGCGGGAAAGGCCTTCGTTGCGGAAATTTTTCCCGATCTCAAACAGTTTATCGATGCCGCCGACGAGCAGGCGTTTGTGGTACAGCTCCAGCGCGATGCGCAGATAGAAATCGCAGCCGAGCGCGTTGTGCTTGGTCTTGAACGGTTGGGCGGCGGCGCCACCGGGAATCGCCTGCATCGCGGGCGTTTCCACTTCGACATAACCGCGCTGATGAAAGAAGGCGCGAATCTCGTGGACGATGGCGCTGCGTTTGAGGAAGACGCTCTTCACTTCCGGATTGGCGATGAGATCCAGATAACGCTGGCGGTAACGGATTTCTGTATCTTCGAGGCCGTGCCATTTCGCGGGGGGCGGGCGGAGTGATTTGGCGACGATGGTGAAGGATTCCAGCTTGAGGCTGGGTTCGCCGGTCTTGGTGCGGAACAGCGTACCGGTCACGCCGATGAAATCGCCGAGGTCGAGGTGGGTGAAGATGCTGAACTGGTCATCGCCGAGCGCGTTCTTCTGCGCGTAGACCTGGATGCGGCCGCTTTGATCGCGGACGTCCACGAAAATGGATTTGCCCATCTCGCGATGCGCGGTGATGCGGCCGGCGACGGCGACGCGGGTGCCTTCGGGCAGGGCGCCGGATTCGAATCCGCTGCGAGCGTCATTGCATTTGGTATCGGGCGTAAATTTGTTCTGGAACGGGAAAATGCCCTTCGCTTCCAAGGATTTAAGTTTGGCGCGGCGCTGCTCAATGAGTGAATTGGTATCTTCCATAAAAAAGGCGGCGGACATTAAAGCATAAAAATGGGGGTGAAACCAAGCAGCAAAGCGGGGCGGGGTGGGGGGAGTTTTTAGTACTGAGTATTTAATTTTTAATTGGAGGCATTTGATGTGCGGTCGTCATGGGTTCGCCGATGGGAAGCCGCTCAAAAAGCCAATGATTTTACAGTTTATGTGGGTTTTGACTTGGGGTTGTGGTTATAACATGTTTTCAATCAATGATTAGCAAGGACGGTTTTAATTTTTTGGGTGAGAGGGCGTTCCCACTCGGGAAAAATGAAAATAAATGGCATAAATCTGCTAGTTACATTCTCCACACGAATTCGGATTTTGGAGACCTGTGATTTAATGAAGGGAGCATGACATTTACGATATACGATTTTCGATTAACGACGCGCTTGGGAGGATGGTTGCCAAAGGCGATGGTTGTATTGCTTGACGGGGAACGGGTAATTGCCACCGATGCGCAGAGGGGGCAGTCAAAAGAGAGGCACCTTGGACAGAATTAACGGAACTGGTAGAATTTTGAGGGTGGCGTTCAATGCTGTTCATCGAAATTCACTGAAATTCGCCGAAATTCACCCCAATAAAATAAAAAAATTATGAGAACTCCAGTTCAAGGGCTGCTTGCCGGGCGATGCTTGGCGCGCCGAGACATAAGGACAGGGTGGCCGGGCAAGGTATTGGGAATGAGAGGCTGTTGGGCCTTGTTGGGCTTTGTTGGACCAAAAAAATTTATGAAAGGTCTAATGCAGGCCAAATCCGGGCTAAAAAATGAAGACGAGAATCCCACAAATGAGGGTAGAAGTTGGAGCCGACTCACATCGGCTGCTACAGGATCAGGTCGCTGGCGCAGAACATTTGCCGATCGGGCAATCCGGCACCAGATGGTTGCAGGACACAAGCGGCGGCCGATCCCGCTCCGTCGGAAGCGGCAAAGTCAGCAGCACCGGTTTACACCCGTTTCTACCGGTTTAAACCGATTTCAACCCGTTTCAACCCGTTTCAACCTACTTTTTAAAAAATTATGAAAATAGACGCGCATCCGAGAACAACGAGTGCAGGAGGAAGACGAAGAGGAAGATTGGAAAATGGAGGTGGCACGGCTGATGACTGCCACTTTCTTGGCGCGACGGGTTTGGCAGGCGATGTTATCCTTTTGACGCGATGTTTCGTGTGATTCTTCATCTGGATATGGACGCGTTTTATGCGTCGATCGAGCAGCGCGATGATCCGGGGTTGCGCGGCAAGCCGGTGATCGTGGGCGCGCCGCCGACCCAACGTGGCGTGGTGTGCGCGGCGAGTTATGAGGCGCGGAAGTTCGGCGTGCGCTCGGCCTTACCGAGCGCGACGGCGGGACGGCTTTGCCCCAAAGGCATTTTTGTGCGGCCGCGCATGGAGCATTACCGCGCGGAATCGCGACGGATCATGGCAATCATCGCGGCGGCGGGCGTGGCGGTGGAGACGATGTCCATCGATGAGGCGTATCTGGACGCTTCGGACAGCTGCCAGGCGGAAACGGCGGATGCGTCGTTGGCGCTGGCGTTACCGCTGGCGCGGAGGTTAAAAGAAAAAATCCGGACGGAGTGCGGGTTGACGGCGACGATCGGGATCGCGGCAAACAAACTGATGGCGAAGACCGCGAGCGATCATAAGAAACCAGATGGGCTGACGCTGATCAGCGAGGCGGAGAAGGCGGCTTTTCTGCGGCCGCTGCCGGTGCGGACATTATATGGCGTGGGCAAGGCGACGGAAGAGGTGCTGAACACGGCGGGCATCCGCACGATCGAGGATTTGCAAACTTACGCCGGAGATCTGCGGGCGCTGGTGGGTTCGTACGGTCCGAAATTGAAGAAATTCGCTTTCGGTGAAGATGACCGGGCGCTGGAACTGGGCGAGGAGATCAAAAGCATCAGCGGCGAAGAAACTTTTTTGAAGGATACGGAGGACCGGAAGATTCTGCGGCCATGTTTGAAAGAGCAGGCGGCGGATATCGCAGCCAAGCTCAAGCGGAAACGGCTGGGCGCGCATACGGTGCAGGTAAAGGTGCGGTATAGCGATTTTACCACGTTGACACGGCAAATCTCGGTGGAAGAGCCGATGATGGAGGCACAGGATATTTATCGGCTCGGGTGTTTTTTGCTGGGGCGCGACAAACTGGTGTCGCGGCCGTTGCGACTGCTGGGGCTGGGCGTGAGCGGGTTGCGGGAATTGGCGGGGGAGCAGCTGGTGCTGCTGCGGGACGAACGGAAGGGAGTGATAAAATGAAGGCAAAGCAGCCGGAAAAACGCAGAGGCGCTGAGGACGTGTTTGTTGGAGATTCGAGGACGAGGACGAGAACCAGGAGGAGCTTTTGAAGTGTGGAAAATTGATTTACTTCAGGCGCATATGAAATATACTGTCCGTCTGGTGGCCGATGTGGCGGAATTGGCAGACGCGCTAGACTCAAAATCTGGTATCCGAAAGGGTGTGTGGGTTCGACCCCCTCCGTCGGCACCACCTCAATTTTTTGCAGAGGGCAAAGAGGGTTTTTCGGGCGGGCCTCATTTCACTGGAACAGAAATGGAAGGCGGCCGAAGTTCCGATCTCAACCGGGGACAAGTTGTCCCCGCTCCGAATAGGCGCCCGTTGTATTTCATGCGTTCGGATAGAAGTGAGTCGAAGCGGCGTGAACGCCGCGCTCCAAAAACAGGGCGGTTCGCGGTGGCTTGCTTCTTGGCAGTAAATTTTCCACAGTAAACGCGCATGGCTTTCCATCATTTCTCCGGTCAATCACAAGGCGTCCAGCTATTGCAGCGCTCCCTCGCGCGCGGTCGGCTGGGTCATGCGTACCTGTTCACCGGCGATTCGTTGACGGAATTGGAAACGCTGGCGCATACGCTGGCCAAGACGCTTAACTGCAAAAATCCGGTCCTGACGGACGGCGTGGCGACGGATTGCTGCGATGAATGCGTGAACTGCCGGAAAATCGATGGCGACATCCACGCGGATGTACATTGGGCGCGGCCGGAATCGAAATCACGCATCATCACGATCGACCAGATGCGCGACTTGATGCACCAGGTCCAGCTCAAGCCGACGGAGGCGGGCTACAAGATCGCGGTCATTTCGAGCGCGGACCGGCTGAACGTGCAGGCGGCGAATGCGTTCCTGAAGACGCTGGAGGAGCCGCCGGCGAAATCAGTTTTGATTTTGCTGACGACGGAGCCATCGCGGATTTTGGAAACGATCCTCTCGCGCTGTCTGCGGTTGAATTTCACGGCCGAGGGCACCCGGCAACTTTCGGCCGACCAGGCTTATTGGTTGCAGCAGTTCAGCAGCGCGGCGGCGGCAGAGCAGAAAAGCTTGTTCGGGCGTTATCGTTTGCTGGATTCGCTGTTGCAACGGCTGGGTGCGATCCGCGAGCAGGTGGATGAAACCGTGTCCGCACGTTCGCCGCTGGAAAAATATTCAGACGCGGAAAAAGATTTGCGCGAAAAGTGGGAAGATGAATTGAAGGCGGCAATCGAGGCGGAATACCGCCGGCAACGGTCGGAGGTTTTATTGCTGCTGCAATGGTGGTTGCGCGATGTGTGGTTGCACACGCTGGCCGTGGGCGAATCATTGCTGCATCTGCCCCAGATCGCGGGAGCGGATGAAGTGGCAAAACGCATCACGACGCGGCAGGCGCAGGAGAATCTCTCGGTATTGGAGCAGACGCAGCGGCTGCTGTACACGAACGTGCAGGAGGCGCTTGCGTTGGAAGTGGGCTTGCTGAAACTGCGGCTTTGACGCGCACGAAATTACTTTGCCCGTGAAGAATCGCCCCACCATTGCATCCCGTCCGGCTTCCGTTGAAGAAGGCGGGCGGTTGAAGCCGGATGGCGTGACGCTGTACGCGCTGGTCTTCGGCTGTTTTCTCGGGCTGTGCATCTGGAAATTTGGCAACCCGGTCATCCTTGATGCGAAGATCGACCCGCCGACTTCGCTCGCGGACGTGTGGACCTTTGCGTGGCCGATCCATTGGGCGAACTGGCTGCTGTTGCCGCTGGCGGTCATTGGTGCGGTGCTGGCGTGGCAAAAAAAATTGCAGTGGCCGGGGTTGAAATGGTTGTGGCTGCTGCCGCTGCTTTGGCTGGGCTGGCAATTTGTTTCCGCAACACGCTCGGTGGATTTCAACCTGACGGCGGCGACGCTCTGGCAATTTTTTGGCGTGGTGGCCTGTTATTTTCTGAGCGCACTGCTGTTTGCGAACCGGACGGCACGCGGTTGGTTGTTGGTGGGCGTGATGACAGCCTTTACGTTTTGTCTCATCCGCGGTGTGAATCAGAAGGTTTTTGAATTTCCGGTCAATTACCAGGTGTTGGTGGAAGGCGAAAGCAACGGCTGGACGAATTTCCCGCCGGAAACCATCACGTCGATGAAGCATGAGAACATCATCATCACCACCAACGGCATGGATGTGGCGAATCCGGTGATCGTCAAAAAATTTAAGATGGGGCGCATCGCCGGGACGATGGTGTATCCCAATGCGCTGGCGGGATTGATCTTGTTACTGTGGCCGGTGTCCTTAGCGCTGGTCATCGGAGCGGCAAAGAAACTGAAACCGATGATCCGGGTGGCGGCGGTGGGGATGGTGGTGTTTTTGGGTGGCGCGGCATTCTTTTGGACTGGATCCAAGCTGGGGTGGTTGGTCGGAATCGGCATCGCCGGACTTTTCCTGCTGCGGCTCGATTGGTCTAAGAAATTGAAATTAGCGGCGGTGGCGGCGATTTTGATTCTTGGGTTGGGTGTCTTTGCGGTGCGTTTTCATGCTTATTTTGCGGCTGGCGCCACGAGCGTGGGGGCACGATTTGATTATTGGCGGGCGGCCGGGCAAACGACCATCGCCAACCCCGTTTTCGGCAGCGGGCCAGGAACATTTCAACGACCCTATGCGCAACTCAAGTCGCCGGATGCCGAGATGGCCCGATTGACACATAATGATTACCTCGAACAGTTCTCCGACTCCGGTTTGATAGGTGGCGTGGCGTTTGCAGTTTGGGTTATTTTGGCATTAGCGGTGGTGGGCCGGAAAATCTGGTCTCAGGGTGGCGATGTTGATTTTGCCTTGTTCGCCGGATTGCTGGCTTGGTTTGCGCAGAGCTTTGGTGAGTTCGGATTATATATTCCGGCGCTGGCTTGGCTGGCTTTTACGTTATTGGGCGGTCTAATTGGGCTAAAAATAATTGAAATCGACAAAAAATCGCAGGAAGGATAATTTCGCACCATGAAGATTTTGTTTCTGAACGGGCCGAACCTGAACTTGCTTGGAACTCGCGAGCCAGAAGTGTATGGCCGGCTGACTTTGGCGGATATCGAGGCCCAAGTACGTGCCCGAGCAGCTGAATTGAAGGTAGAAGTGGATTTTCGGCAGTCGAATCAAGAAGGCGAACTGGTAACTTGGATCCAAGAAGCCAAGGGCAAGTTTCAAGTCATCGTAATCAATGCCGCCGCGTATACTCATACCAGCGTGGCTTTGCGTGACGCGATTTCGGCGGTGGGAGTGCCGACAGTGGAGATTCACCTCTCAAACATCCATGCGCGGGAAGAGTTCCGGCATAAGTCCTTGATTGCACCGGTTTGTCGGGGTCAAATCTGCGGATTTGGTGCAAAATCGTATATTTTAGGGCTGGAAGCGGCAGTTCACGTTAACGAAAACAGTAAATGATGTCGTTTTGAAATGGGAAACTTTTTAGAATTGAACCTTGACGATTTCTCTAAGGGTTATAAAATGTAACTCTAAATTAACAATGAAACTATCAGGGCTGATAAAACACCTCTGCTTTTTCATTTTGGCGATGAAAAATCGCCAAAACTAAAACAGCTTTAACGAAAACGTACTGTGGACCTAAAAGATATCAAGGCCATCATCGATTTGATGAAGAAAAACTCCATCACGGAGTTTGAACTGGAAGAAAAAGATTCCAAACTGCGTCTCAAACGCGGTCTTAACGGCGGGGCATCCGTAGCGCCTCAAACTGACGATTCTGTTCCCATGATCTCCCTGCCAGTTTCCTCCGCGCCCATGTTGGCGGCGGCTCCGGCGGCGGCTCCGGTAGTTAATACCGGTGAAATCGACATCAAATCGCCGATGATCGGGACTTTTTATCGTTCACCGTCCCCGGAAGCAGGCTCTTATGTCGAGCCGGGCACCGAAGTGAATGCGGATACCGTCGTTTGCATCATCGAAGCGATGAAGGTAATGAACGAGATCAAATCCGAAGTCAAAGGCGTCATCACCCAGCTTTTGGTCGAGAACGGCAAGCCAGTTGAATTTGGCCAGCCCCTGTTCAAAGTGCGCCCGACTTGATCGGTCGCCCAATCCCTTTACCCCATGTTCGAAAAAGTCCTGGTCGCTAATCGCGGAGAAATTGCCGTCCGCATCATCCGCGCCTGCAAAGAGCTGAATATCCGCACCGTGGCGGTCTATTCGGAGATCGATGCCAATTCCATGCACGTCCAAATGGCGGACGAAGCCATCTGTATCGGCAAGGCGGCTTCTTCGGAGAGCTATCTGCGTATCGACCGCATCATCAGCGCGGCGGAAGTCGCGGATGTTGATGCGATTCATCCCGGCTACGGTTTTCTTTCGGAAAACGCCCACTTTGCGGAAGTTTGCGAGAGCTGCAACATCCGTTTCATCGGCCCCAGCCCGCGCGCCATGAACGCGTTGAGTGACAAGGCGGTCAGCCGCGCCCTTGCCAAGAAGGCCGGCGTGGAAACGCCGCCCGGTTCCGAAGGCATCGTTGAAAACGAAAAGGACGCCCTCGCCAATGCCAAGCGCATCGGCTATCCGGTGATGATCAAGGCAGTCGCCGGCGGTGGCGGTCGCGGCATGCGCATCGCGCACAATGATATTTCGTTGGTCAAAGGTTTTCATACGGCACGCACTGAAGCGGAAAAATGCTTCGGCAATTCCGGGGTTTACATCGAAAAGTTCATCGAAAACCCGCATCACATCGAGATCCAGATCCTCGGTGATAACAAGGGCAAGATCATTCATCTCGGCGAACGCGATTGCTCGGTGCAGCGCCGGAACCAGAAGCTGATCGAAGAATCCCCTTCCCCGTTGCTGGAAAACAAGTTTCGGAAGTTGCGCGACAAGATCGGCAAGGCGGCCATCCGCATCGCCGAGGCGGCGCGTTACACCAATGCCGGCACGGTGGAATTCATCGTGGATGACAATGGCAATTATTACTTCCTCGAGGTCAACAAGCGTATCCAAGTGGAACATCCGGTGACCGAAGAGGTCACGGGCGTCGATTTGGTGCGCGCGCAGATCGAGATTGCCATGGGCGAGCCGCTGCGTTATTCGCAGAGCGATATCGTGATGAAGGGGCATGCCATCGAGTGCCGCATCAATGCCGAGGATCCGTTCGATGATTTCCGCCCCAGTCCCGGCCGGATCGAGATGTATTACCAGCCGGGCGGTCATGGTGTGCGCATGGAAACCCACGCTTACGCCGGTTATACCATCCCGCCGACCTACGATTCGATGATCGGCAAGCTCATCGTCACCGGCAAGGATCGCCGCGAAGCGATGGACCGCATGAACCGGGCGTTGAACGAATATCTCATTACCGGGGTGAAAACGACGATTTCGTTCCAGCAAGCCATCATGCAGGACCCGAATTTTCGCCGGGGCGTCTATTCCACCAATTTTGTCGAGCAATTGCTCGGTGGCGCCCGCCGGGAATTGATCGAGGAAAAGACCTAGGCCGGGCGGTTGGCCGGTTTGACCATCATTTTAGGCAAACGGACGGATCAATGACCGGTCCGTTTTTGTTTCTTTCCCGCTAGAATTAAATTTGACACCCGCGCCGAGCCGCTTATCTTCAAACAACTATGTCCGACATTCCTCCGATCAACCCGCTACCGGGTGCGCCCACAGGCGCCGAGCCGTTGAAGAAATCAACCGGCAAGGTCCAGCCGAAAAAGGAAACCGTCCGCATCAATTTGCCCCCGAAGCCGACCGCCGCGCCGACCATCAAGCTGCCGACGTTGCCGCCGGGTGGACCGACTGGCGCTCCGAGCCCGGCTGGCGCTCCTACGCTCGTCAAGCCGCCGGCACCCGCTGCCGCTCCGGCACCGGCCACTGCCGCCGCCGCGCCTGCGAAAGGTGCCGCGCCGGTTGCTCCTGCTGGCGCCCCGCGTCCGGCGCCGCAACGCGCTACCGCGCCGGTCATTCCGGCCCTGAAGACGATGGACAAGGTTTTGATCTATTCCGCCTTTGTTTGCAGTTTGGTCGCCGTGGGTGTGGTGACGTGGGTTTTCATGACCTTGAAGAACGTGGTGGAAAATCCTCCGACCTGATTATGGCCTCACCTTTGATCACCACTTTTACGCAGGATAATTTTGAAGCGGAAGCCTTGAAATCCAGCACGCCTGTGCTGGTAGATTTCTGGGCCGAATGGTGCGGTCCGTGCAAAATGATCGCACCCGTCCTGGATGAACTCGCTGGCGAGTATCAGGGCAAGGTGAAGATCGGCAAGGTCAATATCGATGAGCATCAAGGGCTTGCCGCGCAATTTGGTGTGCGTGCCATTCCGACGTTGCTGGTCATCAAGAACGGTCAGGTTTCCGAACAGATGGTCGGTGCCAAAAGCAAACGCGACCTTAAAGCCAGCCTCGATCGCGCCGTGGCCTGATGTCCGTGGGTGACGTGCATGGTCACACCCGCACAACTTAACCGCCGCGCCCAGCTCTACGACCAATTGGCGGCCACCATCGCCGCCGGGGTTCCCCTGATCCAAGCACTGCAGATGGCAAGCCGGAACCGTTCCCTGCGAGGCTCCCAAAAAACCATCCTTGCGCTCATCGGTTATCTGAACGAAGGGTTTACCTTCGCCGATTCGATGAAAAAAGTTTCCGGCTGGCTGCCGGAGTTCGATATCGCGCTGCTGTCTGTCGGCGAGGAATCGGGACGGATCGATACCGCGTTCAAGCAACTGGGCCGTTACTACGCCACGCGCGCCCGCATCATGAGCGACACGATCAAGGGACTGCTTGTGACCATCGCCACCCTGCACGTTTTCCTGCTCGTTTTTCCGCTCGGCTACCTGATTTTGCTAGTACATGGCATCATGGACAACCAGACGGCGGCGTGCATGGCGTTTTTCATCCAAAAATTTATCGTGTTCGGCACGCTGTACGGAATCGTGTTTTTCTTCCTCTTCGCCTGCCAGGGCAATCGCGGCGAGGGCTGGCGCGCGTTCGCAGAAAATGTTTTTGACTGCGTTCCGTTGCTACGAACTTCGCTGAAATATCTCTCAATCGCCCGGCTCGCGGCGGCGCTTGATGCTTTGTCGAGCGCAGGTGTGCCGGCGGTCAGGACTTGGGAGATGTCGGCGGCCGCCTGCGGTTCACCGCGACTGAAGCGCCAAATCTTGCAATGGGCGCCCAAATTGGAAACCGGTGTCACGCCTGCCGAAATGGTGAACCAGATACCCTATTTTCCAGAGATGTTCACCAACCTCTATCAAACCGCCGAGATCAGCGGCAAACATGACGAGACGCTGCAGCGGCTCCATGTTTATTTTGAAGAAGAAGGTTTCCGCCTGATGCAATGGTTCAGTCGCATCATGAACGGCACCATTTACGGCCTCATCGTCCTGCTCGTGGGCTACAACGTCATCAAATTTTATGTCGGCTACTTCAACGCCGCGCTCAACATCGCCCAATAATTTTTTCCATGACCCTTGCTGAAATCCTGTCTAACGAAGAACTCCGCCAGCGCGAATTTCCCGTCACCAAAAACAAAATCTTCCTCGCGCACGGCGGTGTCTGTGCGCTGCCGCGCCGCGTGGCGCAGGCCATCAATGATTGCGCCAATGAAGGCATGCTTGGTGACCAAGAGGCGTTCGTCATGCACCGCATTGATGACGCCCGGCGGGCGGGGGCGCAGTTGCTGAACTGCCAGCCGGATGAAGTTTCGCTGGTCGGCCCGACGTCACTGGCATTGAGCTATGTGGCGGCCGGTTTGAATTTTCGCAAGGGCGATAACATCTTGATCTATCACGACGATTATCCGTCGAACGTCTATCCGTGGATGGCGCTGGCGGAGAAAGGTGTGAACGTCCGGTTGCTCAACATCCGCACGCTGGGCGCCATCCGCAAGGTGGATGTCATGGGTCAGGTGGATGAAGATACCAAGCTGGTTGCGCTGGCTTCGAATCACTTTATCAGCGGGCAGCGGCTGGAGCATGATGCCATCGGCAAATTTTTGCGTGAGCGCGGCATCTTGTTCTGCCTCGATGCCATCCAGACGTTGGGTGCATTTCCCACCACGGTAGAGAATGTGGATTTCCTCGCGGCGGATGCACACAAATGGCTGCTCGGGCCGTGCGGTGCCGGCGTGTTCTACGTCAAAAAAGATTTGCAGGAGAAGCTGAACCCGCCGATCTACGGCTGGCATAATGTCCGCAACCCGAATTTCGTCGCGCAAGACACGATCCAGTTCCGTTCGGGCGCGGCCAAGTTTGAGGCGGGGACGCATAACTTGGTCGGGCTCGTTGGCCTGCTCGCCGCCATGGAGCTGGCGTTGGAGATTGGCGTAGACAACATCGCGCGTGAATTGTTGCGCAAACGTGGCTGGCTGGTGTCGGCGTTGCAAGCAAAGGGTTATACCGTGCTGAATGCTGATGCCAAGACGGAGAACGCCAGCAGCATCACAACTTTTTACACGCCCGGGCAGGACATGACGGCGCTGCATCAGAAGCTTTCGGATAATGGCGTGGTGGCATCGTTGCGGACGGATCGCAAGGCGCAGAAGTATATCCGGCTGTCGCCGCATTTTTATAACACGGATGCGGAATTGCAGCGGGTGATGGAATTGGTGTGAGCGGTGGGCGTCAGTCGAGGAAGGGACAAGCGGCATTGGCCGTTCGAGTGCCGCCCCCTCATCCTAACCTTCTCCCCCGAGGGGGCGAAGGGATCTGCGTTGGGTGATTCGTTTACGGTCATGTTGGTCGAACGCAGCCGGCTGCCAGCCGGCAATACGGCAGAGTGCCACTCCGCGCTACTGAAGTTGCGGTGGATTTGATCCGTCGATCGGGGGTTGTCACCGTTTCGGGAAATTTGACATCCATTTGTCACGGCTTTTGCCTTTTATTCCCCGGGCGTTTCGTGTTTCATCTTCCCGTTTCGATTTATGCCCAAGCGCACCGACATCCATAGCGTTCTCATCATCGGCGCCGGTCCGATCATCATCGGCCAGGCGTGCGAGTTCGATTATTCCGGCACCCAGGCCTGCAAAGCCCTCCGCGAGGAAGGTTACCGCGTCGTCCTCATCAACTCCAACCCGGCCACCATCATGACCGATCCGGAGTTCGCCGACCGTACGTACATCGAACCCATCACGCCGGAATGCGTGGAGAAGATCATCGTCCGCGAGAAGGAAGAGATGAAAAAAATGGGCGCGACCGGCAAGCTCGTGTTGCTCCCGACGCTCGGCGGCCAGACCGCGCTCAATACCGCGATGGCGCTGAACAAGAACGGAGCGCTGACCCGTCACGATGTTGAGATGATCGGTGCCAAACCGGAAGCCATCCACAAGGGTGAAGACCGTTTTGCGTTCAAGGAATTGATGTTGAAGATCGGCCTCGATGTTCCGATTTCAGGCGTGGCGCATAACTTGGATGAAGCCCGCGCGGTGGCGAAATCCATCGGCAAATTTCCATTGATCATCCGTCCCGCGTTCACGCTCGGCGGCACCGGTGGTGGCATCGGCTACAACCAGGAAGAATTTGAAGCGATCGCCAAGAACGGCATCGAGCTTTCACCCGTCAACGAAGTGCTGATCGAAGAATCGTTGCTTGGCTGGAAGGAATACGAGATGGAAGTGATGCGCGACAAGGCGGACAACTGCGTCATCATCTGTTCCATCGAAAATTTTGATCCGATGGGCGTGCACACCGGCGATTCCATCACGGTGGCACCGATCCAGACGTTAACGGACAAGGAATATCAGATCATGCGCGACCAGAGCTTCGCCGTGATCCGCGCCGTGGGCGTGGAAACGGGCGGCTCGAACATCCAGTTCGGTTGCGACCCGGACACGGGCCGCATGGTCATCATCGAGATGAACCCGCGCGTGAGCCGCAGTTCCGCGCTGGCCTCCAAGGCGACCGGTTTTCCGATCGCGAAGATCGCGGCCAAGCTGGCGGTCGGGTATTTGCTGGACGAGCTCAAGAACGACATTACGCGTGAAACGCCGGCGAGCTTTGAGCCGAGCATCGATTACGTGGTGACGAAGATCCCGCGCTTTGCTTTCGAGAAATTTCCGCAGGCGGATCCCACGCTGACGACGCAGATGAAGAGCGTCGGCGAAGCCATGGCCATCGGCCGGACGTTCAAGGAAAGCCTGCAAAAATGTTTGCGCTCGCTGGAGATCGGCCGCAGCGGTCTCGGCGGCGACGGCAAGCCGTGGCGTATCGGCACCGAACTGTATGGCGACCGGGATATTTTGCCGCGTGACCTTATCAGCCGCAAACTGAGCGTGCCGAACGCGGAGCGCATCTTTTTCATCCGCCACGCGATGCGGGCGGGATTTAGCGTGGATGAGATTTTTAACCTGACGAAGATTGACCGGTGGTTTCTGGTGCAGATCAAGGAGATTGTGGATTTTGAGGAGGAGTTGGCGGGGATGGGGAATTGATTAAAAATCAAAACAATGCTCATCCTGGGAAAACACACTGATGACGTTGGGGCACAGCTTGAAAAACTAACGAAGTGTTTGTTGGAGAGCCGTGGTTTTAAAAATATAATTACCGATACTATCGGCGAAGGCGGCAATGAGATTGACGTCCAAGCGGAATTCCCAAGCCCTGTTCCGGGCAGCCCTGCGAACCGTCGGCTTATAGCTGAATGCAAAGCATATGCGAAACCAATATCCTTGCCAGACTGGTTAAAATTTCTGGGGAAAGTTTTTGTTGAAGAAGCCAAGCTCGGCAATGATGTTGACGGATTGTTTGTGGCGTTGTCCGGTGCAAACGGTCCAGTGCGCGGAAATTTTGATTCCCTTAGACAAAGAAAACAGCATATAACCTTGCTCGAAGGCGAATCACTGACCGAAGAACTATCTAAACTATACAGTCTTCCAAAGGCAGCTGAAATAATCGGCAAGCTTAAACAGTTTACTGATCGGCAATATTCTTCGATGGAAATTGCATACTACGACGACCAGTTTTATTGGGTTTTTATCTTTTTAGACAACGATGCTGCCGTATTAGATAAAGCTGGCGAACCCGTATCAGCAGCAGCACTCGGCGAACTATGCGCTCCTCTACTCAAACGGTTAGATGCTCAAAAACTTCTCGATTTGCCTGCTGAGAAGTTGGCAGTGGAACGCAACCGGAATTCCAAAAAGTTTTTGCTTACTAGCCTTGTGAGCGCAGGCGGCAAGTTGCCAGTCGCCTTTATAGAAATCGATCAAAGTGGCTTCACTGCTTCAGAACTAAAAACAGGGCTAACGCAATGTAATGTTAACGGTTGGACCTTGGCGTCAACTGACGGCTTCGTAATACTTTCATTTAGCCCCACAAGTCAGACTGAAAACTTTTTTGAAACCCTCCGGTTTTTACTCAATGACGGCATTAAGAAAGACGATTGGGTCAGGCTTGTTGGCAATAAGTTGTTTGACGAATTGCTAAACGAACAGTTTCTTAAACAGATCAGCCTGGTTCAGGGCAATCTGCCGTTAGACATCGACTTCGCAAAAAAATTGCGTTTGCTCGTAAAACTTTCTCCTTCTGCGCTAGCTTGCACGATTTATCCTGATCCCATGATTGTGACTCATAGGGTTAATCAGCCAACCATTCAAAATTGCGATGCTGATGACGTTCACTATTTAATGCTTAGCCTTCTTCGTTCTCTCCGAAAGGATTTCAGAAATGGAATTCTTGCCAATTATTTTTACCATGATTGCGCGTTGCGTGAAATCGAAGTGGTTGAACACTATCGGGTGAAAGACAAGAGCAGCGTTATTCTCGAACATGACGTTAAAGATAGAATTGTAATTGGAGAAGCACACGAAAGCCTCGGCGGCGGATTGGTATACCTTCGAGCTTTGAATAATGCTCCTGAACCATGGGATTGGGCGAAACCCGAAACAGCAAGTCCAACAAAACCGCTAGGGGGTGTATTCAAACCTCAAAAACGGATGATTTGAAACCAATCTGAAGCTAGAAGCGTCCATGAGAACGGTTCTTACAAATGAAAATACCTTCACGGTTTCACGTATCGGATCCGCTTTGGAAGCGGATAAAAAAATTAACTTAGCACTCAAGAATTGCGTTATCGTTCACGCTTTGGAAGCGTCACGGCAGACCGCCCAAAGACGACCGTCTGATGTTCGAGGCGATGGTTTATATCTTACGAGTGGGGTGTCCCTGGCGCGACCTGCCCGCCATTTATGGGCCGTGGAGCTCCGTTTATACCCGGTGGCGGCGTTGGTCTGTTGCTGGGCTGTGGGCCAAATTGTTGCGAGTGCTCGCACGCGGCGCTCAAGGTAAATTGAGGTTTTTGGATGCCAGCCATATCAAGGTGCATCAGGATGCGAGCAATCCTTCTGGTGGCCAGCAAAATCAAGCCATCGGACGCACCAAGGGCGGGCTGAACACCAAACTGAGTGCTTGGGTGGACGGCCGCGGCCACGTTGTCAGTTTGAGCTTGGCTCCGGGGCCGCAGGCCGATGTCACCGTCGCCCAAGTGTCGTCGCGGCCCCAGTTGCGAGGCACGATCACCGTGGCCGACAAAGGTTACGACAGCGACGGATTTCGCGCCGAGTTGCGGCGTTTTGGCAGTCGCCCGTGCATTCCACCGCGATGCAATCGGCTCAAGCCAGCCCGTTGGCATCGCGGTCATTACCGAAAGCGGCACAAGGTAGAGAACTTATTCCAGCGCTTGAAGCGCTACCGCAGAGTCGGGACGCGGTATGAGAAAAAAGACCTGTATTTTCTGGCCTTTGTCCAACTGGCCGCCATCTTGGATTGGCTCAAGAACTAATTTTGAATACACGCCCTAGCAACTCCCTGACAGAAAGCCCGGTTCTAGTCTGGGGCGCCGTTTCGAACAGTTTTCTTATTTCTGGCTTCAACTTCGGTTTGGTTAACCTCACGCATAACTTCGGCCATAATTCTTCTGAACGCATCTTTAACTGTTTCCTCGCCGTCGGAAATCAATTCGTGTTCGAGCCAGCTATAGGTCGTAGTATGGCCGCTTATCATGCCTCCGAGCAAAAGGTGGCGTGAATCGCGGATTACATCTAGTTCCTTTGCACTACGGGTTTTTACGATTCGGGGATCGGCCTGCGGAGCGGCTATTATCAGGGTTGTCTTCTTGCGTCGCACGTGCCCTTTTGTTTGCAATTTTTCGATGTAATAGCCGGCAAAAAGGCAAAATCCCATTTGGCGGCACATGCTGAGAATGAATTGAGCACAGCGTAGTCGTGAAATTCTGCCTTGCTCAGACTCCTTGGGAGATTCTAAATCGCTGTCCAACTCGACAATATCCATACCAATCATTTCATTGTATGGATGTTCGTCAGGAGGGCTGAGTTCTAATGAACCACCATATTTTGTGCGGCGCTTCAAAATGGTAATCAAACTCTGTGCTGATCTTATTTCTTTCAATGAAATACGCATCTCCGGTGGTGGTGAACCAGCCTTCTCCGCCGCTATTATTAACTCCCCTGCATCCATGTTGAACGACTCCGCTATTCCAGCGAGATTATGAGAGTTGATGCCATCGCCACGCTCCGCGCGCTGTATAGTTCTCAAGTTAACACCCGATCTTGACTCGAGATATTCTTGAGTCCAATTCTTGCGTTCGCGATATCTTCGAATCAGGTATCCGAGTGCTTTCTTTTGTTCCAAATTCATACTGAAATGCTACTTTCGTGAAGTTAGATTTACCACGACACTTTTACGACAATTTCCTAGCAGTCGCTTTGTACGAGCGAGACTTGTTGAAGAATTCGAAAGAAATTTTATCATTTTGGGTTGATCTGCGTACCGAGTTGACTTGCCTTTAGAAATCCGGTTTACAAATTTCTCAACGCTGAAAGAATTGCACCAAAATACGCTGCAGGGTTGCTGCAACTCTTTCAGAGTTGTTTTCATTTTGTGAGTCTACCCAGGGTAGGCCGATTTTATCGGCCAACCCTGGGCTGGAGGCTGCAACCACGTTGTGGTTGGTTCGAGATCGGTTGAAGTACGTTGTATCCGCGAGTTCCGTTAGGGGCGGCATATGTCGCGCCTACGGCGCTTGGGGATTGGGGTTCTCCGTTGAGTGCGACAAGATGGGAAATTTTAAGAGAAGGGCGGCGGAGGTTTCGCGTGCCAAGCGGGTCAGTTCGAAACTTTGGTTTTCACATAGATGTCGCGCCTACGGTGCTCGACTGGATGGCTTAACCCAGTTGCGGTTCAACCCAATACTTGCACGCCATATTCTTCAAAATGCTCGTCGGCGGTGACCACCGGCCAATCGTTCAGTTTGGCGGCGGCGATGATAAAGCGATCGAAAGGGTCATTATGGATAGGCGGCAATTTTGCCGCGGCAACGCAGACATCCAGACCGAGTGGAATAATGGTCAGTCCGTGATGCTCAACGATCTGTTCAAACCATGTTTCGACCGGGTGGGAAAGTTGCAACTTGCCGGCGGCGATTTTAAGGCTGATTTCAAATCCGCTGATGGCGGAAACGTAAATCGCCGGAGCAGTGTTAATTTCCTTGAGTGTGGAACGGCTCAACTTCTTGTCGCCACTGGCAAGCCACAGCAACGCGCAGGTATCCAGGATCATCGCGACGCCTTTGGCCATTCGTTTTCGGAAAGCGGCTCGGTGGGATCATAATTGATCTTGATCTTGCTCAACACTGGATGCGGCTTGATCCGGCTGGCCCGGCGGTGGGGCACAAGGTCGGCGACCGGTTGACCGTTGCGGCAGATGACAAATGATTCGTTGGAACCTTCTACCGTGGCCAAGAGGCTGGAAAAATTGGTCTTGGCGTCGTGTACATTCACCGTTTTCATTTCCCGCAGGTTAGTCCGGTTAGTCCATGTTGTCAATTTTTGGCGCATCATTGGGGTGGCCGATGGCTGCAACTCTTTCAGAGTTGTTTTCATTTTGTGAGTTTACCCAGGGTGGGCCGATTTTATCGGCCAACCCTGGGCTGGAGGCTGCAACCACGTTGTGGTTGTCGGAAGGGGGCGCAGGGGAATGTCGCTCCTAGCGGAGCTTGGGAAATTTGATTTGTCGGTTTCTACAGAGATGTCGCGGCTACGGTGCTTGCAGTAATAAAACGGCGTCAGAAAATTGCACCGTCCAAAAAGTCATGGCTGTGAAACAACGCGGTAGAAGCGTTTTTGGGGCGGAAGATTGGTATCAGAAATTTTGAGGAAGGTGTTGGTGGCCAGTTGGGTCACGAGGTGGGACCACGTGACGAGGTTGGAGGACGTTTGCACTTCGTAGCGGTAGTCGGGTTGCACGATGACGTTGCATTTGAAGGGGCCGGTGGCGGACATTTGGAGATTGGTCAGCAACGTGGCGGTTGGGGTGCCGAGGGGGACGAAATTGAAATTTTGGAGGATGACTTCGACTTCGTTGTTATCGGTGGGGGCGGTGCCGTTGATGAGCCAGAGGTTCAGGTGCACGGCTTCATCGCCGGTTTGGGGGACGTTGGCGGCGTTGGTGAAACTGTAGGAGGCGATGAGGTTGGTCGCGGCGGCGGAATAGGAATTGGTCTGGGACTGCCAACTGATCCGGTTGGTTTCCCAGACGAAGAGATGCGTGGAATCGGCGAGCGCGGGCGGAACGCGGTAGCGCACTAGCTGGTTGGCTAGATAGTAAGGTTGGACGACGAACTGGGCGTTGTTGGTATCCGACGGGGTTTGCCAGCGGCCACATTCGACATCGATTTCGCGATCGGTGAAGGCGGGATCATCGCTGTAAGTGAAGAGGCCGAGCGTGACGTTGGGGTCCAAATTATTTACCACCGAGTTCAGTTCGAAACGGTAACTGCCGTTGCCGAAGGTGCGGGCGGAGATGATTTCGGCGCATTGCCAGAGGTTGGTGCGGTGGGTGATGCGGAGGTGCAGCCAGCCGTTGGTGTCCGTCCAAACATTGTTGGTGGCATCGGAGAAATAATTGGGTCCCGGCCCGACGGGTGACGTGTAATTTTTCACATACCAGTCATAGCCGGAGAAGCTTAGGAACCGCACGCCGGGGGAAGGGCGGGTGATGACGGTTTTGGCGATGGCTTGGGCGTAGGCATTGGTCGGCAGGGTGGCGGTTCCGAGCACGCACGACAGGGTGAAGTTGGTGTTCACGAGCAGGGCGGCAAAGCGGGTGGCGGTGAGGTCACCGGCGCCGCCTGTGGTGACGTTGGCGGTCCAGGAGCCGTTCGGTTGGATGACGGTGAGCGGTTGATCGCACGTGGGTTTGGTGACCCAGCCGTAGCCGGGCACGTAGATGAAAACGGCGATGGCGTTGGAGACGGGGCTGGCGTTGAGAGTGATGCCGGAGAGGGAAGCATTGACGCCGTAGGCGGGGAGATTGGTGATGAGGATGAACGGGGTGGCGGCGGACGCGGTGAGGGCCGCGAACAGAATCACGAGCCATGACCAGAGGGTTTTCACGGTGGTTGGGACGGATTACTTGGGGAACTTAGCGGTTTTGCAGGGAGGGGCAAGGTTGGAATAGCAGGGCGCCGAGCCGCCTGAAGGCGGAACTCCAAACGAAAAGGGTCCTTGGTTTCCCATTTGTACACGGCTTGATTGGTTACATCATCAGGAAAGCGGTAGAGGGCTACCGCAGTCCAAGACGCTGGCGCGATTATGGACGCTTAATTCTGTGCAATGGATATTTTGGTTGGACAGCCTTTGTCCAACCGGTGGGGGTAGAGTCTCGGGATGAAAGCGAGGAAAATTGAGGATGAGGAAGACGAAGAGGATGAGAGAGTGCGGTCGGAATAAATCGGAATGTATTCGGAATGACGGAATCGTGGAAGGTTGAGAAGGTTGCGCATGACGTTTTTGAACGACATAAATGCGGGGGTGATGGGGTGGCCATGCCACAAAGTGCCCGCTGCGCGGGGTTCGTGCCGGACGGGCCACTGTGTCGCATCCGCCTGCGTCACGGCTACGGCGCGACAAACTCCATCTTGGTGGGTGGTTCGAGAACGATTGGGCATGTGACGTCAGTTTATCCGACTGAATCCGACTGAATCTGGCTATAAACGATAAAAAATTATGAATCTGACACATAACGGGAAAATTGGACGGCTGCCGGAGGCAATCCGGGAGGATGTGAATGTGCGACTGCACAAGGGCGAGCGGGGCCGCGCGTTGGTGGCCTGGCTGAATCAACTGCCGGAGGTGCGGGTGATATTAGCAGAGGAGTTTGGCGGGAAACCGATTCGCGAACAGAACTTATCCGAGTGGCGCAAGGGCGGGCATCAACAGTGGCTGCAGGAACGGGAAAGGGAGAAATTGATGGACCGGCTGAGCGCCAGCGGGAAGGAAGACGCGGAAATGGATCCGGGGACGGTGTTGAAGAACATGGTCACATGGGTGGTGGCGCGGTATGTGGTGATGATGAAACAAGGGCAAGAAAGCAATCAAGGGATGCCTTGGGAGCAATTGCGGGAATGTTGCCGGGACGTGCAGGCGTTGCAGCGCGGACAGCAGCAGAATCGGCGGTTGGATTTGGAAGAGGAGAAGGTGGCGTTTCGGGAGGAAAAGGTGCGGGCGCAGTTATTTATGCAGTTGTCGGGTGGAAGAGCGATGGCCGCAGCTTCGAAGGAAGAACATTCAACGCCGAACGTTCATCATTCAAGGCCCAAGGATGACGAATTGGAAGCGCGCACAGCGGCGGGTGCCCAAGTTCAAAATGAAAAAATGGAGGAAATTAAGTTTGAAAATTGTCCGGTGGCACCCGCTGCGAATGTTGAAACGAGGGGCAGCGAGGAAGAGCATGACGAAGAGGAAGAGCCGGTTATCCGGGTAAATCCGGGTCAATCCGACTTGGGTAATTTAAAAAATATTTCCGGACTGGGACAGGAGGCAAGCGCAGCACAAGAATTTCAGCCGGTGTGCCGGGCGGCGGGAAGAAATTATCCGATTCATATTCAGCGATCGCGCGGGGAGGCGGCCGGCACGTGTAAATCCAATCCGGAAATCAAATTCTGTTTTTCAAAATTTATGGGAGAAAAAACTTTGCGGGGAGTCCGACCCCCTCATCCTAGCCTTCTCCCCCAAGGGGGCGAAGGAACACACGTCAGGCTTGTGCAGGCGCAAGACAACGGGGAGCGCAGCCATTTTAATCGGCAACTATTATTTCCTTCACAGCGGGGCTGGAAAGCCTGCTCCTATGTCGGAAGCGGCGTTTTGGATTGAGAGCGGGGCGGATTTGAGACATGATAATTGCTCAAATTTTGGGCTGTTAAAATGATTTTAACGCCCGCATCCAAGAATCCATTATGAGCAAAAAAGTTAAGAAAGTTGGCATCCTCACGGCGGGCGGCCTGGCTCCGTGCCTGAGCGCGTCCATCGGCTATCTGATCAAAACCTACACGCGCAAGGCGCCGAAGGTGGAGATCATCTGCTATGTGAACGGTTACATGGGCTTGTTGCAGGGCAAGAGCCTCGCGGTGACCCGCGAAGTGCGCAAGAACTGGAAGGCGCTGGTCGAGCACGGCGGCAGCCCGATCGGCAACAGCCGCGTGAAGCTCACGAACGTGAAGGATTGCGTGAAGCGCGGGCTCGTCAAGGAGGGCCAGGATCCGCAGAAGGTCGCGGCGGACCAGTTGATCAAGGACGGTGTGGACGTGTTGCACACGATCGGCGGCGACGACACGAACACGGCGGCGGCTGATCTCGCGAAATTTCTCAAAACGAATAATTACGATCTCACGGTGGTCGGCATGCCGAAGACGATCGATAACGACGTGATCCCGATCCATCAGAGCCTCGGGGCATGGACGGCGGCGGAAGAGGGCGCGCATTATTTCGCAAACGTTGTTTCCGAGCATAACGCCAATCCGCGCATGTTGATCATCCATGAAGTGATGGGGCGCAACTGCGGCTGGCTGACGGCGGCGACGGCGGAGGAATATCGGAAGCTGATGGGCACGATGAACTTTTTGCCGGATCTCGGCCTCAGCCCGGAACGCCGGGATGTTCACGGGATTTTCATCCCCGAGATGGCGCTCAATATCAAGGCGGAGGCCACACGTTTGCGCAAGATCATGGACCAGCACGATTGCGTGAACCTGTTCATCTCTGAGGGCGCGTGCGTGTCCGACATCGTGAAAGAAATCGAAAGCCGGGGTGAAGAAGTGCCGCGCGATGCGTTCGGCCATGTGCGCCTGGACAAGGTGAACGTCGGCGCGTGGTTCTCCAAGCAATTCGCGGAATTGCTCGGCGCGGAGAAGACGCTCGTACAAAAGAGCGGTTACTTCAGCCGTGCGGCGGCCGCGAATGCCGCCGACCGCAAGCTGATCAAGCGTTGTGCCATCAAGGCGGTGCAGTGCGCCTTCGCGGGCAAGGGCGGCGTGGTGGGCGAGGATGAAGACCGCGGCAACAAGTTGCGCGCGATCGAATTTGATCGGATCAAGGGCGGAAAACCTTTTGATATCAAATCCAAATGGTTTGTGAAGTTGCTCAAAGAAATCGGCCAGCCGATGGGCAAGCCGGTGGAAGTGAAGCACTGATCTTTGACATCAATTTGCACGGGAGGCGAAGGGGCGCCTTCGTCTCCCGTTTTTATTGCATGGAAAAACTGGTGCGCCGTTCCCCCGGCGAAGACATCCGCTTCACCGCTTCTTGAACGGATGCAGCAACTGGCCGGTAAAAGTGCGCGGGTGGCCGGCTTTTTCCCCGGCTGAAAGGCCGGTTGTTTCCGGCATGGTGTTCTTTGGCATGTAAAAGGTTCCCAGCACGACATCGATGCAGGAAAACATGGCCGCAAAGTTTTTATCCATCGCCTCGGGCGCGTCGGAGTGATGCCAGCGATGCAGCACCGGACTGACGAAGACATAGCGCAACGGACCAAAGGTCCACGGCAAATTGGAGTGGATGAAAAAATTATAAAAACCGACGATCAACGCCATGGTCGAAAGCACCATCGGATCGACACCGATCACCTGGCACCCGATGAACAGCAAAATTTCACCGGTGGCCTCGATCAAATTTTCCGCCGGGTGAAAACGCGCGGCGGAAATCCAGCTCACCTCCTCGGAACTGTGATGGATGGAATGGAACGCCCACACAAAGCGCGTATGAAAGATGCGGTGACGCAGATAAATCAGGCAGTCGCGGACAAAAAGCGCGGCCATCAATTCCCCGGCGAAGACGGGCCAGGCCAGTTCCGGATTGTGGAAGGTGCCGTAGAACCGCAGGGACAGATAGGCGAACAGCGCGGACAGGATGAAATAAATGAATGGCGGATACAGCATCGAAAGAAACGCGTATTGGAGGTCGAGGAACGTGGCGCGCCAAGACTTTTTTGGGATCCGGGCGACAAACATCCTTTCCATGATCGTAAAAACAATCAGACCGATTGATAGCGCGATGATGCCTTGCTTGAGAGCATCCGCACTGGCGTTTAGGATCGTATGCAACTGGTTCATTGACAGCCGGCTTTTTCCAGCTTCAACATAAAATAAACCGTGACAGCACATTCATCAACTGTGAAGGCGGCGGCACCCCGCTCGCTCCTTGATCTGCCGTTGGCGGAGTTGGAGCGGGAATTTGCCGCAGCCGGGCTTTCGCCGACACATGCACGGACGTTGTGGCGCGCGTTGTATGCGGATCTGAAAGATGATTGGGCTGACGCTCCAGATTTTCTGCCTCCATTGCAACGTTGGCTCGCGACGCAGGTGGGCGAGGAACGGCGGTTCTTCGTTGATGCGCCGGA
>DASZCA010000201.1:0-18501 GCA_035943555.1 Verrucomicrobiia bacterium
GTGAAAAACCGCAGGAATGCGGGGGTACACCCTCAGAAAACGGCCGCGAAATTGAAATCAAAAAAAGACCAGACAGCGAAAATCCGCAGGTTTTACCGAAGCTGCATCGCGGTCAGTAAAAACTTAACCGGACAGTAGTGACCCCAAACATATCCTTATGAAAAATGAATCCAAGCAAACTGGAACTTCGACCGAAACGGCAACCGTGACGTTGGCGGCAGTCGTGGCGGCGCGGGCGCGGCTGAATGGCGCGATCCGGCTGACGCAATGCACGGAGTCAGCGGCGTTGAGCGAACTGACCGGGGCGCGCATTTTTTGCAAACAGGAGTTTCTCCAGCGGACGGGGAGTTTCAAGGAGCGCGGGGCGCGGAATGCGGTGGCGCAACTGACGCCGGAACAATCGTGCGCGGGGGTGATCGCGGCTTCGGCGGGGAACCATGCGTTGGGACTGGCGTGGCATGGGCGCGCACTGGGCGTCCCGGTGACGGTGGTGATGCCGCGATTTGCGCCGTTGGTGAAGGTGGCGCGATGCCGGCAATTTGGCGCGACAGTGGTTTTGCATGGCGACACGTTTGACGAGGCGCGGCGCGAAGCGAACCGGCTGGCGGAGGAACGGCGGCTGACGTACATCCACCCGTTTGATGATCCGCAGGTAATCGCGGGGCAAGGCACGCTGGCGTTTGAGATACTCGAACAGGTGCCGGATGCGGACGCGGTGCTGGTGCCGGTGGGCGGTGGCGGATTGCTGGCGGGCGTAGCGACGGTGCTGCGGGCACTCAAGCCCGAGTTGCAAATCATCGGCGTGGAGCCGGCGAATGCGGCGTGCTTCGCGGCCGGTCTGGCGGCGGGCGCGCCGGTGCGGGTGCCGACGAAGTTCACGCTGGCGGACGGGTTGGCGGTGGCGGAAGCGGGGCGCAATGCGCTGGCGATCGCGCAGCCGTTGGTCCAGAAGCTGGTGCAGGTCTCGGAGGAGGAATTGGCGCTGGCGATCTTGCGTTTGGCCGAACTAGAGAAGTGCATCATCGAGGGCGCGGGGGCGGCGGGATTGGCGGCGTTGTTGAACGGACATTTGCCGGAGTTGAAGGGCAAGACGGTGGTGCTGTTGTTGACGGGCGGGAATATCGATCCTTTGGCGCATAGTCGCGTGGTGGAACGCGGGTTGGCGGCGGATGGGCGGATCTATCGTTTTGATGTGTTGCTGAATGACCGGCCGGGGAGTCTGGCGCATCTGGCCGGCGTGTTGGCGGATGCGGGGGCGAACGTGACGGAGATCGTGCATAACCGGACATTCGCGGGGCCGGATCTATCGCGGGTGCATGTGTTGTGCACGGTGGAAACGCGGGATCGCGAACATATCGGGGTGGTCAATCAGCGGTTGGAGGAGAACGGGGTGGAGTTGGTAAAGGAAGGGGTTCATGCGTGAAAACAAAGTGCAAGATGCGTAGCGCGGTTGATGCTGACGGGTGGTTGCGAGCCGCCTTCCCCCTCACCCTAACCCTCTCCCTCAGGGAGAGGGAACAGCAGTTGGGCGATGGTGGAAAGTTTGTACGCGCTTTGGAGAAGGCTTACGCCCGAAACAGAATTGTATGAACCCAGGTTGGAAAAATGCGGGTGCGATAATGGCAGGCCACGCGCTGCGGCTGGTCCCTGTTTCCCAAACACAGCCGCCGCCCATTGGGTTGGCGGGTTCTAGAATGGTTTCGACAGAGCAGTCTGTACGTCAAACTGCCGAAGGCTGCCGTGGGTTTGCGAAACTTGGAGAAATGCGTCGAAGATTGTTTCGACAACTGCGTGTAATTCGAGGACGAGGAGGAGGACAATTACCAGTCTTCAACAGGGTTATCCCATGAAATCCCAATGAAAAAAAGCGCGCTAGAAGCTGGTGATGTCAACTTTGAGCTTGAACGATTCCGTCGCCTGACGCTGTGCTCGGCGACGAGGACGGCGCAGCGCGCCGCCCCTACCTTTTCACACCATGCCTTCGAGCATGACGGGGATCTGTTCGAGGGTGCGGGAGATGGCGGCCTTGGTCAACGCGTGTTCGGCGGGGGGCGTGTTGGCGAGGAGCAAGTTCCAGACGGGCGCGGAGAAACATTGTTCGCGCGTGACGGGGACGTAGTCGCCGCTGATGCCGATGCCTTCGCTACGCAGGAGGAGATCGGCAACCTGCACGGCGGTGACGACGTGCTGGTATTGCGGCGCTTTCTCGGGGCAATGATGGTAGCGCGCGGAAAAAATCATGATCTCCGGCAGGCGATGACGTTCCAGATAGAGCGCGCCGAGTTCGGAATGATCGATGCCAAGGACATCGTCCTCGATCTGAGAAATGGGCTGCGTGCCGGCCTGGGCACGGCGATGGATCTCCGCAAAATGATCAGGAAAGCTCCAGGCCATGACGATCTTGCCGATGTCGTGGACGAGGCCGGCGACGTAATCGGTGTCATCGCTCGGGCCGGGCACGTTGGTGGTGACTTCACGCGTCATGATGGCGGTACCGATGCAGTGCTGCCAAAATTCGCGCCAGGGGAAATTGCATTGCTGGGTGAGGCGCTGGAAATCTTCGATGACGGGCGTGACCATCGCAAGCTGGCGGATCTGCCGGACGCCGAGATAGAACACGGCTTCCTCGATGCTGTTGACGGGGGTGTTCAGGCCGTAATAGACGGAGTTGACCAGGCGCAGGAGGCGCGAGGTGAGGCTGGGGTCGCGCCGGATGATCTCGGCGATCTGGGTGGTGTAGCGCGATTCCGTGACGAGGAGGCCTTGCAACGCTTTATTGATGCTGCCGAGCGACGGCAGGGAGGGACAGCGCATAAGCTGCGTGTTTATCTCCTTCGAACTGAGCCGGACAATGGAATTTTGCGTCGCCACTGGTTGCACGGAAAAATTGTTATTCAAATCTATGATGGTATCGGCAGAAAATCCCCGGGCTTGAACTTGAATGAATTAAATCTGCAGGTAGGAAAAATTTTCCTAAAGCAGGAAGGAAATGTTCCGATGACACAGTGGCGCGAACCCGTGCCGCATCATAATGAACACGCTTGCAGCCGCAGAAAAAGGCCTGATAAAGGCCATGATTCTCGCCATCGGGATGGCTTCCGTGGCACGGGCAGGCATCCCGTATCTGCCGCTGACCGGGCCTCCGGCATTGCGCGTGCTAGCAGTGAAGAGCACGAAAACCGTGCCGGCGATGAAAACTGAAATTTCCACCAACCTGGCCAAGGGCGATACGAATTGCCCGGACATCCAGCCGTTCAACACCAATACGACCGAAACAGTGGTCGGTTGGGCGGGCGGTTCGGGTCCGAATCTGGGCGGTCCCCTGCCCAGCCTGAACATGGGCCCGGGCAGCCCGCTGGACGGCGTCTCCCCGTTCGCCATGGCTCCACAGAATACGGTGAACATGACGCCGCAGATGCTCGCAACATACTTTCAACCGCTGGTCATCGATACCAACGGGGCGGCGGTCACCGCGCCTTTCCGCGTGGGGTTCATTCCGCCGTTTGCGGAACCGGATAAATCGAGCCACTCGCAATATATCATCAAATGACCGGATCACAGCAGCGACGCAACGCCATCCGCCAGGCAGCAGCCTTGGTGGCGGTGCTGTTTTTTGGCCTGACGGCCGCAGTCCGGGCGCAGGAATCCAACGGCCCTGCCCTCCTGCCGGAACAGCCCGCTGCGGTCACGAATGCGGCGATCAATCAACGGTTGGAACGGCTGAAGTTTGCGCTCTCCACGGCCCGGTTCGCGGCGAATACGCGCGATTACAAGCAGGCGGAGAAAAATTTCCTGCTGGTGCTGGCCGAGGACAGCCCGGATGACTTGCAGAAAACCGCCCTGTTCGAGCTCGGCGTGGCGGTGCAGGCAGAGAACGACCTGCCACGCGCCCAGACCATTTTCACCCAATATTCACAACGGTGGGCGAATGACATCCGTCTCCCGGAAATCTGCCTGCACCAAGGCCAGATCTTCCGCGCGATGGGCATGAACCAGATGGCGCTGGCGAAATTTTACGGGGTGATGACGACGGCGCTCTCGATGAAAAACGAACAGATGCCGTATTACAAACGGCTGGTGTTGCAGGCGCAGGTGGAGATCGCCGAGACGCATTATCTCATCGGAAAGTATGCGGAAGCGGCGGAATATTACGGGCGTTTGATGAAACAGGAGGCGCCGGACCTGGACATGGCGCAGATCCAATTCCGGCTGGTGCGCTCACTGGAAGCCTTGAACCGTCATGAAGAGGCGGCTTCGCAAGCGCAGGACTTTTTGCTACGCCATGCGGATGCGCCGGAAGAACCGGAGATGCGTTATCATCTGGCCCAGGCGTTAAAAGGCCAGAACCGCAACAGCGAGGCGCTGGAACAGGTGATGATTTTTTTGAAGGAAGAGCGGGAAAAGACGAAGGATCAGCCGGAAGTTTGGACTTACTGGCAGCAGCGCGTGGGCAATGAGATCGGCAACCAGCTCTACCAAGAAGGCGATTATGTGAAGGCTTTGACGGTCTACCTGACGCTGGCGAAGCTGGATCCGACGCCGGCATGGCAACTGCCGGTGAACTACCAGGTGGGCATCACCTACGAAAAATTATTGCAACCGTCCAACGCGATCGTGGCCTACCGCTCCATCACCAATGCCGCGCCAACATTGGGCACCAACGCCGCGCCGGGCCTGAGGGCCGTGGCGGACATGGCGCAGTGGCGGCTGAATTTCCTGCAATTCCAAGACCGCGCGGAAGAATTCAACCATGTGAAAACCGACGCCCGGACGGCGGCCGCCAGCACGGAAACCGAAACCAATTCCAGCCTCTCGCAACGATGAACACCCCCAGCCAGCCGAACTTTTTTGTGGAATTTGCGCGCGACCTGCGCCTGCATCTCGACATCTGCCACGAATGCCTGGCCCTGTTCACCCTGGAAAACCGCCGGCTCCGCAGCGCGCAAGCATGGCAGTCCGGGGAGTTTTCCGACCACAGAAAGCGCTTGCTCCCGCGTTTGGAATCGGTATTAATCAAACTACGCGGCAGCCGTGATTTCTGGCAAAAAATGTCCCAAGCCGAGCGGGAACGCTGTGGGGAGATCAAAAACTTGTTTCAGGAAATACAAAATCTGCTGCCGCGCATACTGATGCTCGACCGCGAAAACCAGCAGGAGATGTTGCGCCGGGGGGTATTGCCCGCCACGCAACTGCCGCCGGTGGCCGCCCAACAGCCGAATTTTGTGGCGAACCTGTACCAAAGGCACGCCGCCGCCTGAACCATGTCGATTGAAAAAGTAATTGTCCTCGAAGACGACGCGATCGTCCGTGCCAACCTGGAAAATTTTCTCCGGCGGCAGAAGCTGGATGTCGCCTCCGCGCCCACGCTGGCCGCGGCGCGGGATTTCCTGAGCAAGGACAATTTCGACCTGATCTTCATGGACATGCGTTTGCCAGACGGCGAAAGCATCGAATTGCTCAAGGAATTGCAGACGCGTCCGCAACGGCCCTTGGCCGTGGTGATGACGGGTTTTGGTTCCGTGGAATCCGCGGTGGATTGCATGAAGAACGGCTGTTTTGATTACCTGATCAAACCGTTCTCGACGGAGCAGATCGCGGTGACCTTGCGCAAAGCGCAGGAATTCACACAACTTCTTAAGGTTAACCACTTTCTGAGCCAGGAATCGGATGGCGATGAGAAGGAACTCATCGGTCGCAGCCCGGCGATGGAAACACTGCGCCAGCTCATTCGCAAGGTGGCGCGGACACAGGCGACGGTATTGATCCATGGGGAAAACGGCACGGGCAAGGAACTGGTCGCCCGGGCGTTATACAAGGAAAGCCCGCGTGCCGAGGGGGCGTTCATCAAGGTGAATTGCGCGGCGGTGCCGGAAAACCTGATCGAAAGCGAATTTTTTGGCCATGAAAAAGGGGCGTTCACCGGCGCGATGACGAAGCGCGAAGGGCGTTTCGAACTGGCGCATGGCGGCACGATTTTGCTGGATGAAGTAAGCGAAATCTCCCCGGCGGTGCAGGCGAAATTGCTGCGCGTGCTGCAAGAACGCGAATTGGAACGCGTGGGCGGGAACCGGACGATCAAGGTGGATGTGCGGGTGATCGCCACCACGAACCGCGACCTGGAGCAGAGCGTCGCGAAGAAAGAATTTCGGCAGGATTTGTACTTCCGCCTGAACGTGGTGCCGGTACATGTACCGGCCTTGCGCGAACGGAAGGAAGATATCGTTGAACTGGCGACGGAGTTCATGCGGCGGTTTGTCCGCAAACACGGGGTCCATGTGAAGGGTTTTACCGAGGCCGCGCTGCATGCGTTGCGGCAGCATAATTGGCCCGGAAACGTGCGGGAATTGCAGAACGTCGTCGAGCGGGCGGTGATTTTGTGCGAGGAAAACGGGATGCTGGAGCCGGAACATCTCGGTTTGACGAACAACCGACCGGCAGAGAGTCCGGCGGGCGGGTCTAATGATTTTCTACCGACCACCAAGGATAACGGTGAGGTGCTGACGCTGGCAGAGATGGAAAAACGGCATATTTTGGCGGCCTTGGACCGTTGCAACGGCAACCGCACCCACGCTGCCAAGATGCTCAACCTGAGCATCCGCACCTTGCGGAACAAACTTCACGAATACAACGGCACTTCGCCAAAAGCGGATGACGAGGCCGAATCAGTCGAAAACTGACCGGTCGCCGACAGACGCCAACCTTGCCTAGCCGGGTCGTTTGACCGGGAAACATTTGCCCCCTTTACGGGAGGCAATCTGCGCTTTTCCTTGGTTTTTCGCGGTTTTTCACTGATGGCATCATCGTTGCTTAGCAGGGCTTGGATTAATGTTATGATCGAAGCCCTGTTCAACCAACCGAACTACCTGTCAGCGAAGAAAACGCTGGATGCCGTGGCGTTGCGGTCGGAGGCCATCGCCAACAATCTCAACAATCTGGAAACACCCGGCTACAAACGGGTGGACTTGGCACCGGATTTTGAAAAGGAACTTGCCCGGGCCACGACCTCGAATGATTCCGAACAGATCGCTTCCCTCAAGCCGACCTTGGCCGTGGACGCCACTTCGGTTCCTTCCAGCAAGGACGGCAACTCGGTGCATCTCGAAGACGAACTGATGAAGATGAACCAGAACGCGATGACACATGCGTTGGAAACCCAACTGGTCAGCGGCACTTTGGCGAAAATGCGCCTCGCCATCACCGGCCACGCCTGATCCTGAACTGTTATGATCCAAATCCTTTCGGGAATCCAAAACACGTCCGCCTCGCTCGATGCGGAGCGTACCCGGCTGGATGTCATCTCGCAGAACATCGCCAACGCACACACGACGCATGATGTGGACGGCAAGCCTTACCAGCGCCGCGTGGTGGTGTTCGAGAACGAGTTGAACAACGCGATGAACGGGGATACGGCGGGTTTGTCCACGATGCACGTCGCGAAGATCGCGCGCGACTCACGTCCACCGACGAAAGTTTACGACCCCGGCAATCCCGAAGCGGATGCCAAGGGCATGGTCTCGATGCCGAACATCAACATCCATGAGGAAATGGCGGACCTGATCTCGGCCTCGCGCACGTTCGAAGCCAACCTCGCCGTCGTCAAAAACGCCCGTTCGATGGCCATGCAAACCCTGGCGATCGGCCGGCACTAAACTTTTAAACTGAACCACGATGTCACCGCTTTCGGGAATTCCAGCCTACAGCTCCGGCATGATGCCGCGCATCGCGCCGCTGCCGGGGAACGATGTCGCGGAATTACCGTCACAGTTGCCATCCGCGGCTCCGGCTGCGGGCAGCGATTTTTCCTCGATGCTCGGGAAGATGGTTTCCGAGGTGAACGCCAAGCAGATGGACGCCTCGCAGAGCGTGAACGCCCTGCAAAGCGGACAGAACGTGCCGCTGCACCAGGCGGTCATTTCGATGGAAGAAGCCAGCGTCTCGTTCCAGTTGATGGTCGAGGTGCGGAACCGGTTGATGGACTCGTATCAGGAAATCATGCGGATGCAAATTTGAGGTTAAATGAACAATAACTTTTCCAAGCTTGGCAAACAACTCCTGGACATCTGGGGGCAACTCGGCGCGAGCCAGCGCCTCAGTGTCATCGCCGCCACGTTCGTGCTGCTTGCAGGACTGGGCACGGTGACCTTCTGGTCGTCGCACAAAGATTACGGCCTGTTGTACGGCGGCCTCTCTGACGCGGAATCTTCCAAGGTGGTAGCCGCGCTCGATGACGCCAAGGTGCCGTACAAGGTCGGCAGCGGCGGCTCGATCTCCGTGCCGGCGGACAAAGTTTACACCATGCGGATGCAACTGGCGGGCAAAGGCATTCCGCAAAGCGGCGACGGCGTGGGCTTTGAGATCTTCGACAAGCCGAACTTCGGCATCTCGGACTTCGTGCAGCGCGCCAACTATACCCGCGCTTTGCAAGGCGAACTGGCCCGGACCATTTCGCAGATCAACGAGGTGGAGTCGGCGCGCGTGATGATTGTGCTTCCCGAAAACCGCCTCCTGTTGGACAAAGACAAATTCCCCACGGCCTCCGTATTTGTCCATGTGCGCGGCAATACCCAGATGCAGTCACAGTCCATCAACTCCATCCGTTTCCTCGTGGCGAATTCCGTTGAAGGCCTCAAGCCTAACCACGTTTCCGTGGTGGATAACCTCGGCAATGTGCTCTCGGAAAACACGGACAACGACTCCTTGACCGGGCTTTCCTCCTCCCAACTGGGCATGCGCCGCAATCTGGAGCAGTATCTTTCCAAGAAAGCACAGGACATGCTGGAGAAGGTGCTCGGACCCGGCCAGGCCATCGTACGCGTCTCCGCAGAAGTGAACTATGATTCGCTGACAACCTCACAGGATAAATTTGACCCGGATGGCCAGGTGATCCACACCCAGACCAAGAATGACGAAAGCACCGAGGCCGCCACCAGCGCCAACACCACTGCGACCGGCATCAGCGCGAACACGTCCACCGACACCAATTCCGTGGCCGGGGCCGGCCCCGTCAACAATACCAAGAACCGCAAGACCACCTCGACCGTTGAATACGAAATCGGCAAGACCCACACGGACATGGTGCAGGGCGCCGGCGGCATCAAGCGTTTGACGGCGGCAATCACGGTTGCCGAGCAGATGGAAGGCACGGGAGCGGATCGCAAAGCGGTGCCGCGCAGCCCGGAAGAGATGGAGAAGTTGCGCCGCATCGTCACCAGCGCACTCGGCACCGATGCCTCACGTGGTGATACGGTCGCCCTGGAAGAACTGGCCTTCAATGATCAATTCGCCACGGACATGACGCAGCAGCTTGATTCGCAACAAAAGCGCGACTTCATGATGAACCTCGCGGGCAACCTCGCCTATCCCGGCGTCGGCCTGATCTCGATCTTCATCCTGTTCCGCATGTTTAAGCGCACACCTGTCCAAGAAATCCCGCTGGGAGTTCCGGTCGGACGCCTCGCCAAAAATGGCAACGGCACAGGCAGCGCCCAGCCGGCGCGTTATGGTGAATTCGCCTTTGAACAGCAGCCCGGCGTCGTGACCGTGGATGTGCTGAACCGCCTCATCAAGGACAATCCGAACAACATGACGCAGGCCATCCGCGACTGGATGAACCGCGGCCATAAACCCGAAATCGAAAATGACCGCCGTTGAAAATACTGAAGCGCCCGCGGAAAACGGCGCCCTCTCGAAGCAACAGATGCTGGCCGCCTTGCTGGTGATGCTGGGGCCGGACAGCGGCGGCGTCATCTTGCGCCAGTTCCAACCGCGTGAAATCGAGGGCATCTCACGCGAAATGTCGCGCTTCAGCCTGATCTCACGCGAGCAGCAACAACAGATTCTCGTCGAGTTTTCCAACGTGGCGCTGTCTGCCAGCACTTCAATCTCCGCCGGACTGGAGGTGACGCGGAGCACGCTGGAGAAGGCCCTGGGAACGTTTAAAGCCAGCGACGTCCTGGGACGCGTTTCCACCACCCGCGCCCCGCTCGGTTCCATGCAGATCATTGCCGAGATGGATGCGCGCAGCGTCTTCAACCTCGTTCGTGATGAATCGGTGCCGGTGATCACCTTCATCGCCAGCCACCTTACGCCGGAAAAGGCGGCGCAAGTCTTGAACCTGCTGCGCCCCGAACAACGTGACTTGGTGATCGAACGGCTCGCCATTTTGGCCCCCACACCCGTGGAAGTTGCAGAAAAAGTCGTGGAAGTGTTGACCACCAAGCTGGGCGTCAAACAAACGCGCGCGCTCACGCAGACGGGCGGCATCACCACTGTCGCTGATTTGCTCAACGCAATGGACAAGACCGTCAGCCGCGAATTGCTCACGAACCTTGAATCGCGCAATGCGGAACTCGCCTCGTCTATCCGTAAGAAGATGTTCACTTTCGAAGATTTGCTGTTGCTGCCGGGCAGTGCCATCCAGCGCATCATGCGCGAGATCGATATGCGCGACCTCACCCTCTCGCTCAAGAAGTCCAGCGAGGGCCTCAAGAAACTTTTGCTGAGCAATATCTCACGTCGCGCCGCCGAAACGGTGCAGGAAGAAATTGCTTATATGACCGGTGTGAAACAGCGCGACATCGAAGCCGCGCAATTCCGCATCATCGATGCCGTCCGCAAACTGGAATCCGAAGGCGAAATCGAACTCGATGAATCCCGCGGTTCCGAAAGCGAATGAAATGGGCCGATACCATCCTGTTTGACCGTCCCCTGCGGGACGTCTGCCTGCTGACCGGCGCCCCCGGCCAGGACTGGCAGACATTTTTGCAGGAACGGGAAGCAACCGCCCATGAAAACGGCCGGCGCGAAGGCGAAAGCGCCCTGAATGAACAGCTTCTCCACCAGCGCAGTCAGACGATCGAACTGCAACGCGGCATCCTTGAATCCATCCAACGCACGCTGCCGCAGATTGTACGCGAGTCGGAAAGCTCCCTGATCGAGATCGCCCTTGAAGCGGCCAAGAAAATTGTGGCGGATATGCCAATCGATCAAGCGATGGTCGAAGCGGTCGTGCGCGAAGCGCTTCGCCAGACCGAGGACACGGCGGAAATCACCATCCAGCTACATCCGGAAGATCTTGCGCTGTTGCGCCAGCATCAATCGCCCTTGCTCAACGGCCTGCCCGAGGCGGGACCGCTGCGATTCACCCATTCCAGTGAGATTTCCCGTGGCGGCTGCATCATCCAGACGCGCTTCGGCGTGATCGATGCCCGGCGCGAAACGAAGTTTGAACAATTGCGGCAATCGCTCGCGACATGACACCTACGATCTCAACTCCGGGCCGGATGCAACATGCCCTGCGGCGCGTCCGCGAAACGCGCGTCACAGAGACGTGCGGGCGGGTCGTGCAGCTTATCGGCCTCGTGGTTGAATCTGAAGGGCCGCTCGCGGCCATGGGCGAAGTCTGCCGCATCATCTCCGGTCGCGGGCATGGTGAGACTTTGGCGGAAGTCGTCGGTTTTCGGAACCAGCATTTGCTGCTGATGCCGTTGGGCGAGTTGCATGGCATCCATCCGGGCAGCGAAGTCATCGCGACCGGAGCTTCGATGCGCGTAGCAGTCGGCAGCGCCCTAAAAGGTCGCGTGATCGATGGATTGGGCAATCCGATCGATGATCTCGGTCCGGTGGCGTGTGAACATCACGTCGGATTGAATCTGCGCCCGCCGCATCCGCTCAAACGTCAGCGCATCAACCAGATTTTCCGTACCGGCATCAAGGCCTTGGACACGTTTACGCCGCTGGGACGCGGCCAACGCATGGGTATCTTCGCCGGCAGCGGCGTCGGCAAATCCACACTGCTTGGAATGATGGCCGCCCAAGGTGACGCCGATGTGAATATCATCGCGCTGATTGGTGAACGCGGGCGGGAAGTGCGGGAATTCCTCGAACGTGATTTGGATGAGGCCGGCCGAAAAAAATCCATCGTCATTGTCGCCACCTCCAACGAACCCGCGCTTAACCGTGTGAAAGCGGCTTTTCTGGCGATGGCCATTGCCGAACATTTTCGCGATGCGGGCCAAAATGTCCTGCTGATGATGGATTCGGTCACCCGTTTTGCCATGGCGCAACGTGAAATCGGCCTGGCGGTCGGCGAACCGCCAACCACGCGCGGTTATACTCCGTCAGTTTTCTCATTGCTGCCGCAGTTGCTTGAACGCGCCGGCGCCGGCGAACACGGCTCCATCACCGGTTTGTTCACCGTGCTGGTGGAAGCGGACGACATGAATGATCCGATCGCAGACTCCGTGCGTTCCATTCTGGATGGACACGTGGTGCTGACACGCGAACTGGCGACGCAGAATCATTATCCCGCGATCGACGTGCTGGAAAGTGTCAGCCGTTTGAACCGCGACCTGTTGCCGCCGGAAAAGATCAAATTGACCGCAGCCGCACGCGAACACCTCGCCACCTACCGCAAGAACGCGGACCTGATCAACATCGGAGCGTATCCCGCCGGCAGCAGTCCGGCCATCGATCAAGCGATCGCGTTGAACGGGCCGTTGAATAAATTTCTCAGGCAGGAAGTCGCCACGGGTTTCCTGCCGGCGCAAAGCTGGGATCTGCTCGGACAGGCGCTCAAACCGCAACCCGCAACCGCCATCAAACAATGAAAGGATTTAGTTTCCCTCTTGAATCCATCCGCGTCCTGCGCCAGCAGCGCGAACGCGCGGCGCAACAACGTTATTCCCGCTCCCTCATGCAGCGCGATAGCGCGGAACAGGTGCTGAAACTGGCCGGCGATGAGCTGGCGGCAGGTTATCAATTATTGGGGGGTGAAATGGAGCACGGCGCGGGCGTCAGCCGCATCATCCATCTCCGGACATGGTGTAACGTGCTGGAGATACGCCTGCATGAGTGCGAAGCCGCGTTGGAAGAAGCCCGCCAGGCGGCGGCGGAAGCTTTTAATTTCATGTGCGCAGCGCGGCGCGACCGCGAGACCCTCGACCGTTTCCATGATAAATCACACACCGCCTGGCAACGTTCCTGCCAGTTGGCCGAGCAAAAGATGCTTGATGAAATGGCCGTGCAGCGACAATCCGCACCGGCGCTGGAACATACCCGAATGAATTGATATGAACCGAATCCTGTCCTCCCCCATGACCGTCGTGCTTGCCGGCGGAATGATGTTTTTCCTGACGATGTTCGCCACCTTGAACATGGCGCATTTCGGCCCCGTCAAGCCGGCATCAGACGCGCCGCTGGCGGCGGATGACAATCCATCCTGGAAATTTCGCAATCCTGAATTTGACCAGTGGGTTTCGCAGATCAAGGAGGAACGCGCGGCGCTGGCCGTACGTGAAGAGCAGCTCAAGGACTGGGAAATGCGACTGACGGCGGAAAACCGCGAAATTTCCACGGTCACCCAGACGGTCACGAAACTGCAAAACGATTTCGACAAGCGCGTGCTCCAGTTCAAGGACCAGGAAGCGGTGAATGCGAAGAAGCAGGTGAAAGTCATCGCCGACATGTCGCCTGAAGGCGCGGCGGCGATGCTTAACGAGATCTCAGACGACGAAACTACCAAGCTGTTGTTCCTGATGAAGGCGGATGTATCCGGTCCGATCCTCGATTCCATGAGCAAGCTTGGCCCCATGCAGGCAAAACGCGCCGCCATTATCACGCAACGGCTGAAGGAAGTCCTGCCCATCTCAGCGACCAACAGCCTTTCATCCAATGCAACCCCTTGACCTTCTCCCCACCGCGCCCGTATCCACCAACACGATAGAAGCATCTTCGCCCAAGGATAATACGGGCAAGCCGGCACCGGACGGCGAGTTCGGGCGCTTGATGGAACGCGCGATGTCGCCGGAACGAAAGGCCAAGGGTAATGCGGATAACCTGCCGCACAAAGGCAAGACGGCCACCGCCCTGGCAAAAAGCCACGCCGGCAAAATACAAACGGTCCAAGACGCGGCGAGCAGCGACATCGGCAACATTTTGAGCGACGCCGGTACCCGTATCAAAACGAAAGCAACGACCAGCCAGACAGATGCCTCGCCGACGGCATCAAAAGAAACGACGTCAACAGACCAAGCACCGGCTGTTTCGCCCCTAAAGGATGATGCCAGTCTGCCGCTGCCGATTTTTTTGTCATTACCTCTGGCAGATCATCTGGGGAACGGAAATGCAAATGCTGAAACGATGGTTTTGGCGGCAGATGCTTCAGCAACACAGCCCGCCGCAGCAACAGACGGCACCAAGGTGTTGGCCACACTGGCCGCCAATACAGCCATTACCGCTGTGGGGAAAAATTTTGGCTCCAGCCCAATACAGGGAAAAATCTTGCCCGAAAAACTTGCCACCAAAACGTCCACTGGCAAAACCCCGGCTGACAAATCAGGGGCGCAAATTCTTGTTTCCGGGGACAAAGCGTCGTTGATGGACACCCAAACACTCTCAACCGACATTACACCGGCCGCTATTGCCACTTCCATTGCCGCCTTGGGCGTTGATCCAAAAACTTCACCTCCAACTATTGATGCAAAAATGACACCGTCCCCGGCAAGTCAGACCAGTCTGATATCCGACCCCATCAAAACTGAAAAAGCAGTCAAGGTCGATTCGGACCCCAAAGACCCGGCCCCGGCGACAGGCATTCCAGCCCAGACGGATGATAAAATCCAGGTGGTTTCATCGTTTGCGACCAAACCGGCCGAATCCTTGAAAAATGATGGCACGGGAGTTGCAATTACAGCTTCGTCGATGAAAAACAGCGATAAAACGAACAAAGTTGCCGGTTTAGACGTGCAGGTTTTGCCGGGGGGCACGAATAGCACGCTGCGGGAGACTGTGTTGCCGGCACACGCCACGGTCACGGCCGTTCGTTCAGCGGACAAACAAACGTCGGATTTAAACCTGCCTTTGGCCCCAGCCACGCCAGCTATTGCGGAAGGCGCAGATACTTCCTCCCTCGTCGCCCTGCCCTCCTTGGCCGATGCCCGAATGCGGGATGTCGAACGCACGCATGATCTGGTATCCGTCCATGCCTTGCGGATGGTGGATTCCAAGTCGGATTCACTCCAGATGGTTCTCAAACCCGGTGCCGGCACGGAAATTTCGCTGGAATTGCATCACCGTGATGGCGGCGTGGAAGCGGAAGCCGTCCTGCAACGCGGAGATTACCAGTTGATGAACCAGCACTGGCCGGAATTGCAGGCGAAGTTGGAGCAGCGCGGCATCAAGCTCGCGCCCCTTGGCGGCGAAGCAAACTCTTTCACGACCGGCAACAACAATACCAACAACGGAAATTTTTCACGGCAGCAACCGTCCCGTGAGGAAGCGGCACAGCAGGCCTCGGCCTTCGCTGAATTTACCGTGGCGATGAACCGCGGCGGTGCCACCGCACGGCTGGCCCCGGCGATCGCCGGCGGCTGGGAATCCTGGGCCTAAAAAATATATAAAAATATGAGCACTGTTTCATCAGTATCCACGACGAGCACGAACCCTTATAGCACGACGGACTCGGCATCGAACCCGAGCCAGACGCTAAACCAGAATGACTTTTTGAAATTGCTGGTGTCGCAGATCCAATATCAGGATCCGATGAACCCCAAGTCCGACACGGACATGGCGGCGCAGATGGCGCAGTTCACCTCGTTGCAACAAGCGAGCCAGTCCACCTCGTCGTTGGCGATGATGCAGGCCAACAGCCTTGTCGGCACCACGGTGGGCATCACGATCGACTCAACCCACGCCACGAGCGGCGTGGTGCAGGGTGTGACGATCAACAGCGGCATACCTCAGATCATGGTGGGCGGAAACGCCTACAGTCTAAGCCAAGTCACCGCCGTCGCACCAACGCCGGTAACCGCTCCGACGGGCACCTCATCCGACTCCAGCCAGAAAAACTAAAACCGAAACCAAGCATCCAGGAAAATTATGTTACTATCACTCGACTCCGGCGTTAGCGCCCTGGAACAGTTCCAGCAAAGCCTGAACGTCATCGCCAACAACATCGCGAACGTCAACACGGTTGGCTTCAAGAGCGCTACGGTGAACTTTGCGGACACCCTGAGCCAGACGCTCGGTTCCAACGCCGCCGGCACCATGCAGGTGGGCACGGGCATCATGACTTCCAGCATCAACAACCAGTTCACGCCCGGCTCCATCTCCAGCACCGGCAAACAGACGGACATGGCGGTCGACGGCAACGGATTTTTCCTGGTGAAAGACCCCAGCACCGGCAATTCCTATGTCACCCGTGACGGTGAATTCAACGTGGACTCCAACGGTTATCTGGTGACGAACACCGGCATGCGGGTGCAGGGTTACACCGACGCCGCGCTGACCACGGTGGGCGACATCCAGATCAACAACACCGGCGCACCCAGCAGCGACACTTCCGCGGTGCAGAGCTACACGTTCAATTCGGACGGCAAAATCTCGGTGTTGCTGGCGGATGGCACGCAATTCACCCGCGGGCAGGTGCTGCTGCAAAACTTTTCCAATCCGCAACAGCTTTTGAAAATCGGCAACAACCTTTTCTCCAGCCTCGCCACCGCCGGACCGCTGGCCGCACCCGTCGCCCCCGGCAGCAGCGGCCTCGGCAGCCTCGCCACCAGCGCGCTGGAAATGTCCAACGTGGACCTCGCCCAGCAGCTCACCTCGCTCATCACCACGCAACGTGCGTATGAAGCGAATGGCAAGGTCATCACGACCAGCGACGACATCCTCCAAACGCTCGTCAACCTGAAACGCTAACCATTATGGCCGAAGAAAAAAATAATCCCGAGGGCGGAGATGCGGCCGCCGCACCGGCACCGGCAGGCGGGGTGAAAGCCTGGCTGCCGCTCGTCGCGAGCCTCGTCCTGATGCCCGCGCTGGCGTTCGGCATGACCAAGTTCGTCATCGTGCCGGAATTGCAGAAAAGTCTCGGCGTCAAGGAAACGGCGGAAAAGGGCGCCGGCGACAAGACCAAAAAAGCGGGTGACGCCAAAAAGATGAACGTTCCGTTCAACAAGCTGCTGGTGAACATCGCGGGCACGATGGGCCAGCGGTACTTGCTCGTCAGCCTGTCCCTTGCCAGCACGGGCGGCGAAGAATTCAAGACCAAGCTCGCGGACAATGATGCGCCGCTGCGCGACATGGCGATGGGCATCCTTTCGACGAAAACGCTTGCCGATCTTGAAAAACCCGGCTCGCGCAACATGATCCGCACCGAACTCATCAACGGCTTCAATAACATCCTCGGCGACAATTCCGTCTCCGAAATCTACATCACCGAATTCGGCATCCAGTAAGCTCATGGAATCCGCCCCGACAGCCGCCCCCGACGTCATGGTGTTCACGCACAAAGGTGTGCGGGAAGCACGCCGCGCCAGCGACATCCGCGCGCATGATTTCCGGCAGTCCGGGTTCCTCGCGGCGAGCGAACTGCGCCGCATCCGCCAACGGCACGACCAGTTCATCCGCTCGCTGGCCGCACGCCTGGCGATGTTTCTGCGGTTGGAATGCCGGCTGACCCTTTCCAAGGTCCACATCGTCAGTTTTCAAAAATTTACCGAGAGCCTTTCCAACCCCACGCATATCACGCTGTTCAAGACGGAGCCGCTTAAAGGCGTCGGATTACTGGTGATCCCGCCGCGCCTGACATTACAGCTTGTGGATCGTCTGCTGGGCGGGCCGGGCGAATTGCCCGCCGATAACCGCGAACTGAGCGACATCGAAGTGGCGCTCTCCGACCAGGCATCGACGCTCATCCTCTCCGAGTGGTGCAACCACTGGCCTGAGATGCGTGACCTGCATCATCAATTGCTCGGGCACGAAAACAACAGCAAGTTTCTCCAGACGTCCCCGCCGGACACGGCCATGCTCATCATTTCCGTGGAGAGCACCATTGCGGAGCAGAAGGAAACGTTTCACATCGTTTTTCCCTACGCCACCGTCGACCCGCTGATGCGGCTCATCAATCCGTCCCTGCCCGGCACCGATACGGCCGCGCCCCGTGCCGTAAAGGTGCGCTGGAACAGTGAGTTTGACACCGTGAAGGTTCCCGTCACTGCCGAGTGGCAAGGCTTAAAGATGTCAGCCGGCGACATCACCCGGCTCAAGCCCGGCGACCTGTTGACGCTTGATCCTGCGTGCGCCGCGCAAGTGGTCGTACGTCTCGGCAACATCCCCAAATTTTTAGGACGTCCCGGCACAAGTGATGCCAAATGGGCCGTCCAGCTCACCAGCGCCATAAACAAATGAATCCTACCCTCGAAAATTCTTCCAATCTCGACCTCGTACTTGATGTACCGGTCAGCCTCACCATCGAACTGGGCGGCTGCAAGCTGCCGATGCGCGAGGTATTACAGTTGAACATCGGCTCCGTCGTGCAACTCGACAAGGCGGCCGATGCGCCGATCGAATTGAACGTGAACGGCAAACTCATCGCCCGTGGCGAAGTCGTGGTCATCGAAGACCGTTACGGCGTGAAGATAACCGAAGTCGTCGGCAGCGTCGCCATCGCATGAACCGTGACCGGCAACCATTTTATTCCGTGCTCCAGCCCTCCGTTTT
>DASZCA010000202.1:0-9324 GCA_035943555.1 Verrucomicrobiia bacterium
CGTTTTTTTTGCTGGCTGGAGCGGCTCAAGCTTTCCCGCCGAAACTGGCGTAGTCATCCAGTTCAATCGCTTCAAACCAAGTTTTAACGTCTTCCCGGGTTTTGGAATGCTGCGCAAGATAGCCGGCAAAAAGCGTCAGCGTTTCCGCGTCACTGTCCGGCCCGCGTTTCTCCATGAAAGCGGACCAGGCTTCGATTTCCCATGGCGAACGCGGCGTCTTGGAATGCGACTGAACCCATTCGAGCATTTCGCCGTCGCCCTTGCCGGCCGAAAGTTCCTGCAACATGGCATCAGCATCAAAACCGAGGAATTGAACCAAACGCTGATCCGTCGCGGAGTTGTAATTATATTCGCCATTCTTTTTGGCGAGCGTCGCCCGTCCTTTATCAAGCATCCGGGCCAGAATGACATGGTTGCCGAGCCGAACCCGGAAACTCCGGGGCGGACGCTGGGTGAGGTCGGTGAAAGAAATTTTAGGTTTCATAGAGAAGTTTTTTATTTTTATTACCGCCGGAACGCCAGGGTGAAAGTAAACCGGAACAGGCCGGGTAAATTTTTTGATCGGTTCCAATGTCGATATTCTAATACGCCGCTTTTTCTCAACTTGAAAATTGGCGGCATGCTTTTTAAAAATACGTTTTAAAATCAGGGAGGATAAAAGCGAGGAACATTCAACGCTGAACATTTAACATTCAATGCGCTTTGTAGAAGCCTTCCATGAGAAGCAGGTTGATATGAAAATAATCACGCGTTCTCCCTCACCCGGGCCCTCTCCCGCTGGGAGAGGGAAAGCGTTTGGCCGCCTTAAAACATTGGTAAGCGCAAGGTTTGTACGGGGCACATTCAACAGCAACCAGCCGGGCGGCCGGTGCCATTTCATGCGCGGTTGAATGATTTGCAAGCCGGTGCTAATCTGGCACGGCAAAAAAACGGGCGCGTCGTTTTCATGTTTGATCCCTTTTACGTATAGTGTTGAGAAAAACTCGCACCATGCGTGATGAAAACAGTTCAAAAACGGTTGAAACGGCCTGAGCTTTTCATGGCCAGACCGGTTTGACCGGGAGAACGCTCCAGGTTTGTGAGGCAAGCATCTATGGATACCTTAGAACAACGTAGAGCCAAGACCGGTCTGCCTGCTTCGGCAGCGGAGGGGGAAAGACATTTTTTCCCCGCCGAGATGAATGGCGGCGGTCTGCCCACTTCGATGCCGGCGGAATCGACAGACCAGCTCAAAAATCTGATGGCAGAGGCCGAAAGACTTGAGTCTGCGGGACTGGGCGCGCGTTCGACCGGTGACGAGTCAAAAGCCGAGCAATGCTTTCTCGCAGCCTTGGGTCTCGCAACCAAAGCATTCAATCCAACCGTTATCAGCCTGGCCCCGGCCGAGGAGATGAGCGGTTTGCGGCTGAATTTGCGCCTGGCCTTGCGTTGCGGTGAAGCTGACCAGGCGCGGAAACTCATAAAGCTGGCCCTCGCCTCCGTCCCGGCCCTGGCTTTTGAAGATGAATGGATCCAACTACGGGAATCGGCGACGTGGCCGGATGAGTGGCTCATCGGAGCCATCCGCCGGGAACCGCCCGATGTGGCAGCGCTGGATGCCTTGGTGAAACGCCACTGGCCGCTGTTATTCGGCCGCTGCCTGGTCCTGACGGCCAACCATCCGGCGGCGGCGGACCTAGCCCAAGATGCCTGGTGCCGGATTCTCCGCTCGCGCAAACGCCTCAAACCCGGCGGGAATTTTCCGGCCTACATAACGACGGTGGCCACCAATCTTTGGCGCGATGACATGCGCTCCATCAGCCGGGCCGGGCTCATGGCAAGGTCCCGGATGTCATCACTCAACGAGGCCTTGCCGGGGGATGACGAAAACAGCGCCACCTTGATGGATATCTTGCCGGATTTGGACGCTTTGCAACAACAGGATCGAAACCATCTGGCACTTGAAATCGACCAGGCGATGGCCCAACTGCCACCGTTGCTGCGCGACGTGCTGTCCGCCCGCTTTCTGAACGGTGAAACCTGCCTGGAAATCGGCCGGCGCCATGGGCGCACGCAACAGACTATCAGTGGCTGGATCCGGTCAGCGATCATACAAATCAGAACAACCCTTGAAAACCAGGGCAACACCCTAAAAAATATGACCCATGAAAAGTGAGAAAACATTTGAAGACCTCATGCGCTGGCGGCTGGCGGAGGCGGCAACCGGATCCCCCGCCCCACCCAGCGCCACCTGTTTGCTTGAACTGATCCGGCCATGGTGGGAAATCTGGCCGGCACAATTTTTGGATGCCGTTGACCGGCTTGGCCAGATCAACCTGAACTATGGTCACGCCATGGAGACGGCCGGCCAATATCGCGGCGGCCATCCGGTTCCGGTACTGATCGTCGGCGAAGAGGACAGCCTGAAAAGCTCGGCCCGCGTGCTTTATCTGGATGTCCGGGACGGCGAATTCCGGCTCCGATTCCGGTTGGCCGCAGCGGGCTTGAAAGCTCCGCAAAGATATGAAGTAACGTTCATCGGGGCCGACCAGCGGCCATTGTTTTCGGCGGAGGCGACGCTGTTCATGAACAATGAATATCACCTGGCAAGCGAGCTGCCCGAAGACCTGGCAGAGCTTTGGAAACAATTAAAAGTGACGGACAAGCTGCCCTTCCGGTTGATTATCCGTCCGGTCAAAGCGGCAGTTCCATCATCCACGTGTGGCCATATGTGCCTATGATGAAATTTGTCTGGTTTTGGACATTTTGGCATTGGAGCAAGGAGAGCCACCGGATCGGCACCTTGCTGCACAGCCCTTTGCACGAAATAGGCACCCATTGGGACGAGTGGTTCCGTCACGAAGCTTCGGATGCCGACCGGGAAGCCATTGCCAAAACCGGCCAGAGTGAGTTCACCCAACGGCAATTTATTGCCTGGTTTTGCAAGAAATGGGCCCGGGAAGCAGAATGGCGCAAGAACCGGACCATTCCCAAATTTGTGTTGGGTCAACTTTCGCTGGTACCACCTTTTAACGGTTGGGCGGCCTTTGAAAAACATCGGATCCAAGCCGGCTTGGGCGGAGTTTCGGCGATTGTCCTTGCCCCGGAGAGTTCCGGGGAACCTGCCGATGTTCGCCCGGTGGCAGCAGTCGCTTTAAACAAAGACGGTGCCAATGCGGAAAGCAAGGTATTGCCATATAATTTCAATGCCGAACGCAGTGAACTAGAAGCAGCACGCAACGCGGCCACCAGCATGTTAAAGGGAAAAGGGCTGCTCCTGTTTCTTGCGCTGTGGATTTTCGTCGGCAAGCGCCCTTACTCAAGTTGGTTAAAGACCATATTGGAAACGGGCTGGGTGGGGATGGGCGCCATGGTTTTATATCTGCTGACCGGTCCGGATCCGGATGAAATGCTGGTCCCGATCATCGCAGTTCTGACAGGGTTGTGGAGTGTTTTTGCCCTGTTGGGATTGACCACGGCGGTCTGGCAAGGCGGCCAAGCGTGGCGAGCCGGCGGGCACTGGAGTGCCGAGCTGGAGCAATGTCAAATCCGCCTGAATCTGAGAGACCCATTGACGCTCAAAGGAAGTTCGGCCGGATCGGCCTTTTGCCTAAACTCCCTCCTGGCAGTCTATCGTGCCTGGCCCGCAACCGCCCGCCGGTCCTGGTTATGGCAACGTATTTTTCGCAGGTTGAACGCCGAGGCGGGTTCTTGGGCGGCCACGGGTCTGGTCACACCGGACGGGTTTATCAAGCCCGTGATGCTTGAACCTAAAATCCGTGCGTGCCGACAGCATGATGAAATAACTCACATCATCACCCCTCATCAAAGGGAGGCGCTGGGAGCGGCCAAAAAGGACCAGCCCAAACCGTCAAACCCCATAGGAGGGATCGAAAACGTGTTGAAAGACTCCGCCATGGCGCCGCCCGGTTTCGCCGCCGAAAAGCTGGGCCTGCAAATACATCCCTGCCGCCACATCGCACAAACTTTTCTGGCCATCGGCGATCTGTTCAGCCGCAGGCAAATTCTGGTGAACGTTGTTGCGGTCATGGTCACCGCCGTGATGATGGCGGCAGCCCCGGACGTGCGGGAAATATTGTTTCCCTCTCCGCCGCCCAAAGCCGTGGCCCCCTCCTCGCCATCGCCGTATTATCTGTGGGTGAGCCTGGATACGAAGCATCCCAAATATTTTGAGGTGGTCCTTCAATCCGGTTTTTGGGCCGACCGCCGGGCAAAAGTTCAATCTTATGGCAGCGCCAACGGCTCCACGCGGGCGGAAATCTCGTTGTTCAAACTGGCCCGCGCGAGATCGGACAATACAAGCGACGGAACTGTCTGGATCGAACGCCGCAGCTATTTTCTAACCCGTGAATTTATGTCCAGCGAACGCATCGGACGCTATTCATTGCTTTATCTCAACAGTCTGGAATCTAAATGACATGAAAAACCCTTCCCGTACCGCAGCCCACGTCCGCCGCCCGGATATAAAGTTTCAATCCATCGCGCGGTGGGGCGCCATCCCGTTCCTTCTGCTGATGCTGGCCGGTACCGGCTGCCACAACCGGAATGCAATGCAGGTGCAACTGTCTGCGCACGAATCTGCGGACAAAGACTTATGGGGCCTTGAAATCGAAGCCCAAGTCACCGGTCCCCAGTCGGATTTATCCTACCGCTGGTTTGCCACGTCCGGTTCTTGCGAGCCCCAAGAATCTGACACCCCCTCAACCGCGTTTAAATTTGCCCAGAACGCCGGTCATGACAACGTCTCGCTCGAAGTTTGGCGCGGCGGCAAATGCGTCGCCCGAGGGGCCGTCAATGTGACGCTGGATCCGGACAAGCTGCGCACGGCAACGGAGCATGTAAATGATGTCCGGATCCTGATCACCAATATTCCGCCCTACGATTTTAATGGCGGCAGTTTCACCCACGCTGCCATTGGCGGTCTGGTGAGCGGACATTTTGATTCCGGCGACAAAGTTGTGATCTACGCCCGGGCGGTGGATGTCTGGTATATCCAACCGCTGATGAACTATGAGCAGCCCATCTCCCATGATGGCGTCTGGACAAATTGGACGCATACGGGCTGCAATTACGCCGCGCTGGTGGTGCGACCGGGCTACTATCCGGAGCGAAGGCTGGACGCGCTGCCGCCAATCGGCGTCTATGTCATCGCCAAAACCATCGTAGAAGGTCTAAAAAAATAGCAGCCGACTAGGTCGGCTAGCTTGGCAAGTGATACGGGTTTGCCGGGTGCGCCTGCCCAGCAGCCCGCTGACAGTCCGTTGTCTTTTGGGGGCACGGGTGGCGACAATAGTATTTCTGCCAATGCTCAGTCCGGCTTCTGCGTTCTTAGAATTCTAATCTGCGGGGGCATTCATTTGGATCCAGCGGATGGGTTTGCCACAGGTGGCGCAAGCCGGGAAGGTTTCGCCGTCAGCTAACACTTTCGCGGCTGCGTGACCGCAACCGGAGGACCAATAAAGGCCGTTCGTGTCGCAGATTTCAAAACTCGCCACCGTTATATTTTGCCGTTTGCCGTTCGTTGCCATACCACTCCTTCTGATTTCCAAGTTAGTTGTGCCAGAATCTGGTCTCACTATTTTTTAAGGCTTCCGCGCACCCCGGTGCAAACTAAAAACCAAAAACCAGACGGAATGTCTCTCTAATCAGACAATAACGAGTGAAGAAGTTGCGAAGGGAGTTGCGAGGTGAATGAATGCAGAGTCGCGCCCTGCCGGATAATTTTCACCCCGTTGGAATGAAGGAAAAGCTATAAGGGCACCCCTCACCCTAACCCTCTCCCCTCGGAGGGGCGAGGGGACCGGAAAACGGTGGTTCGGTTGTCGGTCGAGCTATCGCCGCCGCGGGTGATTCCGAAAACCGGTTTAATTTTTGATTTTTTCAGAAATCCTTCAAAATCCCAGCAAATGTGCTGTTTTTGCCTTCGTCTAATTTTTTAGAACATCAATATCTTCAATGGTCACGGGGCGATTATGATTTATTCAGAATTTTTTTGGTGGGACCCCCTTCCCACTCAGGTTTTTTGAAGAAATATGGCATAAATCTGCCAGTTACATTCTCCACACGAATTCTTTTTTTCGGGACCTATGATAGCCTTGGCGGTGCATGACATATATTGCACATGTTAAGGCGGCGGAAGATGCCGCGGCGAATTTGAAGCGGAATGACGAAGTACTGGCGTACGGCCACCAAATGACGAATGGACGGGGCGGGCGTGGCTTGGTGGCTTGGGTGGTTCGGTTGCAAACTTCGCGCTGCGGCTGGTCTGCGACACAGCCGCCGCCCATTGTCGGCTACACCGGTTTCAACCCGTTTCAACCGATTTAAACCAATTTCAACCCGTTTAAACCTGCTTTTTTAAAAAATTATTAAACGAACGAAGGAATCGACCACGGATGAGCACCGATAGGCACGGATTAAAATGCGTGCAAAACCGGCGCCCGAAAATCTGCGGAAAGGCCAATGAAAACGCAAAAATTAAGCCAAATTAAACCAAATAAAAGCGCTGGCATTACGAGTCTCACACCCGTCTTCGCCAAAGCGCTCCGACGTGGCAAGCAGAGGCCGCGGAGGGCACGGAGGAATTATTTGCGGGCTGGAAGCCAGTGCTCCGGCGTCTTGCGAGGACAAGCTGTCCCCGCTTCCGCCTTCGCCAAGGCTACGGCGCGACAGGCCGTGCAGTCGGCCCAACTTGCGGGCGGGCCGGTACGAGCCGTACTGGGCATCGCGCTCCTTCAGATCCACGAAAGGACTGTGATATCCCATGGATTCCCAATGGAAATTTTTGAATCATGAAAATTTACGTTGAAAATCCCTTTGTTTTTACAGGTATGGATGGAATTCGCGGGCGGCAGGGGGCGGGCCATGGGCGTGAGTTGATCCGGGGGAATAAGTTTCATTTGCGCGGACAGACCCTTTTGTTAAGTTACTTTCAGGTTGGGAATCTTATGCGACTCTGGCGTTTCATCGCGGCGGTCGGCTTGCTTCTCGGCGTGTCGGTTCACGCCGCGCAGGTGGGGCTTATCAAGATCGATGGCGCGATCGGCCCGGCCACGGCGAGCTATATCGCCCGTGCGCTGGATACGGCCACCGAACAGAACGACGAATGCCTGGTCATCCAACTCGATACCCCGGGCGGACTTCTCGAATCTACCAAGCAGATTGTCCAGAGTTTTTATGCGTCCAAGGTTCCGGTGGTGGTGTATGTGACGCCTTCGGGTGCGAGCGCGGGCAGCGCGGGGGTATTCATCACGATGGCGGCGGATGTGGCGGTGATGGCACCGCATACGAGCATCGGCGCGGCGCATCCGGTAGAGATCGGCTCGGGCGGCAACGTGGAAAAGACGGATGATGTGATGAAGGAAAAACTGGAGAATTACACTTCCAGTTTCGTGGAATCCATCGCGGACAAACGGCATCGCAATGTGGAATGGGCGAAGTCGGCGGTGGTTAAAAGCGAGGCGACCACGGCGGAGAAGGCACTTGATCTCGAGGTGATCGACCTCATCGCGGCGGACATGCCGGACTTGCTGAAACAGCTTGAGGGCTGGAAGACCGAGAACAAAACCCTGCACACGGCCAATGCCAGTGTCGTCGAGATTCCGATGCGGGCGTGGGAACATTTCTCGCAGATTTTTTTGCGGCCGGAGGTGATGTTCATCCTGATGCTGATGGTGATCTACGGCTTTATCGGCGAACTCAGCAGCCCGGGTGCGATTTTGCCGGGCGTGGTCGGGGCGGTGGCTTTAGTGCTGGTGCTATATATGTCGGCGGCGTTGCCGGTGAACATCGCCGGTCTGGCGCTCATCGGCCTGGCGGTGGTGCTGTTCATCATTGATGTATTTGCGTCCACGCATGGCATCTTGACGGCGGGCGGAATCGTGGCTTTTTTCGTCGGTGCGCTGATGCTCTTCAGCCAAGACGGGCCGGGCTATCATCTGTCGCTGAGCTGGATCATTTCAGGGACGTTGGTGACGGCGGCGTTTTTTATTCTCATCATGGGCAAAGGGCTTCGTGCGCAGCTCAAACCCGCGAGCACGGGGCGCGAGGCGATGATCGGACGGACGGTGAACGCGCCGGCGCCGATCGATGCCGCGGGCGGCAAAATATTTATTGAAGGCGAAACGTGGAACGCGGTCAGCGCGACGCCGGTGGCGGCCGGAGCGGTTGTTGAAATCACCGGCATCACCGGACTCACTTTGCAGGTAAAACCAAAACAACACTAATTATGGAATCACTCATCGGCCTCATCTTTAAATCTCCACTCGGCGCCACCGGAGCGGTCATCCTCTTTCTCATCATTTTCGTGCTGCCGCAGGCCATCCGCATTTTGCGCGAATATGAGCGCGGCGTGATCTTTCGCCTCGGCAAACTACAGGGCGCCAAAGGGCCGGGGGTGATCATCCTGATTCCAATGATCGACAAGATGGTGAAGATGGATCTGCGCGTGGTGACGATCGACGTGCCGAAGCAGGAGATCATGACGAAGGACAACGTGCCGGCGACGGTGGACGCGGTAATTTATTTTCGTGTGGTGGACCCGAACGCGGCGGTGGTGAAGGTGGAAAATTTTTGGAAAGCCACTTCGCTCATCGCGCAGACGACCTTGCGCAGCGTGCTCGGGCAGTCGGCATTGGACGAACTGCTTTCCCAGCGCGATATCATCAACCAGAAATTGCAGGAGATCATCGACAAGCAGACGGAGCCGTGGGGCATCAAGGTCACGAGCGTGGAAATCAAGGAAGTGTCGCTGCCGGACAGCATGAAGCGCGCGATGGCCAAGCAGGCCGAGGCCGAACGCGAACGCCGCGCGAAGGTGGTGAACGCGCAGGGCGAATTTGAAGCCGCTGAAAAAATGGTGCAGGCCGCCGCGCTGATCGCGAAGGAACCGATTGCGCTGCAACTGCGCTATCTCCAGACGATGCGCGAGATGGCGAGCGAACATAACACGACGACGTTCCTGCCGCTGCCGATTGATCTGTTCAGCGCGTTTTTGAAGAAGTGAGAATTGAAACTGCCATCCGCACCAAATTAAAAGAGTGGCAGGAAGCGCGTTTGCAGCGTAAATAATCAGCTAGCAACTATGCCTCTTTACGAATACGAAGTGACCAGCGAGGGCGGCTGCAAGATCTGCGGCGGCACGTTCACGTTGAACCGCCCGATCACCGCCGCGCCGTTGGAAAAATGCCCGGCCTGCAAAAAGCCGGTGCGCAAGATCATCTCCAGCTTCAGCACCCCGCACAAGCTCAAGCCGTTATCGGTCACGGACGCCAAAAAAGCCGGCTTTCAGGTCTATAAAAAGCTGGGCAAGGGTGAATACGAGCG
>DASZCA010000203.1:0-5649 GCA_035943555.1 Verrucomicrobiia bacterium
CGTCGCCGAGCGCTGCGCCAGGCGACGGAAACGAACGTGCAAAGCGTGTGTCTTACCACGTTGCTGTCGGTAGACATCAAAGGCGTGGTGCATGCAACAACCGTTCCGCCCTCAGCTTCGCTTTTCGGGCGGGGACATCGCGGCGCGATGTCCCTGCCAACCTACGGCCCCAACACCCCACGATAAAACAACCGCGTCGCCGCCGGATTATTCGTATACACCCACCGGTTCGTACCAAGCGTGTTCGTCGCCAACGGCAGCCACGACAGCAAATTCGTGGACATCTGCAAGATCACCGTCTGTCCCGTCACGGCATTCACGCCGATCCGGTAAGATCCTTTGGCGATTGTCGCGATGTCCAACACCGGCGGTGTCAGCCCCGCGCCGACCTGCACTCGTTGCGCGGCATACAGATACCGGCTGTGAGCGCCATCCGAAATCTTGCCGCCGATGGCATACGACCCCGGCGGGATGTTCGTGGTCGAAAAGCCAAAATTGACATAGTTCATCACCGAGCCCGCACCCGTCGCCGCCACTACGAATTGCGTCACGACCAGGCTGTTCGCATTGTACGGATTGAAATCGCGGTCCAAAAAAATCTGCATCGTCAAATTGGAACTGCCCGCGTATTGGTAATAAAACGTCGTATGCAACAGGTCGCCCGCCGTCACCGCATTGGTGCCCGCGACTACGAAGCGGATGATGTCGGGCCACGTTCCGTTGTTCGCGGGCAACGCTGTCCGGTTCGCGCTCGTTCCCGCGCCAAGATCCCAGTTCTGGTTGAAGCCGTCGCGGATTGCCGGATCGCTTGGAAGACCCAGCGGCCGGTCGGTGTTGGTGCGGTTCCCGCCACCGATGAGGCTGTAAAGAAACCCCGCCGTGCCGCCGCGCTTTTCATAAATCACCCACCAATTCGCGCGTTCCGTGCTCGTGATGCTCGCCTCCGTGTCGCTGCACGGCGTGTTGGTATTGATCGTGCCGTGATACCACAGATGCACGTTGGAATGGTCCGACCCGGAGCCATAGCCGCCGGACAAGCTGGTCAACTGCCGGTTGTAAGCTCCGGCCGCCGATTCGCCATCCGGATCGAATATGGAGGTGTCGAGATTCTCCCAGTCATTATCGCGGAAGACCACATTCGCGAAAGTATTACTGGCTGACGCGTCCATGATTGAGCTGAAGATGCTGTCGTTGAACCCGTCGTTATTCAATGGATGCGGATCCAGCGTCGTCAGTTGATCGATCCACAAACCATTCGTGCCCAACTGGCGCGAAAGCTCGTTCAGCAACGAACCGCCCCGGCTGTGGCCGATGAGGTGGATGGGAAATTCCACCAGCGAATGGCCGTTCAATTCCGTGATCGCATTCGTGAGCAACAGCACTTTCGCGAGCGCATTGGCCACGTCATAGGTGCTGAAAGTATACGTCGAACTGCCGCCCGCCATCTGGCTCCAATCGAATTTCACGATGATCTCACCCGAGTCCGTGGTCGAGGGCGCCGCGCCATTCGTGCGCGACACGGCAAAGAAGTAACCGTTTGTGTACGTCAGCGTCATCTTGTACGTAGTGAAGTTCGTGCCGGGAAACGATGGATATTTTGGGATGGCATCCGCCATGCCCGTGACCCAGCCGTTGGCATCGCTGTTGAAACCGTGCGTGATGATCGTGACGCCCGCCGCGCGTGAGAGGCACGGCGACAAAATCAGCACTGCGCCGAGCAGGCAGATTTTCAGTGCGATGCAGATGGGCGACCGACTCATTGGTATTCAAAATAACCCGTCTGCGCGGAAATGCGTAAAGAATTTTCATGGGGCAGCAGGCATCGTTTTTTCACTGTGAAAGCGGACAAACCCTTCTTGTTTCCCATCCTCATCCTGCTAGCATCATGGAAACAAGGTCCGGATTTTTTTGAAAGCATTAACCATGAGAGCACTATTTTTATCTTTTATCGCCGCCACCGCATTGATCTTCACCGGCTGCAAAAGCGAGGAGTGCGCATCGTGCTCCGTGGCTACGCCCTCGGTTGCCGCCACCCCGGCCATTGTCACTAACACTCCTGCCGCTCCCACCAACGCCGCTCCCAATCTCCACCCGCCCCGCGAAAAAGATCCCGGTGCGCGTCGCTCGACGTACACGCCGCGCGTCTATCCGGTGGACGAACGCGGCTTCTCACCCGTGGACAAAGCGCTCGCCAAGGCCTACGCCCGTGAAGACATGGTCACCAACGACGACGAAGGCGCGCTCAATCCGTACGTCCTGAAGGTCATCTCCGGCTATCCGCTCGATGGCACCTATCAATATCATTGCAGTTGGAAGCCGTGGGAATACGACATCTACAATGGCGTGACGCAAGACCAATGGTATCGCGGCATGGTCGTGGCCAAGGCCTATCCGGACGGCTCACGTTGCAGCTATTGCTGCGGCTTCACCTTTGAAGTCTTCATCCGCGCCATGAAACTGCGGAATATCCAAAACGGCCTCGACCCCGATGATTTCAACGGCATGACCTTCGGCGACCTCTTTAACGCCCTGCAATTTTGGTACATCGAGGGCAAAGGCGATTCCGAGGCGCGCGCCGTCACCAGCTACGGCCTTGGCCGCCAGATCACCAATTTTGACGAAGCGCTGCCTGGCGATTTTCTGAGCTACAGCACCACGCCTGCTGGCGGTCACGCCGTGATCTTCCTCGGCTGGTTGCACGACAGCGACACGGACACCAACAAGATCACCGGTTTCAAATATTTCTCCTCCAACCTCAGCGGCAACGGCCTCGGCTATGCCCAGACGCATTTTAGTGATTCCACCAAGAACGGTCACGGCGTGCTGCGCGACTACGTGAACATCGCCCACGTCGGCGCCATCAAGGATTACAAACCCTTCAACCGCGCGAACATCATCCAACGCAACGCCTACGCCCCCACGCAGCCGACTCACGTCATCTATCTGCCGGCGCCGGCAGCAGTGACGAAGTAAGCTTTGGTTTGGAGTTCCGCCTTTAGGCAGCGCGCGCGCCGGCACGTGCCACACCCGTGAGATTTTCCTCCGTGCCTCTGCGCCTCTGTGGCAAAATATCCAAACCATGTCAGACGCCACATACATGCGCCACGCCCTGCGGCTCGCCCGTCGTGGCTATGGCACTACGTCGCCCAACCCGATGGTTGGCGCGGTTTTGGTGAAAGGTGGCAAGATCATCGGCCGCGGCTGGCACCGGCGTGCCGGCCTGCCGCACGCGGAAATCGAAGCGCTCCACGACGCGCAAAAAAAAGGCCACAACCCCAAGGGCGCGACTATCTACGTCACCCTCGAACCCTGCTGCACCCACGGCCGGACACCACCCTGCACCGACGCCATTATCGCCGCCGGCATTAAGCGCGTGGTGATCGGCACCACCGACCCCAATCCAAATCACGCTGGCAAAGGTTTTAAAATCCTCAAACGCGCCGGCATCAAAGTAAGTTCGTTTGACGAAGGCAGGGCGCGTCGCTCCGCGCGCGCCGTCGTGGCAAGCCGGAAGGTGCCCGATAAATCTTTGGGCAACGAATGCGTTAAGTTAAACGAATCTTTCAATCACTGGATCGTCCACCGTACTCCGTTCGTCACGGTCAAGGCCGCCATGACCTTGGATGGCAAAATCGCCACCGCCAGCGGCGAATCCAAGTGGATCACCGGCGAAAAGGCCCGTGCCTATGGCATGCACTTGCGCCAAGGCAGTGATGCCATCCTCGTCGGCGTGAACACCGTGCTGGCCGACAATCCGTCACTGACCGTGCGGGTACAAAATCTCCCCCGTCACACCGATCCCGCCTTCGGCAATCCAAAACTCCGGCGGATCATATTAGATTCCTTGGCCCGCACGCCGCTGACCGCAAAAGTCATCTGCGATGAATTCGCCGCCCTCACTGCCATCGTCGTAAGCAAGCGCGCACCCAAGGCTCGCATCACCGCACTCGCAAAGCGCGTGAATGTTATCGTTGCCCCCGAAAGAAAACATTCGTCATTAAACCTGCGTTGGCTCCTAAAAAAACTCGGCGCCGAAAACGTCACCCGCCTCCTTGTCGAAGGCGGCGGCGAAGTGAACGCTTCCTTTCTGATGGGCGGCTTCGCACAGCGCGTGGCCTTCTTTTACGCCCCCAAGATCCTCGGCGGCCGCGACTCGCGCAAAGGAGTTGCCGGCGATGGCGCAAAAAAATTGAGCGATGTCGTACAGTTGCAAGATGTCGAATGGCGCAAACTGGGTGACGATCTGCTGCTGACGGCCAGGTTGGAGTCCAAGCTTTAGCTTGTCTTTCGCGGTGCCAGCTTGAAAAATTTCCGGACAGGCAGCAGTTTATAATTAATATTATGTTCACCGGCATTGTCGAAGAAGCGGGCGTGGTCGAAAGCATCAGGCCCACCAGCAAATCCATCGCGTTCACCGTGTGCACGGGCGTCATGGCGCGCGGCATCAAACTGGGCGCCAGCGTATCGGTGAACGGCTGCTGCCTGACCGTCGTAAAGATTTCAGCGCGTGGCAAAGCCAAGCTCCTCCAGTTTGATGTCCTACAAGAAAGTTGGCAGCGGACAAACCTGCAATTCGCCAAACCCGGTTCCATCGTGAACTTGGAGCGTCCGCTTCGCGCCGATGGCGAACTCGGCGGCCACTTTGTCACCGGCCATGTCGATGGAGTCGGCAAGATCGTCCGCTGGGAAAAATCTGGCGCGGATCATGTCTTGGAAATCGCCGCGCCGGCAGATGTGATGCGCTACGTCATTTTCAAAGGTTCCATCGCGGTGGATGGCATCAGCCTCACCGTGGCCGGCGTGACAAAGAAAGGTTTCCGTCTCTGGATCATCCCGCACACGTTTGAAGTCACCACCCTCCGCGAACGCAAAGTCGGCGATGTCGTGAACTTGGAAGCCGACCTCCTCGGCAAATACGCCGAGAAGTTTATGGCCAACCGTAAAAAGCGCTGATTAGCGTGTAGGGCAGGCTTTCCAGCCTGCCGGTGCTGGGGACTTTCCAGTCCCCAGTTCATGCAAATTGAATTTCCCCATTGACGTCAACCGCCCCCACGTTTCAAATCCGCCCATGACATTTCGCGCCTTCTGGAAGCTCTGCTGGTTCATGCTGGAGATTGGCGTCTCGCTCATCGATTACATTTTCACCACGGCCTTCGTCCCGCAAAAACGTAAGCGCCTCGCGCGCGCAAAGTGGCTGCACCGCGCCTGCCGCCGTCACATCAAGATCTACAGTTGCGACTACGCCTCCACCGGCCCGGTCCCGCAAAGCGGATTGCTCGTATCCAACCACCTCAGTTATCTCGACATCCTGGTCATCGCCTCGATCACGCCCGCGGTATTCGTCTCCAAATCAGAAGTGCGCCAGTGGCCGGTGATCGGCTGGCTCACCTCGCTGGCCGGCACAGTCTACATCAAGCGCGAAAGCCGCACTCACGTCGGCGTGGTGAACAAACAGATTGAAGCCGCGCTGGCCGAGGGCGTGCTGGTCGTGGTTTTTCCCGAAGGCACCAGCACCAACGGCGAACAACTGCTGCCCTTCCGATCATCGTTGTTGGAACCCGTGGCCGACAGCACCCATCCCATCGCCACCGGCTTGTTGAAATACGAAATTGAAGACGGCGATGCCCGCAACGACGTCTGTTATTGGGG
>DASZCA010000204.1:0-13419 GCA_035943555.1 Verrucomicrobiia bacterium
GTGCTGATCCTTTCCACTCACCCACCGCGCCCAACCCTCGCGAAGCGTCCTGGAGTGCGCCAGTCCTCTGGCGCTTTCCTCACGACCTGTCCCGCCCAAACACCCTCTCATGGAAACCCAAAAACCTCCCTCCTTCACCCAAACAAAAATCTCACGCCCTCGGCGCACAAAAACACCCCCGACCCTGAACCAAAATTCAGCGCCGTCCGTCACCCGCCATGTATGCCCAAGGCATCGCATACCGGCAAGCCTAGCATGGCTTTTGAAAACCTGTATTCGTGTGGGGAATGTAACTAGCAGATTTATGCCATTTATTTTCATTTTTCGGGAGTGGGAACACCCTCGAAGCCAAAAAATCAAAAACACTTTTGCTACCACCTTGTTAAAAACATCTTACATTTTCCAATCCGTTCGAAAAATGACCCGATTTTTCAAAAACATTGGTCTTTTGAAAGATTTTGAAAATCCAAGTCGGTAAAAATCTTCCCCTCATCCCGACCGGATTTCACAGGGTCGATCATCCCTTAATTTGTAGGAGACGACGTGAGGAGACTCTAACTTTTCTGCCGTTTCCCTTGGAATGCCCGACCGCTCCATTTCCTTGTCTCGTCATCGCCTTCGGCGAAGGCGAAAGACTGCGACGTAAGAGTCGCTGATCTTCCTGCGGCATGCCTCGTACCTCCGCCCCCGCAACCCATCCTCGACTCTGGCTACATGCGCCACTTCAGTCTCACGCCCAAGCTCCGTCAAGAGCGAAATCTTTGTAGAAAACCCTCCGGATTAAACAATAAGCCCCGTTAGGGGCGACATATTCCAGTGCCTTCGAAGGATTTTGTTCAGATCTAGACATTCCCGCACCACAAACCTATGCTCGCCTATATAGGCATTTTATAGCTCATGATCACTATCGAACAGGTGTCGGTTTATCGTGAATTCAATGGTGACGACGACGGCTATTCGCGGGCAGGGTGCCCGGGCGGCACCGGCATGGATTGGGGTGCAATTCGGAATTTATTGCAGGAGCTCACGATGTTGAAGCGGAATCTTGTCAGCCCCGAATATGGTGGGCAGATTCGACAAAGGCTTTTAGAGATGACCGATGACGAAAATACGGCAAAAGCATTATTTGAGATGGCATGAACTCCGATTTAATGACTCATCAATCTGTCCACCATGGTCTTGGCTTCATGTAACATAGCATATGCGCATTGAACACCTCGCCCTCTGGACCGCCGACCTTGATCGCTCCCAAAATTTTTACGTCACCTATTTTGGCGCCACCGCCGGGCCAAAATATATAAATCCCTCGAAAGGCTTCGAATCCCGTTTCCTCAGTTTCACCGGTGGTGCCCGCCTGGAGATCATGAAATCCACCACGCTATCCTTGCCAACCTCCGAACCGGGAGCCCAACGCATGGGGTGGACTTCACCTTGCCATCTCCGTAGGCTCAGAACAGCAGGTGGATGCTCTCGCGCAGCGTCTTCGCCAAGACGGTTTCCCCATTTTGGACGGCCCGCGCCGGACAGGTGACGGCTATTATGAAAGCGTCACCCTGGATCCCGATGGCAATCGTATCGAAATCACCGTATGATTCTTGGTCGCGTCGCAACTTGCTGAAAGTTTATCCGCCGCACTGTGAAATGAGCGAAGAAAAAAAGAGCTGTCTCCAGAATGACGAGTTCTGCGTGTCGCTTAATATCAGCGGCGACGACCTTGACCCTGAGGAATTGACCCGTTTACTGGGGGCCTCGCCGACGTTTGCCTGTCGTAGAGGTGATGTCATTCCGCGTCGAACACATGACTTTGTCGCCCCGTCAGGTTCTTGGTCCATTTCCACCGAACGCAGCACGCGTGACATTGAGGAGCAGCTCACCGGGCTTTTTTCGAGGCTCAACGATGACCTGACGGTTTGGAAAACGCTGACGGGCCGCTTTGACGCGTCTTTGTTTTGTGGTGTTTTTCTTTCCTGGTATGGCCGCGGCTTTTCCATGTCGCCGGGTTTGCATCGCCTTGGCCGACCGAAACCTGCTTATCACGTTTGATATTTATGATGATTATGACCACGAAGCCCTGAGGCCGCCGGCCGGAAGCTTTCGACATGGGTAGAAAAGGTGACGGACAAAAGAGATCCGCCCGTTCCAAACTGGACAACTGCGCCTCTCAAACCCATTACAAGACGAAGTATGTACACCATGACTAAAAGCCCTCCGCCCGGGGCAATTGCTTTATGAGCCTGCAAATGATACAGATTTTAGAGTGTATCTTTGCCGCTTGCACGATGGTTGGACTTTCCTTTGATTCGATCCCCCGTTGGGAGGGATGGTTTTCTTGTTTTCTTTTCTTCGGCTTGGATACTTGGCGCTGCTTGCGGGTTGGAGTGATCTCCACTGGACCAACCTATAAATGGTATGGTTTCACTTTTAGCCGTGATGATTCGCCAGAAATTTTTAGTTGTATAGTATTATTCCAGGTGTTTTTGACATTGGTTTGTTTTTTTATATTTTTATCTTCGTTATGACCGGCCGCCCGCGATAGCCGGGCAAATCTGCTCATGAAAAACGCACCCCAGAAGTGGACCCAAGAATACAGCATCGAAACCTCGGCGACGCCGGAGGTTGTTTGGCGTATTTTCAGTGATGTGCCCGGTTGGAAGAAATGGAACGCGGGTATCGAACAAATTGAAATGACCGGACCATTTGCCGTGGGAAGCCAGTTTGTTATGACGCCGCCCGGGCAGGAACCGCTCATGTCGCGCCTGGTTGAAGTCCGGGAGAACGAGGTGTTTGTCGATGAGACCCGCGTGGACGAATTGATCGTGCTGGTGGCTCATCGGATCGGGCGGGTGAGCGCGTATCGTACCCGGGTGACCTATGCGGTGGAAGCGATTGGACCCGGTTGCGCTGAAATCGGGCCGGCGGTTTCCTCCGATTTTCCTGATGTTTTGAAGTCGCTCGTTCGCTTGGCCGAGTCAAAAATATGACCCGCACATGCCATTTGCCTGACCAGTCACTGCCACCCGGACATTAATATGAAAACCAATCTGAGCATTCTACTGACAGCCTCACTCCTCTGTGGCTGCTCCCACTCATCCCCCGGCCCGCGCACGACCCCGGCCACGCAAACCATCAAAGGCCAGTTGGTCAGCCTCTCTCAATTGGTGGACGCCGGCGACGCCACGCCCGAGGCCGCCTGGGAAACACGCTATTGGGCGCGGGCGCATGGCGATTACGATGCCGTCATCGCCGCGACCAGCCCGCAAAATGTCGCCGGTGCCAAGGCATGGATGGGCGACCCCGCCACCTTCCATGACCGCTCGCAAAAAGATTTTTCATCCTTCACCGGTATCCAAATTTTGGCCCGCAAAAATGTGGCGCCCGACCGGGTGGAATTGAAATACCAGTTCGCCTTCGAAAATGGCGCGGCGGCGCAACAGACCAAAATCGTCGAGATGATTCAAATCAACGGCGCTTGGAAAAGCGGCGCCACTCGCACCAACCTCGCCGGTTGGGACGCCGGCAGCCAGCCGGAGCCTGGCATGTAAGGCAGCCATTCCAGTTATTCTGTGGAAACCTTTCTCCCGGTTCCGGCATTGCAAGCTTGAGATTGAAGCTGGCACAAATGCTTGCGAATTTTATGCAGATATCTTTCACGTTTTCTTTCTTTCCAAGAAAGGGGACGGGTGGCGGGCGACATCGCACAGTTTTCCCCGCTGTTCTTAACTCGTCCAAATAAGTTTCAACAAAGCAATTTGGAAAGGCGGTGCATCAGATTCAATTATACTGTCAACAAATATCTGTAAACTGGATTTGACAGCCGGCTGCCTAAGCCACAGTCTTCGTCTCAACAAATCAGGAGCACGCAGGGTGGGTATTTTCATTTTCCCAAGGCAAGTTCGTACAACGCCATCCAGTCTGTGCGTTCTAGGCAATAATCTAATTATGAAGACGATTCTTTTGTACGCGGTTCTATTTTTAACCTTCGGCCTTTTAATTCCATCCATGGGGCATGCCGGCGTGCAGCCGCATGTGCTTTGGGATTTAGACCCTTCAGTGGCTCCGCCGGCGGGCGGACTTTTCCAAGGACAACAGCCGGAAGGGGAATTGCTCGTTTCGACCACTAATTATTTCGGCACGACCGTATATGGCGGCACCAACTCCATGGGCACGATTTTTCAACTGAAACGGGACGCCAGCGGCAGTTGGACCAGCAATACCATTTTTAATTTCAATGGCGTGAATGGTTCTCATCCCTATGGTGCGTTGATCACGGATGGCAATGGCAATTTATATGGCACAACCGCCCGTGGTGGTAGCCATCCGGGCCAGATAAAAGTAGATCCGACTCCCCTCGGTTATGGCACAATTTTTCAACTAAGTCCGCCCACGGATCCTAACCCTAACGCCGCCTGGACGTTGAATTCATTCTCCTTCAACCCCACCTTTTCGGCCTCGCCGCTGCCTCTGACCGATGGCTGCAGTCCCAAGGCGGGATTGGTGGAATATAACCCCGGCGCCATGCCGGGCGATCCGCTGGTTTTTTATGGCACCACCCAGTATGGCGGTGGCAATGGAGCAGATGGCGGAACCTCGGGCGTTGGATTGGGAACGGTTTTTAAAGCTACTTTGGCCAATGGGGCCTGGTCGGTGGCCACGATTTATGCTTTTGACCAGCAGTCTGGAAACAAAGTCCGCAATCCCGTTAGCGATCTGCTTGTGGAACCGGCCGGTTCGACCTTCGAACTGTTCGGCACGGTATCGCTGGGCGGCCTCATCTCCAACGGCGGCGGGGTTTTTAAATTGACCAATTCAATGGTCGGATCGCAATTGACGTGGGGTGCGGCCATTCATCCCCTTCCCGGAGACGGATCAATGGGCCTTTCGCCGCTGGCCGGGTTGATCAAAGCCACTGATTCAAATTTTTATGGGACCGCCAGCACGGGCGGGAATAACAATGCCGGATCCATATTTCAATTTTCCAGCGGAACTTTTCGCGCCGCCTTGCTGGACCGGAAATTAACTGGGGCTTTGCCCAGTTCCCGGGTGCTGTCCTACGCTCCCAATCTGTTGATTGGTACTGCCCAAAGCGGGGGGACAAATAACGGACAAGGAACAATTTTCAACATCGCATTTCCCCCGCCGTCGCTTCCAGCTGTCTGGCAGCCGACCTTGGTATATTCATTTACCAATGGGGATTGTTTTAACCCCTACGCCGGATTGGTCCAAGGCAACGATGGGTTGTTGTATGGCACCACGGACAGTGGAAATGTTCCTGTTATCGGAAGAGGAAGAGGGGCTGTTTATCAACTGAGTCCACCGGCTCCCCCGGTTTGCCCTTGCGGCAGCGTGCCTTCGACTGATTGTTGTACGTATGATATTTGTCCTAAAACAGCCACGGTTCCTTCCTGCGATGCCCATGGCAGCTTCACCGTGATCACCGGACCGGGTTGCGCTTGGACGGCTACCACCACGGATAACCGGATTCAGTTGGATACGCCCTGCAACCCCGGGCTAGGCACGCAGGTTTCCGGTGTCGGCAGCGGTACGGTTACTTATACCATGTCGGATGCCACAACTTTGAATCCTCCGTCCGGAATCATTACTGTTGGAGGGCAAACGTTCACCATCACCCAGTCAGGAATCTCCACGGTTGGCAATTTTGTGATAGATCCGTCTGTTCCGGAGATTGATTGCGCTGGCAATCCCGTTGCGGTGCATGTGAATATCGATAGTTGTACCTCTTGGACCGTCACACCGGATCCCGGGAATTTTCCACCGCAATTCCATATTTTGGTCGGAACGCAATCGGGCAAAGGTCCCGGCACCTTTGTATTATATGGTTCAACAAATATTTCTTCCGGTCCGTTGACCGGCAAGGTCTTGCTTGGCGGAAACCCGTTTAAATTCACACAAGCGAAATGTACTTCATCCCCGCCGCCTCCGCCAAATTGTAGCATAGCTTTTTCACCCTTGAAATTGGTTACTCCGTCTGATGGCGGTGGTGGTGCGGTCAAGGTCCTCACAGGGCCTGGCTGTCGCTGGCAGGTGAAAAGCTCCACTTTTGAATTGCATCTGGATATCACAAACGGATCTGGCCCGGCGGTCATTAATTATACCGTGGACGGGTATTACGTTAAGAGCATCAATGGGCTGCCGCCGCCGAAATCCACCAGAACACCCGCCATAACAATTACCACGCAGTCGGATACCGAAACAATTTATGGTTTACAGACTGGTATTTGGGACAAGGCCGGCCCCTAGCGTTCTGCTAGGAAGCAGGCTGGCGTAACATCGTCTGATTGACACCTTCTTGTTTGGGCTACAGAAAAGGTGATTGCAAACTACGTTTTTAGACGACTGCAACGCCCGCACGTAGAGGCTATCCATCCCATGCCAGCCGGTATTTTTAAATACCGTTCTCGTCCTTGCCCTCGACCCTTGCATTCCCCAATTGCTTTTCCGCCGTTTTAAACGACAGTTCCCCACGTCTATGGGCGCAAAAAAACATTTTGGCTTCCTCAAGTGGTCCGGCCTGATTCTCGGCATTCTGGTGCTGCTCACCACCTCCTGCGTCGTACGGGCATTTTGGAAACACCTGCCGGCGCCGAATTCCATGGCCGCGCGGGTGCAGTCTGATGTCGTCTATGGTCATGCCGGGGGACAAGACCTAAAATTGGATCTCTATTTTCCCACCAACGTCGCTGGCATCCATACTCCGGTGGTCATGTACGTGCATGGCGGCGGCTGGCGCATGGGAGACAAAGATATGCTGGCCATCATGCCCGGACCGTCCGAATTGTTGCGCCGCAATTATCTGGTCGTTTCCATCGATTATCGCCTCGCGCCCGACAGCAAATTTCCCGCGATGTTGGAAGACGCCAAATGCGCGGTGCGCTTCCTTCGCGCTAACGCCGTAGAATACAAATTGGATCCCAAACGCATCGGCGTGATGGGGGATAGCGCGGGTGGCCACATCGTGACGTTTCTGGGCCTGACCGATCCCAGCGCCGGTTTTGAAGGAGAGGGGTGGACCAATGAATCTAGCCGCGTGCAAGCCGTGGTTGATATGTACGGTCCCAGTGATCTGACCGTTGGCCCGACCAACGGTTCTGCCGTCAAACTCATCAAAGACGCATTCGGTGCCACCGGTCCGAAGGATCCCGTGCTGCAACGCGGCAGCCCTGTCACCTACGTCACTAGCAACGCACCGCCGTTCCTAATTTTACATGGCGATCACGACGGCTTGGTAAACATCCAGCAATCATTTGAACTGAACGACCGGCTGAAAGCCGTTGGCGTCGATTCAACCTTTTTGGTCATCACCAATTTTTCCCACGGGTTCACGCCCTTTTGGCTAAAATCCACGCCCACCACCGAAGAGCTTTCAGTGCGCATCGCCAACTTCTTTGATAAAAAACTCCGGTAAAAAAACGAGCGGCGGCCCAAAGGCCGCCGCTTTGCCGAAAGGTAATATCACCAGCTGTTCAATGACCCGGGTTGCTGGCCGAATTGGTGTTGATATTCGGAAACGTGCGGTGGTTATTTTGGTCGAAGTTGTTCATCGGCGGCACCACCGTGTTATGCAATGTCGGCGCATTGTTCGTATATCCCCCTATCCGTCCGTTTGCATTCGCCGGCGTTTGCTGGTTGTTCGCGTTTGCGGGCAGGTTAGGCGATCCAGCTTGGTACTGGTTGGGCGCCTGCGACGAGAAGTCCGAAACCACCGTTGGTGCCCCCGTGTTGGGCTGGATGCCCGAACCCGTACTAAACGTGCCGCTGGGCATGTTGCCGCCGCTGACATTCAGTGAACTGCTCGGGCTCACGGTGCCGCTGATCCCGTTATTATTGATGGTGCCACTGGCACTGCCCGAACCGTTATTGATGAGGGTGCCGTTCGGGTTCACCGTCCCGTTATTGTTGATGGTTCCGTTGGGATTCACATTTCCGTTGTTATTGATCGTCCCGTTGGGGTTCACAGTGCCGTTCACAGAACCGTTGTTATTGATCGTTCCATTCGGGTTTACCGTTCCATTATTGTTGATGGTGCCGTTGGGATTGACGGTACCGCTGTTATTTCCATTGTTGTTGATGGTTCCATCAGGATTCACAGAGCCATTGACCGAACCGTTATTGTTGATCGTGCCATTGGGATTCACGGTTCCGTTATTATTGATGGTGCCGTTCACCGTGCTGCCGGAATTGACAGTGCCATTGGGCGACATTTGATTGAGTCCCGGCGGAGCAACTCGCGGTTTGGCTTGCGTGGTGGTTTGGGCGGCCGCACCGACCGGCGGTGCCGCCAAAGCGGTTAAAGTGGTGAATGTCGCGCCCAACACGACGGCGACGAGGATGGATTGTGTTTTCATGATACCTCTTATCCAGCCTGAAAGATGCCATCCGATTTTACGCCGCTTTATAGCGGTTTTTCAGGAGTTCATGAAGAAAACCGCGGTTACAATCATGCGATATGCAACGATGGGTTGCAAAAGCTGACCGCAGGTTGTGCGAGTTCAATGGCTTGCTTGCTCGAGCAAATGAACCAATTCCTTGGGATGGCTGCGCTGGACATTATGGTCACCCTCCATGATTTCTGACGGCCACCCGCGGGCTTGGGCGCGTTGATAAAACTGATAAAAACCATCCTGTTCCGGGGCTCTTCCCTTGTCCACGGTAAGAATATAGAGAGCGTGTATGGCAGCGGCGTTCGCCTGATTGGTCAGCGTGATCGGTTGGCTGAAAGTGAGCGCAGGCATGGGCACGTCATGCGGCGGCGGTGGATTGCCCGTCACCCACACGGGCAGAATATAGCCATTGGTGACCGCTTGGCGGACATTACGTCCGGGGATGGCGGTAAGCACGCTCTGGCCGTTCTCAGGGAGCAGGGCATCCACATACACCAGTTGTTTGATGCGGTCCGGCACGCGATCGGCCACGCCGGTGATGACCATGCCGCCGTAGCTATGCCCCACCAACACCACGTCGTGAAGATTTTCCCAGACGATGAGATTAACGACATCTTCGATATGTGTCTCGAGGTCGATGTTCGTATTGGAAAGATGCGCTCGCTCGCCCTGTCCGGTCAGCGTCGCGCGGAAAACTTTGTTGCCATCGGCGGTGAGCAGGTCATCCACCTGCCGCCAGTCCCAGCCGCCACCCCACGCCCCATGCACGAGGACGTAATTGTTTCCTGACGGATGAGCAGCAACTGGAACACTCGTCCGGCAACCGGTGAACGATATCAGCGCGGTGATTAAAATGGCGAAGCAGAAAGTTTTTGAATTCATTGAGCGTGCGGGTTTCCAAATGCTGCGCTGCCCGACGTTCCGGTTCAAGCGAATTTGGTGTCCTAAGAAAAGTGAAATTATTTTTAACCCCTCACCGGTGCCGGCGCGTCTGTAGTGTTCATGGTTGTAAAACGTTTTGGTAAACGCGCCTTCACGCTGATCGAATTGCTGGTCGTCATCGCCATCATCGCGATTCTGGCGGCGCTGCTCCTGCCCGCCTTGTCCGCGACCAAGCAGCACGCCTGGCGGACCGTCGATGTCAACGATCTTAAACAATATGGCATGGCGCTGAATATCGTCGCGAACGATGACGAGGACCGGTTGCCGTGGGCGAACTGGTATGGTGGCGATGTCACAACGCACCAACCAGGCTGGCTCTACACATTGGACAGCACCGTCACCGGCCCCGCGCAGTTCAAAGTGGATACCGGCTCCTTCTGGCCCATTCTAAAAGATCAACGGATGTATTTTTGCCCGAGCGATAACACGAACAGTCCCATGTTTCAGCTACGCGGCCAGCAGATCTCCAGTTACGTGATGAATGGCGCGACCTGCGGTTATGGCCGGGATATGACTGCGGGCATGAAACTCACGCGCATGACCCCGACCGGCGTGGCCTTTTGGGAATGCGATGACAATACGGTGACCAACAACATGATCCTCTTCAATGACGGCGCCAGCAGCCCGGATGAAAATGTCAGCGGGCGCCACGGCAAAGTCACCATCATGGGCGCCTTCGATGGCGGCGCCCGCGTCATGCAACTGGCCGACTGGTCCACGCTGACGATCGCCAGCGCGGCAAACGATCTCTGGTGTTACCCAGGCTCGCCGGACGGACGATAAACCTACCTTCTTTCAAAACGGCAAGAAATACAGCACATAAACCATCTGCGCCGTCGCCAGCGCAGCCAGGATGCTGGAAACGATCCACAACGGCTTCTTCTTCACGATCAAACACATCGCCCCCAGCGCGATGGCTATTTGGAACAATGTAATGGCCAGGCCCATCCCTTTGGAATGCTCCGCCACCACCGTGGCCGTCGTGCGCGCTTTGTCCCGCGCCTCTTCAAATCCCTTCGCCTTCGCCGTGACATCCGCCTTGTCTGATTCGTACTTCGCGATCTTCGCCTTCATCTTGGCGATGGCGGCGGCGTCCGGTGTGGGCGCGGTATTCAAATGATCCAGTTCGATCTCGTAGAGGTTTTTCTTGATCGACAGGGCCTCGAAATAAGACCACTGGTCAGAAGCCTGCGTCTGGTTGAACGTCGCTTCGTTCATCTCCTTCAGCGTCCGCGTGGAAAAGCCGCCGCCCCTGAGCGTGGCGATCGCCGCCAGCACCGCGATGATCACCATCGTTAGCGACACATATTTCGTCCACGACTCGCTCTTCGTCTTTTCCTTTTGCGCCACGTGTTCCGCCCGCAATTCTTTCACCAAATTCTTCAATTCATCCAAGTCGCTCGTGTGCATAATTCTTCGTTTGAAATAGTTTCCACCCCTGCCGTCATTGGCCGAAATGGCCGGATACTATGCCGAAAAATCACCCGCCTGTCCAGTTTCCGCGCCGTTGTGACATCTGCAGTTGTACATTTTTTCCACCTTGAAAGTTGGATGTTAAATGTGCTTTGTAGAAACCTTTCTAAAGCCCGGCGTATCAATGGGCGGCGGCTGTGTTGGGGAGACAGGGACCAGCCGCAGCGCGTGGCCTGCAACCACCGTATCCGCATTCAGGCACCCGTGTCGGCCCTGATCTTTTTTGCAATGAAAGGTTTCTACAAAGCATGTTAAATGTTGAGCGTTGAATGCTCCCCCTGTCCATTAACCATTCAAGAAACGCGTATCAACGGCGTACCATCCATGCGTTTCGACAAATCAATCGGATCGCCCACGGAGACCTGCTGCGGATTTACCTGGTACGCCCACACTTCAAAATGCGTCAAATTCGCTTCGCCATAGATCGTCGCAAACGCCCCGTCCACCGCATCCGCGCCATGCGCCACCTTGACGCGGCCGATGCGCGGAACGTTGAAACGCGCATCGAACGTCAGCCATTCGTTGCCGAGATATACTTCAAAGTAAGCATGAAAATCCATCGGCGTGCCCGGATCGGTGAAGCCGATATCCGGCAAATGCCCCGTGACATAGCGCGCCGGTAGATTGAACGCACGGCACAGTGCAATCGCCGAGTGCGCAAAATCACGACAGACGCCAAAGCGTCTCTCAATGACTTCCGACGCTGATAAATCCGGGCGGCCCGAGAGGTAGCGATACTCGATGTTGTTATGCACCCAGTCGCAGATCGCCTGCACGCGTGGCAAACCGTGTTGCACCTGGCCAAACTGGTTCCACGCAAAATTCATCAGCTTGTCCGAATCGCAATACCGGCTGGGCAGGGTGTAGCGCAACACATCATGCGGCAACCGGCCGATCGGCAGCAGCTCGCCATAAATTTCCCGGCTGTCCGGCAGCGAGGAAACCGCCACCAGCGCATCGTGCCGGATCTCATTGATTCCCGGCATGAAGACGGAGCGATACGTCATGTTGCCATGGCTGTCCTGAAATTCGTAATACGGCAACCCGATCCCGAACGACAAGCGTTCCTGCATGACCAGCACCTTGCCTTCCAGCCGCGGTTTGAGCACGAACAGCACAGGCGTCTGCACGGTGGTTTGATACGTGAGGTGGCAACCCACCCGGACGGTTATATTCAAGGGAGACCAGATCATAATTTTTTCATCCGCTACCAGTCTCCGCCACATCTCCCGGTTTGTATATGAGTATAACGGTATTTCGCCTGATTAAATCGCGATGCCTCGAAATCGTCACCCAATCGTCGCGCTTCCGCCGTTGTATCCGCAGCGGGGAAATGGTTTGATAGTTCCGCAAAATATAAAAGTTCTTAAACGCGACCACAAAGGCACCGGTGCCCTCTTCACCGGTGCCTTTCATTTTACGAAAAGAGCGCGCACGGCCCGCCCGCGTGTTCATATTTTAAAGAATTCTCACTTTTGCTTTTCTGCCTTGCCCGACCTAAAGTGTCACCACGTGAACCGCTTATCGATCATCTTGTTAGCTGCAGCTTTCGCCTGTTGCGCGAAAGCCGGGCGCATCAATCAAGAAGGTCGCATTCTCGGCACCTTGCCATCAGTCACCAACTCCATCCTCTTCAATACCACCAATGCCGACACCATCGTCTCCGCCATGCAGATTTTCCCGGCCACAAATCCCTGGAACGAATGCATCTCTAACCTGCCCGTGTTGGTGAATTCCGACGCCATGATCGCCCAGATCAATTCCGATGTGTCGCCGTCGCGCCGGGTGTTGAAATTATTTCCCGAGATGAATTTTGTGTTGGTGCCTGATAACCAGCCCTTGGTCACCTTCAACTTTAGCCACGGGTATCCGGACGATTCCGACCTGAACGGCGGCGTTTATCCGAAAGGTCTGTACCCGATTCCCACCAACATGCCGGTAGAAGGCTGGCCCGCCGACATCAACGGCGAAACATTGCTCCAAGCGCAAACCAACGATGACGGCAACGACCGTCATGGCATCATCGTGCAGCCTGGTGCGGGATTCATTTACGAGTCGTGGCGCACGCTGCACGCACCCGCGAACTGGCAGGCCACCAACGGCGCGATCTTCAATCTGAACTCAAACGGCCTGCGGCCCGACGGCCTGACCTCCGGCGATGCCGCCGGCTTTCCCATGTTCCCCGCACTTGTGCGCTATGATGAATGTGAGCGCGGCATGGTGGAACATGCCGTGCGTTTGGTGATTGTGCATTCGCGTTCCGAACATATTTATCCGGCCACGCACGACGCCGGCTCGCGCTCCGCCTCACAGACAAACTATCCCGCCATGGGCCAACGCTTGCGTCTTAAAGCGAGTTACGCGATTCCCGCAAGCTGGACGAAGGAAGAAAAAGCTGTGGCGCTGGGCTTGAAAAAATACGGCGGCATGGTCGCGGATAACAGCAGTTCGTTCTTCTCCATGTCCATCACGCCGGATGATCGCTGGGGCAGCGCCTTCGATGACGTGGCGAGCGCTGGGATCGCCATTACGAACTTCGAGGTCGTTCAAACTACGGCTACGAACGCCGGTCCGCGCTCCGCCGGAGCGCCGGTCGCGAATGCCG
>DASZCA010000205.1:0-7954 GCA_035943555.1 Verrucomicrobiia bacterium
CGCCGCGCTGAAAAAACACATCCAGTTTGATCCTGATCTGTTCGTGGCGCAGGAACGCGTAGCGCTTTCCACCGCGCCGGTGTGGGACAAGGATGGGCTGGTGGCGCGTCCGGTAAGCTTGCGAGTGTTTCTCGTGGCGACGGAGAACGGTTACCGGGTGATGCCGGGCGGGCTCACGCGTGTTTCGCCGGACACGGGCGGGAAATTCATTTCCATGCAAGGAGGCGGGAGCAGCAAAGACACATGGGTGATCTCGGAGACGCCGGTAGATGAAATGTCGCTGCTGCATGTGTCGGGAGCGAACGTGGAATTGCGGCGCACGGGCAACAACCTGCCTTCGCGGCTGGCGGACAATTTTTTCTGGCTGGGCCGGTATTCCGAACGTGCGGATGCGACGGCGCGCCTGTTGCGCAGCGCGTTACTGCGTTTCAATCCGGAACGGGCAGGCGGTGGCCAGCCGCTTGTGGCGCCGTTACTGGAAACATTGGAGACGCAGGGGCAGTTGCCAGGTATTTCGCTGAAGCCTGAGTTGCGGCAGAATGCGGAAGCGTTCGAGGCAGAATTGCTTGCGGCCATTTTTGACGAGAGCCGGGCGGGAAGTTTGCGTAACACGGCAGACCAGTTGCAGCGACTGGCCACATTGGTGCGTGACCGCACCTCGAACGACATGTGGCATGTGTTGAGCCAGTTGAACGACCGGCTGGCAAAGCCGGCGAACAGTCTGGTGGTGCTGGCGGGTGACGCGGCGGGCGTGTTGAACGAGACGTTGCTGGGCTTGGCCGCGTTCCATGGACTGGCGCGCGAGAACATGACGCGGGCGCAGGCATGGCGCTTTCTCGACATGGGTTTGCGCATCGAACGGACGGTGTATCTCTGCACGTTGCTGGATGCCACGTTGCGTTCGCCCGATGCCGAAAATCCGAGCGTGCTGGAGGCGGTGCTGGAAGTCGTGGACAGCAGCATCACATTCCGCTCGCGCTATACGCTGCTGCCCAGCGTGCCGGCGGTGTTCGACCTCGTGTTATTGGATGACAAAAATCCACGCTCAATCCTTTTCCAGATCAAGCAACTGGTGAAACATTTTGAAAAACTGCCGAAGGAGCGCACGGATGCCGCCGGGGCGGGGAAAATCATTTTGCTCAACTGCCTGTTGCGTTTGGAGCGTTCCGACGCGCGTGAACTGGCCGGTTCGCCGGCGAAGTGGGCGGAGTCGGAACTCGCCGGAACCATCCGCGAGATTATGCGCATGTTGCCCCGGATATCTGACGCCATCGCGGCGAGCTATTTCGCGCACTCAGCGATTTCACGAACAGGGCGGGGGAGCGAAGAATGAACTACAGCATCACCCATCGCACGCTTTACGAATACGCCGCGCCGGTGACGGTTTCGCATCACGTCGCCCGGCTGGAGCCACGCGTCACGAACGTGCAAGTCTGCGAAAAATTTTCGCTCAAGGTTTTTCCCGAGCCGGCTTTGCGGAAAGAACGCACGGATTATTTTGGCAACCGGCTTTGTTTTTTTGCCATCCAAGAAATCCATAACAAGCTAGAGATCGTCACGCATAGCCGCGTGTCCGTTAACGTTGCGAAAAATTTGGCGTCGGAAAATTCCACGGCGTGGGAAGAGGTGGCGGAATTGTTCCGTGACCCGGTTTCGCCGGAGGTAGTTGACCCATATCAATTCGTTTTTGATTCGCCGCATATCCGGGCGTCGATGGAGTTCTCGGATTATGCCGCGGAAAGTTTTGGCAAAGGCGTGCCGCTGCTGGCTGGCGCGGCAGACCTTACACGTCGCATTTATAAGGATTTTAAATTCGATCCGCGAGCCACCACGGTGGCGACGCCGCTGGAGGAAGTCTGGGCGAAACGGCGCGGCGTCTGCCAGGATTTTGCGCACCTCGGCATCGCCTGCCTGCGATCGCTGGGATTGCCTGCGAGGTATGTGAGCGGCTATTTGCGTACGCGCCCGCCGGAAGGCAAGCCGCGCCTAGTGGGCGCGGATGCGAGTCATGCGTGGTTTCGTATTTTTTGTCCGGGTACCGGCTGGGTGGATTTTGACCCGACGAATAACGTCCGTCCCGCCGAGGAGCACATCATTGTAGCCTATGGCCGTGATTTTGGTGACGTGAGCCCGGTTGCCGGCATTTTGACCGGCGGCGGCGATCACGATGTGAAAGTTTCGGTGGATGTTGAGGAGATTTAGCAGGCCGGCAGAAATCATTTATCATTTCACCGTGACGTTTTTTTAATTAAGCTGCGCGGCCTTCGCGTTTTATAACGCGATACCAATAATGAAATACGACATCCTGCATCGCACCCGTTACACGTACGCTTCGCCCGTGCGCGACAGCTTTAATGATGTACGCCTGCAGCCCATGCCGATCCCGGAGCAGACGGTCGACAGTTTTTTGTTGCGCGTGCTGCCGGCGGCGCGCCTGACGCATTTCAAGGATTTTTATTCCAACTGGGTCAACCATTTCGAAATCCTCGAGCCGCATAGCTATCTGATGATCGAAGCGCAGTCGCGCGTCAACACCAAGCCGCTGGCACCGTTGCCGGTGGAAAAGCTTTGTTCATTCGAGAAAATGAAAGAGGCGCCGAACATTGAACGCTGCTATGACTACCTGCAACCCAGCCACTTTGTTGAACTCTCGCCCGTGGCGTGGAAGCTGGCACTGGATGCGACCGATGGCGTTGATGATGCGTGGCTCGCCGTTCTGGCGATCATGAAATTCATCAAGACAAATTTCAAATACGAATCCAATTCCACGAATGTTCATACGCACATGCGCGATGTCATCACAGACCGCCGGGGCGTGTGCCAGGATTTTGCGCATCTCATGGCCGGGTTGTGCCGTTCACTGAAAATTCCTGCGCGCTACGTCAGCGGTTACCTAGCGACCGAAGCCGCCAGCGCCACGCACGCATGGGTGGAAGTATTTATTCCCGGCCACGGCTGGCGCGGCTTGGATCCGACTCATGATTGCCAGCTCGGCGAAACTTACATCAAGCTTGGCAACGGACGCGATTACGCGGATGTCTCACCCGTCAGTGGCAATTATCGCGGCACCCTCGACCATAAAATGGAAGTGGAAGTCAAGATCACGCCGGCAAGTTGACGCGTTGCCGGCTTATTTTTGTGCCGCCTGCAACTCCGTGCGGATTTGCATGAGGATGTCGAAATAATGCCATGCCGCCGGTGCATCGGGTTCCTGATGATGATCGGGTTTCAGAATGAGATCGCCGGTGGCCAGCAATACCTTTTGCACTTCGAGATTCTGTCGCACCTTTTCGTGCGTGGCGGTCACGATCAGCCGGTAAAATTCTCCTACACCCGCCTCGCGATATTCCATCCGCCGTCCTTCGAAGGTCACCCAAGTGATGCCCATCTGCTTCATGTTTTTCTCGGCAGCATCGCCGGCGCGTTTGGCTTCGAATGCCGTGAGCTGTGCCACCTCCGCGTGCGTATAGTCCCAGTGCAGTCCGGGGAAAGTGGCGCGCGGATCGGCAGCGGTTTCCGGATATTTCATCATCTGCCAGAAACCTTCCAGGCTCGCATAATGTTGGCCGCGAAAGATGAACGGCGTCGGCGCAAAATTGGAGAGCAGCCCGAGTTCATGGCGCTTGGAGAGAATCACTTCGCCCGGCGCAGCAGCCTGCGGTAGGATTTCCCAATCAGGCGCGCCAGTGGTGGGCACCGGCGTCCACCAGTGCGCCGGATAATTTGTCCGCGCCGCCAGGAGTTGCCCGGCGGTTTGTACGACAGGACGAGACGACTGGCAACCGCACAGGCATAACGCGAGCAAAGCCAGGCCGAGTCCTGCGGCATTTATCGGCGGAATCAATTTAGTCATCAGGAAAGGGCGGCGGTTCAATCCAGTCAGTGAAAGTTACATGGCCGGGTAGGGGTATCAATCCGCAAAGAACCTGCTTTAGTCGGCCGGGCAGAAACTCAAGGCGCAGGATGAAAGAATGACTGGCAAAAGGAAACCGAGAACCAAACCGAGAAAACTGCAGATCACTTGATGACCTGATCGACCTCGTCTTCGTGTTTCAAAGCACCTTGTTCAAGATTGCTGTGGTTGTTGATCTTAGCAGAAATCCTTTGGGTGAGCTGGCCGGTAAAACCCTGCAAACGTCCGCCATTCATGGCGAGATAAACGATCGCGGCAGTACCAAAAAGGAAAACGAAAGTCTTGCGGACGCTGGCGGCCAGTTGATGGCAAAACCGTATCCGCGACTTGGCACGTTCTTCGCGTGCCCGCCGGATACCGCCTTCATGTTGACGTTGAGTTTCCTCTTCGCCGATCATCGGGTTTATGGCCATTGCCAGTTTCACTGCCATGCATTACGCATGAGTCGTGCCAAGGCGAATTATCATGAATATTGTGTAAAAGAGCGTCTAAGCCTCCAGAATTTACACATCACCGCCTGTTTTTTGGACACTGAGCACAGCTGGCCACTTCTTTGTTGCTCTAATTTTGATCCGCCCGAATACGGATGAATACCGCATTACCCGCTGGCTTGCCACAGATAGCCTCGTTGGTTCCGTTGAAGTACCGGTTGGTTCTCACCGTCAGGCCAAACCAGTTCGTTGCCAGCAAGTTGGTTCGAAATTCAGGTATGAGCGTCAGTCCGTTCGTGATGGGGATTGCCGCCGTCAAAGTAAGGTTGGTGTTAACCGTCAAGCCGGTGATTTGAATGGTGGGCGTCGGTGCGTCCATCACTTGAATGGTTCCGCTGAAGCCATGGATGGAACAATAATACACGCCGCCAGTCGCATCAATTGGCACGTTGTAGGTGATCAACCCGGCCGAAGTATTGTCACCCGTCACCCCTGGCAACGAATTGCCGAACACGGAATCACCGAACGCACACGGATGAAACGACGCGGTGTTCGTCACGAGAAAAGTATACGTATGCCCACGCAATAAGGTGATGGTCGGGTTGTTATCCACGCCATTCACACGGTAGTCGAACTGGCCGTTGGGTGTTTCGATGATGAAATCTGGAATGACGGCCAACACCGGCATTGCCAATGCCAGAAAGAACAGGACGATCAGGCCGTGGCCATTGCGTATAAATTTCCAAGGGAATATTTTCGCGCAGTTCATAATCATGGACCGATACCGGTGCGGACATCGCGCCAGAACCGTTTTCTATGAGTATGAGTTGTGACTGCACGGTTGGTTCCCGATGATATGAATATATTTTTGTGCCGACCGGTTCAGCTTTCTAGCAAGCACATTAAAAACTTAAAACTCCCCCCTCATTCGTCATTCACTGGTCATGCCCCATTTCCTTGATACCATGTCATCATGACGATCCGCCCGCGATGGCTCCTGTGTCTCCTTCCGCTTGTCGCCTGCCTGCTTTCTTCCTGCGGCCTGCCCAAAACGATTGCGTCCGTATATTATAGCCAGGGCAAAAAACACTTTTACGCCGGTGATCGCAACGCCGCCTTGGTTGATTTCACCAAGGCCATCCTCCTCGCCCCTGATTTTGCCAACGCCTACACTTATCGTGGGAACATCCAGCTTTGGTTCAGCAACTATCCTGCGGCCATGCTGGATTTCAATAAAGCCATCCGGCTCGATCCGCAGGATGCCTGGGCTTTTTCCGGCCGCGGTTTCATCTCGCTACAACGCCGGGATTATCACGAGGCCCTTACCAATTATGATGACGCTATCGCGTTGAACTCTCGTTATGGAGAGGCTTATAAGATGCGCGGCTGGGTGCGCGCCCAGTTGCATGATTGGGAGGGTGCGCTGGCGGATTTGGACGAGGCGATGCAGACCATTCATCAGGATCCGGAGCTTTACCGGTTCCGTGCCGATGTGCAATTCCAACGTGAGGAATTCGAAGCGGCGGTTGCTGATGCGTCTTATGCCATGCAAATGGGCAGCAAAAATCCTATGGCCTACCGGATTCGTGGCTTTGCCCGGATGCGGCTCAAGGATTTCACCGGTGCCCTCGCAGATTTTGACGAAGCGCTCACGCACGACTCCTTTAATCCGGAACTTTTGGCCGGCCGCGGTGCTGTTCGCGTGGCTTTGGACGACTATCCTGCCGCCAAGCTGGATTTCGCCATGGCTATGCAAGTTAATCCCACCAATGCGGGTGCCATCTACGGTTTAGGCTTCATGCAGAAGAAAACCGGAGATTTGCCGGGCGCACTGGCCGCTTATACCCGGGCCATTGGTCTCGCCCCTGATTATGCTCAAATGCATGAGTGGCTCGGTTACGTCCAAGATGATCTGCGACAATTCCCGCCCGCTCTGGTGAGCCTGCGCAAAGCGGTCGAACTCGATCCCCGGTTGCTTTCCCCTTGTTTACGCATCTGGCTCATCCGCTCGCGGTTGGGTGAATCCGTTGATACCACCATGGAACTTGCTGCCAGTCTAAAATCTCATGAGAAGGAGAAGAAGCACACATGGGAAACATGCATCGGCCACTTTCTTCTGGGTGACCTTACCGAAACCTATTTTCTCACCCAGGCGGAATCCACCGCCGCCCGTCCGTCTGATGTCACCGGCCAGCAATGCGAGGCATATTATTATGCGGGTATGAAACATCTGCTGGCCGGCGATAAATCCGGTGCCGCCGACCTGTTCGGCAAATCCGTCGCCACCCACGAAGACAACTACGCCGAATACGGCAGCGCTGTCATTGAACTGCAAGAATTGAAGAAGCCGTAACGATCTCCCCCGGAGCGCGGCTGTGTCCCGCTCGGAGCGGGATCAGCCGCAGCACTTCCATTTGCAACCGGCACATCCATCTACCCAAGCCTTTCTACCCACCCATGGAACGCCGGCCTCTGGCACGGCGGGTTAATGATTGGAGCTTCTCTGGAGGCCTTCCCCGCCACCGCGGGATTGGATGTTGGACGCTTGAAGTTTCCCCTCATCTCCCTGAAACCAGCCCCGCCACCCGCGCGTCTGTTCCCGCAACCCGTGATCTTCAGAAAAATAAAACCCTTTGCCTTGCTCGGTCTTCTTCTGGCCAGCCTGTCATCACCCGCCGCTTCCATCCCCGATACCAACGCCCCGCCCACCAGTTGGATCGACCCCGACACCGGCCACCGCGTCATCCGGCTCACCCGCGAACCCGGTTCCGACAGCTTTTATTTCAATGACAATGGCTACACGCCTGACGGCAAAAGAATGGCCTACACCACGCCCGACGGCATCTCGTTGCTGAACTTGGAAACGGGCGAAGCGAAGCAAATGGTCACCGGCCATGTTCACGCCATCCTCGTCGCCCACAGATCCGCCAATCTTTATTACACGCGAACCGATACCAACCGCCTCATCTCCACCCTCTGGTGCGTCAATCTCGATACCGGCGCGAACCGCCAGCTCGCCGAACTCCCGCGCCGCGCCAATGTCGGCGCCATCAACGCCGATGAAACCCTCGGCGCCGGCACCTTCATCGAGGGCGATGCTAACGCCGGCGGCGCCTACGATGGCACCGTTTCCCACGGCAAAATGTCTGATGTCAACATGGGCGAACCCGCTGACAAAGGGGAGATGATGGCCAAGCGCCTCGCCGCCAAACTGCCCATGACCCTCTTCACCATCGACCTGCACACCGGCAAAGTGACGCCCTTGATCGAACACAGCACCGATTGGTTAAATCACCTCCAATTTTCCCCCGCCGATCCCGCTCTGCTCATGTATTGCCACGAAGGCGCCTGGCAGATGGTCGATCGCATCTGGACCGTCCGCACCGATGGCACGCAAAACCAGCTCATCCATCAACGCACCTTGGAGAACGAGATCGCCGGCCACGAATGGTGGGGCGCCGATGGTCAGACCGTCTATTACCAGCTTCATTTCCCGCGCGGTGGCCACGTCTCCTACATCGCCAGCTACAACGTCGCCACCAAAGAACGCACCTGGCTCCAATACAACCCCGACCAATCCTCCATCCACGACAACTCCTCGCCCGATGGC
>DASZCA010000206.1:0-12399 GCA_035943555.1 Verrucomicrobiia bacterium
GATTTTCGAAAATCAAAAAAACAGGCAATACGGCCCATTGCATCCATCCCCGCGCCAGCGTCCTGGAGTGCGCCAGTCCTCTGGCGCTTTCCTTGAAAGCCAGGCCAACCTAACCGCGAACCGATGGAAAACCAATCCACCCGCCTGCCACATGCAACTCATCCTCCCATGGACGGCGGCCGCCCGTCCGCCGTAGCCAACCTGCAACTAAAACATCCACACCCACCCAACCTCATCAGATTTCTCCCCTTCGTTACTTGGTTGTTCAAATCCGCAGCCCTTTCCCCGCTCCGGCAGTGTCTTAATTTGAGAAATTGCAAACATTCAATATGCTCTGTAGAAACCTTTTTGCTTTTGAGGTGGCCACAGGTACCGTTGCCTTCCGGAGGTTAAAAAACGCAGCTATCTATGTCCTCTCCTGGGGGAGAGGAAACAGGTGAGGGCGGGCAATTCCCCTTCCAAGCTCGCTTGCCAATATGGTTTCTACAAAGCAGCTTTCGAGCCTGCCGGTTCCCGGACTTTCCAGTCCGGTGTTCGTGTTTTGAACTTGCCCGCATAGCTATGCCGGACAGTGCGGTCTTCCTGTTTTAAAACCCGTTCGCTCCCGACCCTGTCACTTCGCCAACCACGGATTCAGCGTCCTGGCATGGCGAAAATCTTTTTCATTGCGGGTGGCCACGGCGTATCCATGACGGACGGCCAAGGCGTCAATCAGGCTGTCCCAAAGCGATTGTGGTTGGCGTTTGACCTCGGTCGAATGTTTCAACCGGCCCCAGATACGGGCGGTTTCAGAATCCCAATCCAAAATCACCGCCGCGTTCCGGCGTAGAAAGATATCGAGGCGGGAATTGATTTCAATGCGCCTCGCGGCGCTAGGGGAAGCCTCTGCACCCTCTTGGATTTCCGCGATGACCGGAACCGGGACAAACCACTCGGCTTCATTCAAAAAAGCCAGCACCTGTGCTTCTGGCCGTGGCTTCCAAATTTCAGAAAGCACATTGTTGTCCAACAAGTAAATCATTTACGTGGTTGGAACTCCACCGGCCCGATCGCCATTAGGTCCTGCAACGCCTGCTTGCGGTCAATTTTACGGACCGGCACAATTTCAGCGCATGGCTCACCATGTTCCGTCAAGACCACTGTTTGGCCGGCGTGAATGGCGGGACGGATCACATTTGAGGTATCTCGGCGCAATTCTGTTAAAGTTGCAGTCATAGTGTTAAAGTACGCATAATACATACTTTGGCAAGTCAATGCGATTTGAATTGCCAGAAGGCCATTGACGGATCATGCAAGGCTAACCATGAAGCAGGCAGGTGACAATTTATCACTTCAAAACAATTAGCACAAGATTCACCGTGTTCTGTTAACACCACGGGATTGTGACCCAAGTCAGATAACATTTAAGATGCCCCGGTGCAATTCGGCTAAAGCTGCAGTCATATTGCTGTAAGTAAGCACAAGACATGCTTTTGCAAGCAAACAGACATCACCAAAATGTCCGAGGCTGAGCGATAGTCTGACCGAATTTGTCACTTTAAAGAGTCGCGCGCCGCCTTGCCATTGATTTAAAGTTTTCATTTAAAGGATGATACAAGATTTTTGGAGGTTTGGTTTATGGTGGGCGATTTTCGCCAACCATGCCCTTTAGGGCAGCTTGAAAATGTTTTTTAACGTGCTAATCTAACTGCATTAAACCCATTGTTTGCGACCCTTTCTGATACGGTTTAAAAACTTTTAATATGCTCATGTTGAACAGCTTGCAAAACTTACAAGATTTAAGTGGAAATTGTTCAATAAAAGTCAAAAAAATTGTTGACGGTGGCATGTACCTCTGCGAAATTGGTACCGCACACGGTAAAAGAACAACAACACTACAAATGAAAAAAACACTACTGATCGCTGCGGCCGCGCTTGCTGCCAGCATCATTTCATCCGAAGCGCAGGTCTACTCCCAAAATATTGTGGGTTATGTAAATATTCCGACAAAGCCTGGTTATACCTCTATGGCTAACCCGCTCGGAAATGGTAACAACTCTGCTACCAATTTTTTTGACACTGTCTCCGGTAATTCGGATGGTAACATTATTCTTACTTGGACCGGTACTCGTTATGCGCAGGTTCAGATTGATTCTGGTTCGTCGACCGGCTTTTCTGATCCGAATACTTCGGCGGTGAAGCCAGCTCCGATTTTGGCGCCGGGTACGGGTTACCTCTTTAACAATACAACTGCTTCTAACACGGTTACATACGTTGGGACAGTTGTTGTTGGTGGTTCTGGTGCTTCAACTAATGTTGTTGGTACCGTGACTAATGTTTTGTCCTCGGGTACGACTTACATTCTTCCTAGTTCAATCTTGCCGATTGGTGGTGGAATCACCTCAGTGCTGCAACTTCAGAATCCCGCTGGTGCCCTTGATGGTTGCTTGGTTTTGATTCCTAACATCAATGCTGCTGGTGCTATTCATGGTTACGTTACCGTCCAATTTGACTCTGGTTCTGGAACGGGATTCTCTGATCCTAACACGTCCGCTCCGAAGCCTGAGCCTGTCATTGGTGTGGGTCAAAGCTTCTTGTTCAGCAATACGACTGGTTCTCCTATCCTTTGGATCCAATCACTGTAATTTCCAGCCCGAAATCAAAAAACCAACCAAATAGAAAATGAAAAAAATCATCGTAACAACATTAATCGGTGCGTCAGTTGCACTTTCGGCAGTTGCCCAAGGTACTGTCAATTTCGCGACCGGTGCAACTGCGGGTAACCGTATCAGCACTAACAATGTAGTTGGTGGTGCCGCTGCTGGCAACACTGCAGCTTCGGCTGGTCTCTACTACTACGCTCTGTTTGCGTCAACGTCGCAGACTTCTGTGAATGGCACGACGGCGGCATTCGCGGGAAATACTGCCAACTATGTGTTTAACAACTTGGGCGGTGGAACTACTTCCACTGGCTGGGTGCTTGTTGGCATTGGCTCCAATCTTGGTCAGTTGGGTCGTTTCGGCCCTATTTCTCAAGGAACTACTTCGGCCAATCAGAGCAGTACTCTGAATGGTGACGGATCCTTGACCGTCTCGGGAACCAGTGCTGGTGGTACGGCTAACTTTGTTTCCGTTGGCTGGTCAGCCAATATCGGTACTACACTGGCCTCTGTTGAAGCATGGTATGGTTTGAATGGTCAATCTGTGCCCACTCTTGGATGGATTGGTCAGTCGGCTGTTGGCATTGGCCTCTCCTTGGGTGACGGCAATACCCTCTCTGCTTCGAGCTCCATGGGCAGCGGCACCGGTCAAGTTCCCGGCTACCTGTTGGGCGAAGTTGTTGCTACACCGGAACCTGCTTCGATGGTGTTGGCTGGCTTGGGCGGTCTCTCGCTTCTCGCTCTCCGCCGCAAGAAATAATCTGACTTAAGTTTCATAAACCCCGCTGGCTCGCCAGCGGGGTTTTTTATTTTTTAACCAGTTACGTTGTAAAGTCCAAATTGAAAAACACAACTTTAGTTTCGCACTGGTGTTAATCCCTTCAGCGATTATATTTTCATCATGAGACCAGTTGGACATTTCATTCTCTGCCTTGCTTTTGGCGCGGGGATATCCATGACATTGCGTGCGGATGATTTGGCAATGTCCAGCAATCCTTATTCAACGATAACGGAGCGAAATGTTTTTGCTTTAGTTCCCATTCCCCCGCCAGGGCCAGCTACGCCGGAAGTGGTGGTGGATCCCCCGCCCAAGATTATCATCAATGGAATGATGACGTTGTTTGGCAAACCGCAAGTGCTGTTCAAGTTCACTCCCAAAACATCGGCGGGTCAGCAACCCAAAGAAACATCATTGGTATTGGGTGAGGGGGAACGGCAGGAAGAGGTGGAAGTCACGAAGATTGATATGCAGGGCCACATGGCGTCGTTTATCAACCATGGTATTGCCCAAGATGTGGCGTTATCGGATACCGCAAAATTGAATGCCCCTGTGTCCGGGAGTCCTGGTGGGCCAATGGGTGGTTCGATGGGGGGAGGCATTCCCATGCCTGCTTCGCCGGGCATGGCACCTGGAATGATGGGACGTGGCCTAAGGGGACGTGGTGCGGCTGGTATGACACCTCAAGATGGTACGCCCAATTCAAATCCTGCCGATACGGCCGGTGCTACCGGCGGCCAGCCGACTGGCAAAGCGGCGATTGAAGATCAAGTCATGGGGGTAGCCAAAGAGATGGCTCAAATCGAATTAAACCGGATTGAAACCCAAGACTTGGTGGACCAAGGAAAGCTACCGCCGCTGCCGCCAACCATGTTGACGCCGAAAGATGCTACGGCGGCGGACGGTTCACCCTTGATTGCCCCAAATGAGCCACCTTCAGGGCCGGTTAATACCAAAAAGTAACAATTTTGCCAGTCGGCTTTGGTGTTTCATCATATTTTTCTCGACATTCCCCATGGAATTCTCGAATGATTGTACCCAAGCAGGAAGCATGAACGATTCCGCCACTACAACTTACGGCCGCAATGGCTGCGTTGTGGAGTTGTCCCCCAGTCGTATTGATCGAATCCCCAACCATTCAAAAATATGACCCTCACCAAACGTGACCTTGTGGTGCGCATCAGCGAAGAAACCGGGATGATCCAAACCCAGGTGTTCGACGTGGTGCAAAAGACTCTGGACTACATCGCCGAATCGCTCTCCAAGGGCGACAAGGTGGAACTGCGTAATTTTGGCGTCTTTGAAGTCAAGGTTCGTAAAGCACGCGTGGGCCGTAACCCGAACCGTCCCGAGACCGATGTGCCGATCCCCGCACGCGCCATGGTCAAGTTCAAAGCCGGCAAGGAAATGCGCATCGAAGTCCTGAAACTCCCGCCGAAAAGCTAAACCCGCTGGGCGCAGTTTAGTTGTCGCGCCAAAGTGCGGCGAAGGCGGAAAGCTTGGTCTCCTAGTCAATGAGTTGGGCTAGAAATCACTTGGGATTTTGGATGTTTAGCGCGCAATTGCTTTCCCTGGTCTGAAATCGGTGGCAGGCTTAGGTCGCAATTTGGAAAATTGGTTGCCTCCAGCCAAGTCGCCAATGAAAGTAATTCTAATGCCGTCAATCCGCCCGGAGTTTTGCGCATGAAAGCGAATTGGTCTGGAGCCGCTTGTATGATTTCCGTGTCTGTATTGCCCAAGGAGGGCCCGATTTTGGCAGCCCACTTGTAAGCTGCAGAATCATCTTCAAGCTGTTTGTGTTGTGTTAAAAAGAGTACGAGTTGGCTTAAGTTTAATTGCTGAGGCAGGCGTTCTGCCGTGATTTCCCAGTGATAAAACACAAGGTTTGGTGTAGCCAGCCGTTGAAATAATTCCGGCGGTAACGGTTTTGATTTTAATTTTGAAGCGTTTGGAAATCCACCGGCGAAAAGAAACTGTCCGCTGGGTTCTGTCAGCGTCTTGATGTAAGGATAAATAAAAGGCGTTCCCATTAATAAGATGTCGCTATTAATTATATCCAAAGTATACGGCGATGTTAGTCCGCCGTGCGTACTTCTATCGGTCATGACGGTCTGAAGACCGTTTCCGAGCTGGTGGAGTTCTGCGCTGGCATCTGTTACGGGGATAGCGGCGAAGCACTGGAAAGGTGCCGCTCGCATTGTCCAAGTAAACATTTGGTTCGCCGGCGGCGACAGCTTGATCGGTTGCGCCCAATCTTGCCCGTTCAACCATCCCGCAAATCCACGTACGGCTGTGAAGCTGATAAATGGTTGGTGCACCGTGTTGGAGGGGAACTGCCACGGGTCCAGCTTGATCGAAAGATTTTCGGGGAAGAAAAACTTGCCGGTGATCTGGAAGTTCGCATCCGCTGCGGCGACATTAAACAACGTCTCCGGCAATGCCAGCGATTTCAGCTCGGGATACCATTGTGCCAGCCGCGGCCAGTTGATATCCACGCTCAGCCAGCCAGCCGGCGGCGTGGCCAGTTTTCGGGCCAGGCTGTCGCCAGTCTTCGTCGTTCCCGTGCCGGAATCGAAAATCAGCCAGCCGCCGGATTGCGTGAAGGTTGCCGACGGGAAATACGGCTTTAACGCCGCTTGCCAGGCTTGCCAGGCTTGCCCGCGCGCCGGTGTCAGCTTGATAGCGATGGCCACATCTGGCTTGCTACCTGCGGCCGCCCGCGCTTCCAGAAACCACTCTGCCGATTGCAAATCATCGAATAGTGGGCGCAATGTTGCCGCACCGTTTGGTGCGCCCGTTCCTTGGTTTGCCTGCAACCATCCGGCCAGCCACGGCGCCAGCTTGTCCGCCGTCTGCTTGCGCAAGGCCAGCGCCTCGGCCGAAGAAAATTCGTTGGTGAACGCGGAATAATCTTGATCCGCCGACACCCGGTCACCGCCCGCAAAGTGGATGTGCGCGATCAAATCAGGTTGGGGCAACGCGGCGCGACCGGTCAGCGCCGTGAGCGCCGCCGCCAAAACAAGGATCGTTTTCTTCATTTGAAACATTGCTGTGCGAATTCAACGCTAGGGTGCCAAAACCAGCCTGGAAACACAAAAAACTTTTCACACCGTTGGAGTTCATGCTTTAGCCTGTCCGTGGCTCCAGCCGATTGATTCGCCTTCTCTTTTTGCCATCGCTTGTCTAATGTATGCTGATGGAACGACTGCCCGGATTCCGCGATTTTTATCCCGAACCGCTACCGCACAATGACGTGTGGAGCGCCGACGCGCGCCAATACATTTTTGATAAGTGGCGCGCCATCTCCCGCCGTTATGGCTTCCGTGAATACGACGGCCCGCCGCTGGAACCGCTGGAACTCTTCACCACCAAAAGCGGTGAGGAAATCGTCGGACAATTGTTTGATTTCGAAGACAAGGGCAAGCGCCACATCTCTCTGCGCCCGGAGATGACCCCGACGCTGGCCCGTATGGTCGCGGCGCACGAACGGAATTACAAAAAACCCATCAAGTGGTTCGCCATCCCCCAGCTTTTCCGCTACGAAAAACAGCAGAAAGGCCGTCTGCGCGAACATTTTCAATTAAACGCTGATCTCATAGGCGAAACCGATCCCGCGGCAGACGCCGAGTTGATCGCATTGTTGATCGATACCTTGCGCGCGTTTGGTCTGACGGCGGAAGATTTTGTCATCCGCCTGAGCAGCCGTAATGCGTGGCAGGATTTCTTCAAGCAGGGCGGGGGAGTGATGGCCAACGAATACGAATTTTTTCAGACAATCGACAAGTTGGAACGCAACTCACCAGAAGAAACCGACAAGAAGCTGACCGCGCTCGGATTCACTTCTGCCGCCGTCAATGAATTCATCGAGGCTGGCAAGCCGACCGCCGAGCTGGCCAGCATCCTGCAAAACCTCGCGGCACGCGGGTTGCAGGATTTCGTGAAGGTGGATTACAAGGTCATCCGCGGCCTCGCATATTACACCGGTGTCGTGTTTGAAGCTTTTGACCGCAAGGGCGAATTCCGGGCGATCGCCGGCGGCGGCCGTTATAACAACCTCGTTAAGCTCATTAGCGGCGGCAAGGTGGACCTCGCCGCGCTCGGCTTTGGCATGGGCGACGTCGTGTTGCTCGAATTGCTCAAGGCACGCGGCCTGTTGCCAAAATTTGATTCCACAATGGATGTGTTTGTGACCATCGAAGATGAATCTTTGCGCGGCATCTCGCTCAAGTTGGTTCAAGATCTCCGCGCGGCGGGCTATGCGGTGGATTATCCGCTCATTCCGACCAAAGCGGACAAACAATTCAAGCGTGCACAGGAATTGAAAGTAGCCCACACCGCCAAGGCGGAGAGCGACGCATACGTCCGCATCCGCAATCTGAAAACCCGCGAGGAAGTCGTGGCCGGTTTCGCCGGCGTGGCCAACCACTTGGGTTGAGCCGCGTCAGCGCACTACTGCGGCAGGGTAAAATAAAACGCAGATTTTATTGCTTCTTCTGTAATCGGTTTTTTATGAATCTGCTTTAAGCAACTTATTCACCAAGCTGCTTCGCTCAAGGTTTTTCGGTGAATAATTCATCGGGCAAAATGCCATAACCCTTTGATTTGAACGGTGTTGATTTCTTATCCACATCTTTTTTACCGCCGGATTTTGGTGCATAAGCTGTGCATATCAAATCATGGGCAGAATGAAAATTTCTGATAAGATGTCTGCAGTTCATTGAAAGAACGAAACGGCGGCTGAAAGTCAAATGGAGGCGGCACGTTTCACGGATAATCCCGGGCGACCGGGGAAAAGCCAAATCAGGCTGGTTGATCTGGCTCCTCAAAACCGCGACGCAAGTCGCGACGAGGCAAAATTCACCAGTTCCTCTGACGATGCTCGCACATCGTCAAAATGCGAATGAGGAACTTGGCAGCGAGAAGCGATAAGAAACCGCTTCGAGCTGAGTCAAGTAGTCTGGGAACGTTTCGATCCCGGATGAATCGCAGTCACCCAAAGGGTGGACAGTTGCTACTGTGTATCAGCACGGACGGATGACTCTGGCGGGAGCAAAAATAAAAAAGTTGGGACCGCCAAACGAAAGACGCTGAAAGGCGGCACAAAATGAGAATCCGCACCGGGAAGACCACGCAGGCTCGGCAGGCCGCGTGAAGAACTTCCAAGCGCCGGCGATGTTAAAAACGACACCGCTGGACTGTGAATAAAATGCAACTTGAGAGTGAAGAGGCGAGACCCGTGGTCCCGGGCGAACGCACCGTCAAAAGCGGTGGCTGACCCGGAACCAGTGGTCAAGACGCGAACGAAAAATTACAGGCGTGTCTTGACCTGGTTCGCAGGCCGGTGGCGCAACCACCAGCCGAAGCGAGCTGAAAAGCCTCACTCAAAATCCGTGCGCTGCAAAGCGCCGGACGGCCCTGCTACGAGGCCGGAAACTCCGCTTGCCGTGGAGAATGGCGTCGGGAATCCAGCAGCACCCGTGAGGGTGGCGCCAAATGCTGGAACGGGAAAGAGAGTGTGGCGAACTCCCATCCCCCATTTGTCCCGGTTTGATTCCGTTCGCGGAATTGAACCGGGACTTATTGTTTTCTGGAATAAAAGGCTCCTCCTCGTGAGCTAAATTCGAGGACGAGGACGAAGCCAATAAAAAAGCCGTTGCTGGTTTCAGCAACGGCTTTGGTTGTTTCAATCTTTCAAACCACCGGCTTGTGCCAGGGGGCGCGGTATTCGCGGGTCAGCAGTTTGCTGGCTTCATCATCGCCGATGATCTTTTCATGCTTCGCATCCCAGTTGATTTTGCGGCCGGTCAGCATGGAGATCAAACCTAAGTGGCCGGGAATTGCGGAATGATGCGCGGTCTGTGCGGGCGCGATGGTTTCCTGGCGCGACTTGATGCAATCCAGAAAATTCCGCCAATGACCGGGCGATTCATACAGCTTCACCTTGCGAAATTCTTCGGCCAACGTCTTGCCCTTTTTCCATTCTGGATTGGAACAGTCAAAGCCGCCGCGATCCACCCAGACCCAGCCCTCGGTGCCGATCCATTTCGTGCCGCCCCGAATGTCATCATGTCCGCCAGCGATGGTCATGGTGATGTTGCGCGGATATTTCAATTCGATGCGATATTTGGTACAGGTGTTCCACAGCGCGTCCGCCGCCGGGAAATCACCATGGCCTTCGATCTCCGAAGGACCGGTGCGCTCCATGCCCAGCCCCCAATGCGCGATGTCAACATGGTGCCCAACCCAATCCAGCAACTGGCCGCCGCCGGTGTTGTAATTCCAACGCCAATTCATATGCACGCGCTGTTTGATGTACGGTTCCATGCGTGCCGGCCCGATCCAGGTCTCGTAATCCAGTTCCGGCGGCGGTTCGGTGACGGCGATCTTCCATGCATCCGAACCCGGGCGGATGGTGGACAGGTCATCGATGTTTAACGCCTTGAGTTTTTCAACGAGCTCCGGTTTGGTGTGCTTGAAATCATTATGGCCGGCCGGCAAGCCCACTTCCACATGGGTCACGTCGCCGATCAAGCCGCTGCGTACGATTTCCGCCGCCTTGTGAAAGGTGGGTTGTGAACGTTGCCAGGAACCGGTCTGCCAGATGATGTGATTTTTTTCGACCGCGCGGACGATGATCTGCTGTTCGGCAACCGTTTTGGCCAGGGGCTTTTCACCATAGATATCGAGCTTGCGGCCGGCGGCCTCGGAGGCCACCAGTGCGTGCCAATTATCCGGCACGGCCAGCATTACGGCATCCAGATCCGGGCGCGCCATCATTTCACGGTAATCGTGGTAAGCGGCGCAGTCCTTGTTTCCGTAATGATCGTTCACCGTGTCGACGGCGGCCTGCAAGGCGTTTTTGTCCAGATCGCACGCGGCGACGACCTGGCAATCGTTCTCGACCAGGAAAGACTTGGTGTTGCTGGGCCCCTGCATGCCCCAGCCGACGACACCCATGTTGATCTTGCCATTGGCCGAGACTTTGCGACCGCGCCCCAGCGCACATCCCGGCAGGATGGTCGGCAGAATGATGGCCGCACCGGCGGTTTTTAGAAAATGACGGCGATTTACGTGGTTGGACGTTTTGGACTTCATAAGTGATGTTTAGTAATGATAGAAAATACTGGTACGGTTCAAAGCAATTTCATTCGCCGGTTTGTCATGTAAATTCGTTACCGTGCCGATCGTGGTCCCGGAACATGGGTATGGACGCACGGCAACAGGGCTAGGTTTTAAATATTTAACCGTTGGCGGATTTTTCTGCCATCCCCGAAAGCGGGTAACGCGGTGAATCGGATGAGGCGAATTAAAACTTGCCCAGCCCCGCCTTTTCGCCAAGATTTTCAGGCAAGACACATTTAACCAACAACCAGACATTTTTTATGGGACATATCTATAACAACATCGTCGAAACCATCGGTCGCACTCCGCTCGTCAAATTGAACAAGGTCACGGCCGGCGTGCCGGCGACCATCGCACTTAAGTGCGAATTTTTCAATCCGCTGGGCAGCGTGAAGGACCGTATCGGCATGGCCATGATCGATGCCGCCGAAAAAAGCGGCGTGCTCAAGAAGGACACCATCATCATCGAGCCGACCAGCGGCAACACCGGCATCGCGCTGGCGTTCGTGGCGGCGGCCAAGGGCTACAAGATCATCCTGACCATGCCGGAAACGATGTCGCTGGAACGCCGAACGTTGCTCGCGATGCTCGGCGCCAAACTGGTTTTGACGCCTGGCGCGGAAGGCATGAAGGGCGCCATCGCCCGCGCCGAAGCGCTCGCCAAGGAAACGCCGAACTCCTGGATTCCCCAGCAGTTCAACAATCCTGCGAACCCGGCCATCCACTCAAAGACCACCGCCGTCGAACTGTGGGACGATACGGACGGCAAGATTGACATCCTGGTCGCCGCCGTCGGCACGGGCGGAACGATCACCGGTTGCGTCGAGGCCATCAAGCCGAAGAAGCCGTCGTTTCAAGCCATCGCTGTTGAGCCGAAAGATTCTCCGGTCATTTCGCAGACGCTCGCAGGCCAGCCCGTGAAACCCGGCGCACATAAGATCCAAGGCACGGGCGCGGGCTTCGTGCCCGGTAACCTGCACCTGAAGGACAGCGCCGGCAATCCGCAGATTGTCGAATGCGTCCAGGTTTCCAACGACGACGCGTTTGCCATGGCCCGCCGCCTCGCCAAGGAAGAAGGTTTGCTGGTCGGCATTTCCACGGGTGCGAACGTCGTCGCCGCCATCGAAGTCGCCAAACGTCCGGAAAACAAAGGCAAGCTCATCGTGACGATCGCCTGTTCGACTGGTGAGCGTTATCTGAGCACCGCCCTCGCCGCTGAAGCCAAGGCGGAAGTCGGCGGCTGATTTTTGGTGCCGGTCAATCTCATTTCACGTTGCGGGGCGGGCTTTCAAGCCCGCCCCGCATCATTTTAGCCCCAAAAATAATAGTTGCGTTTCCCCCGTTTTACGCGTAATTAAACCCTGTCAAAGGTTCTAGCCGCCGGCGGTATTGCCGGGGCAATTTCCAAAATTCACTTTTCCAGCAGTTATTTCAGGAAGGGTTTCAGCCTTTGGCCACAACATCTTATATGAGCGATACGCAAGCTAACGGCGATAAAACGCCCAATCCTAACTATGGTGCCGGCTATCTCGAGATTTCCGAGAAAGGCTTCGGTTTCCTGCGCACGGCGCAAAATCACTTTCATCCCAAGCCCACCGACATCTTCGTCACTCCCGACACCATCCGCCGCAGTTTCCTGCGCGAGGGCAGCTTTATCGAAGGTCCCACGCAGCCGCCGCATCGCGGCACCAGCCCGCAGCTCAAGGCCGTGGACAAGGTCAATGAAATGGTGTTTCAGGATTATACCAAGGCTGTCCGCTTCGAAAACCTGACCTCGATCGATCCGATCGAAAAATTTAAGCTCGAAACCGCGTCAGACGTCATGGAGACGCGCGTTATCGACCTGGTTACGCCCATCGG
>DASZCA010000207.1:0-2397 GCA_035943555.1 Verrucomicrobiia bacterium
CTAAATATATTAAACAATTTCGAAGGTTGCCAATTTCGCGTAAAATGCGCTAAATAAAGGGGAAACAAAATGTCTACGGTAGCCGAACAACTGCGCGCGGGGCGCGAAGCGAGAAATCTGACGGTGGAACAGGTCGCGGAAGCGACGAAGATCCGCACGGATCACGTGCGTGCTTTGGAGGAAGGGGACTTTGGCGCGTTTTCCGCGACGGTCTACATCCGCGGTTCGGTGAAAATTTACTCCAAGTTCCTGAAGCTGGACGAGGCGGCGTTGCTGGCGTTGCTGGACGGGCAATTGAAGGCGACGGACAAGTTTAGCGAGCCGCCGCCGTTGGTGGAGCAGAAGAAGACGATCATCGACCACGCGGCGCTGGCGTTTGCCAAGTTGAACTGGAAGATGGGTTTTGCGGGGATCGGGGCGGTGATTTTGGTGGTGATTTTAGGGGTGGCTTTCCTGACGTGGAAGCATCACAAGCAAAATGATCCGCTGGCAAATCTGCCGCCGGCGGTGTATCAGCCGACGGGGTCGGGGGATACGTTGCCGTTGCCGAAGAAGTGAGGAGTGGCGGTATTTCTACAGAATGGATGTCGTGGGTTGAATTTCACCCCTCACCCTAACCCTCTCCCCTCCGAGGGGCGAGGGGATTCGCGCAAAGCGGTGCGGAAGCTTCAGAGGTCGTCCAAGTAGAGGGAGCGGTTGCGCCAGAGGTAGATGCCGCCGGAGGTGGCGGTGAGCAGCACGGTGATCCAGAGCATGATCTTCGCAAACATGGGCGCCCACGGGGTGAAAACATTCTGCAGGGCGGGCGGCCATTCTGACAAGGCGTCCAAAACGAGCAAGGCGATGAGGGTGATGATCTGCGAGATGGTCTTGTGTTTGCCGTAGCGTTCGGCGGCGAGGACGATGTTCTTGGTGGCGGCGAGCAGGCGCAGGCCGGTGATGGCGAGTTCGCGCGCGACGATGACGACGACCATCCACGCGGCGACTTTCACGGGCGCATCGGGATTCAGGTGGGTGCTTTCCACAAAGGCGATGAAGGCGGAGCAGACCATGATCTTGTCCGCCAGCGGGTCCATGAGGATGCCGAAATTGGTGATGAGGTTGCGCGCGCGGGCGATGCGGCCATCGAGAAAATCGGTGATGCCGGCGGCGCAGAAAAAGATGAGCGCGAGGGTGTCGTTGAAGGCGAACTTCGAGAACATGGCCCAGAGAAATACCCCCGTCAGCGCGAAACGCGAGACGGTAAGTTTATTGGGCAAATTCATGCGGGCAAAGCTTGGGGGTTGCTGGCGGTCTTTGGCAAGTTACAAAACAAAAGAGCGGGCTGCGTATCCACGCAACCCGCTCCCTGATTAAACGATCTTACGCGCCGAACTTGTCGAACGCCTTGGCGTTCGCCTGCATGAGGCGGATGAGGAATTTCGCAGGGAAGATGCCCAGCGAGCCGATGTTGGCACCGGTTTCGGTGAAGCGTTCCAGCTTGTCGGAGCCGCTGCTGGTGCTGTGCAACAGGACGGGCTGCGGGTGCCAGGAGTGGCCTTTCAAGGCGCAGGGCGTGGAGTGATCACCGGTGATGGCGAGGACATCGGGCTTTTTCTTCAAGAGAATGGGCAGCGCGGCGTCGAGCTCTTCGATGGCTTTTTTCTTGGCGGCAAAGTTGCCGTCTTCACCGGCTTTGTCGGTGTACTTGTAATGGATGAAGAAGAAATCGTACTTGTCGTGAAGCTTCAAGTATTGCTCAAACTGTTCGGCGATGGTCTGGGGGCCTTCGATCTTGATCATGCCGACGAGCTGCGCGAGACCCTTGTACATGGGGTAGACGGCGAGGCAGGCGGGCTTGAGCAGGTAACGATCTTCAAACAACGGGATGTGCGGCTGGTGCGCGATGCCGCGCATGAGGAAGCCGTTCGCGGGTTTTTCCTTGGCGAGCACGGGGAGCGCGGCCTTGTAGAAATCAGCGATGAGTTTCGCCATTTTCTTCTGCTTGGCGTTCTTGGCATCGCGGGGTTTGACGGTGGGGATGGCGAAGCCTTCGCGGTTCGGGTCGGCATCAGTCAGCGGGCCTTCGAGGCCTTTACCACGGAAGACGACGACGAAGCGGTGTTCTTTGCCGGCTTTGATAATGACCTGGGTGTCGCCGATCTTTTTGATCTTGGCAGTGAGGAGGGCGACGAGTTTTTCGCAAGTCTCGGTCGGGATGCGGCCGGCGCGGCGGTCGGTGACGATGCCTTTGCCATCGAGCGTGGCGAAATTGGCGCGGGCGCAGACATCACCAGGCTTGAGTTCGAGGCCGAGGCCGAGGGCTTCGATGACGCCGCGGCCGACCTGGAATTCTAGCGGATCGTAACCGAAGAGGCCGAGGTGGCCGGGGCCGCTGCCGGGGGTGATGCCGGGCGC
>DASZCA010000208.1:0-35401 GCA_035943555.1 Verrucomicrobiia bacterium
CGCCAACAACCATTTATTACTCCGGCCTGATCGCCGGGGAAACCCGCAAGCTGGATGGCGGCAGCAATGACGCATTCACGACGGCCTCGCCGCTACCCACGGGCACGGCCTTGCGGAATAAATGGCTTTCGTTCACGCACGGGGCGCTGTCCGGCAGCGGCACGACCGGCATCAGCGAAATGTACAAGATCGACCAAGTGATCTTCACGAACGGGCTTTACAGCATCTGTTTCACGAACGATCACATGCTGGAGATCACCAATGGCCTGACGAGCGGGGAACAGGTGGCGCCGTTGCGCACGTTCACGACGAGCAATGCCTTTGAGCTCGCACTGAGCGCAGAGTCCCAACAGATTTCGGCAATCGCCAACCAGAACATCCCGCCGGGTGGAACGTCCGGGGCGTTAAGTTTCAATTTTGGAAACTTGGGGGCGGCCACCGGTGGTTCATTACGGGTGGTGGCGAGTTCAACAAATCAAACTTTGATACCCAATGCGAATCTCTTCATCGGCGGTAGCGGAACGAACCGTACTGTCACTGTCACACCGGTCGCCGGGATGACCGGCAGTTCGCTGGTCACCATTTCAATGACCGACGGTCTGTGGACCAACAGCCGTTCGTTCAACGTGGTGGTGCAAAGTTTTGGAATCACTGCCTCGCCATCGTCACAAACAGTTTTAGCCGGCAACAGCACGAGCTACGCCGCCAACGTCAGCGCGACCAACGGCTTCGCCAGCACCGTGACGTTTGGGGTGCTTGGGCTTCCGAACAATATCGGTGCAAGTTTCAGTCCGCCGGCGATCACCGGCGCGGGTTCATCCGTGCTAAACGTCACCGCGTCCAATTCCATTTCACCGGGAACGTATCTGCTCACGCTGACGGCCATGAGCGGCGGATTGGCCAGCACCAGTTCGGTTACGCTCGTCGTGACTAACATTGTTGCCGTGCCGGGAACGCTGGTCTGGACGGGGACGAATAACTGGTCGGTGCCGTTAAACTGGACAAACCTGACGGGTGGCGGCAACGGCCCGCCCGGGCCGGTGAACGATGTGATCTTCACCAACTTGGGGACCTTGTCCGCCAGCAATGCGGTTAACAACATCGTGGACAGCGACATGACCATCGCTTCGCTGACATTTAACAATACCAATGGTTTTCATACGACGCTGATCAATCCGGGACGGACGTTGACGGCGGGCGGATTGACGGTGGGCACGGAAACCGACAGCGGCATCACGGCATCCGTCTATGCCACCATCACCGGCGCCGGTGGCACGTTGGTGGTCAGCAATATGGCTGGCAACTTGATCGTCCGCCAAGCGAGCCTTAATGGTGGCAGCGCCTTGCGGGCCACGCTCAATCTGGCGAGTTTGGATACGTTCAATGCCACGGTGAGCAAGGTGCAGCTTGGTTCCTTGGGTGCAAATCCGCGTCCTTCCGGAATTTTGTATCTGGCGCGGACGAATTTATTGGTGGCTTCCGGCACCTCGCCGGCAATCCAGATTGGCGGGCAGGGTGCTGGCAGCGGGAACGCCGGCAATGGCAGTTTTCTGTATCTCGGGCAGGCCAACCAAATTTTTGTGAACGGCATCAGCGTGGCGACGGTGAAGCAGGGGAACTGCTCGCTGCTGTTCAACCCGGCCTTCAGCAGTCCATCCGCCGTCTTCCGCGCGGCAGATGGCATGAGCCGGGTGCCAAGCTGGTTGATCGGTGATTCGCAAAGCCAGGGCGGCACGGTGAACACGACGGGCACAAACGATTTCACCGGCGGTTCGGTGGACGCGCTGGTGGACACGATGACATTGGGCAAGAGCAGTACCGGCAGCGGCACTGGAAATCCAATCGGCACGCTGACTTTTGAAGCCGGGGTCATTGATGCCAACACGTTGCAGATCGGCTATCAAAGTCCGGGCGGGCCGCTGGCGAACGTGGCGACGGGAATTTTTAATGCGAACGGCACGGCCAGTCTCATGGTCAATTCCAATATTGAACTGGGGCATGTTCCTGCCAGTGGCAGCAGCAGCACGAAAGGTACGCTCAACATCAACGGTGGAACCGTGATGGCGGACACCATTTTCGGCGGTGGCGGCACGGCGGCGCTCAACCTCAATGCCGGTACGTTGGACTCGCAATCGGGCATCATCACGAACGTCACGACGCTGAACATCGGTGCCGCCGGAAACGGGCAGCCGGCGCAACTCGTCAATGCGGCATTCATTCATTCGCCCAATCCCATCACCATATTTTCCAATGGAATTGTGGCGGGCGATGCGGTCATCGCCACGCCATCGCTCACCTTGAACGGCGCGATTGCGCCCGGCGGCAACGGCACGGGGTGGATCACGAACACGGGCGCGGCGATTTTTGGCGCCGGCGGCGTTTATGTCTTTGACATGGAAGATGCGGTCGGCCAGCCGGGGACGAACTGGGATTTTCTGTCGATTGGCGGCGGCCTGGGCATCCAGTCCAGCAACACAGATCCCTTTGTCATCAAGCTGCGTTCCATCGATGGCAATCTGAGCGATGGCAGTCCGGGGGCGGCGGATTTCGGAACGGATTCCTCGCAAAGCTGGGTCATCGCCACGGCGGCCGGCGGCATCACCAATTTCAGCGCGGACAAATTCACCGTGGACACCGGCGCGTTCGCCAATGACCTGGCGGGCGGAACATTTTCCGTGCAGACGAACGGCAACTCATTGCTGCTGGTGTTCACGAGCCAGCCATCGCCACCGACGTTTGACGCCATTTTGCTCAACGGAACCGGCGTGGTGGTGAGCGGAAGCGGCGGGGCGACCGGCGGAAATTACCGCCTGCTGGCTTCGACGAATTTGGGATTGCCGCTGGCGCAATGGACAGTGATGGCGACCAACCAGTTCGGTGCCGGGGGAGTTTTTATTTTTACGAATGACCTTGGTTCAGCCGGTCCGCAGTTGTTTTACCGCCTGGTGGTGCCGTGAAAGAGGAGGTGCGCGGTCACAAGTCTCCATTTTAGAACGAACGTTCTATTCAATGCCGGAATCACCGGTGATAGGGTCAATCATCCACATGACAATGATGCCCGAGCAAAAGGCGCGAGTTTTTTCATTTGGCCCGCCGTTGTCTGCCTGATCCCAGTTTTACAGATCGAACCCAATACAACCTGACCCTATGAAGAAAATCTTGTTCAACTCGCTCCTGTTCTCGGCCGGCGTGATTCTTTTTGGCGTGACCCAACCGGCCGGCGCCGCCGGCACTTCCACCTGGTCCGGCGCGGGTGCCGACCTCAACTGGGCCACCGCCGGGAACTGGTCGGCCGGCACGGGCGCCAGCGCCCCGCCGGCGGCGGCGGACACGGCGGTGTTCGGCAACGGGGCTTTTCCGGCTTCCACCAACGGGGTTGGCCTGGTGAACGCCGTAGTTGCCGCCAATGCAACGGTCGCCACGCTTACTTTTCAGAATATCTCCCCGCAAGCCCAGACCGTTCAGGTCAGCGCCGGCCAGACATTGGTCTCGAGCGGGGCGTTGAACATCGGTTCCGGCGTGGCGGCCGGCTCGACCACTTATGTGACCATCAACGGCCCGGGTGAATTGGATGTCAATGGCGCGGTGAGCCTTAACGGCACGGGCGGTGCCAGCGACAGCCACATGGAATTAAACATGGCCGGCCTCGGCACCTTCAAGAACCTCGCCGCCGCCACGACCATGAACATCGGAACGGGGACGCAGATGCCGGCGGATCTGAGCCTCGCATCGAACAGCATCGTCAACGTGGCCACGCTTAACATTGAAACCACCGCCGGGAACAACGGGCGGGCCGGCAATTTGAACCTGGGCGCCACGACCAACACGATCTACGCCAGCGCGATAAACATCTCCACGGGCAAGGGGGCCACGGCAAAAATACAATTCACCAATTCCACCGGCACGGTGGCGATGGGCGGCACGGGCGGCGGCACGGCCCGCACCACCATGCTTTTGGGCAATGGCAGCAGCGGTAGCGCCGTTTCGCATGGCCAGCTTCTTTTGGCCGGGCACCTCGCAAATGTGCTGGCGGGGACCGTGACAATGGGCGCCATCAGCGGCAGCGACACCGGCACCGGCGATGACGGCATTGTGACGTTTGATCATGGGACGTTCGACGCGACCTCGATCCTGATGGGGAACACCACCACCTCATCCTCGGGAAAATCTTCTTCCGGCACGTTCACGGTCGGCGGTGATCCGGCCAACATCGCGACGCTCATCGTCAATGCCGTTGGCGGCGGCAAGCTGGTGCTGGGCAACACCACCACGGCGAATGAAAGCGGCATCGGCATCTTGAACATCAACCAAAACGGTGTCGTCCAGCCCAACTGCAGCATCACCAAGGCCAATGCGGCGCAAAACACGGCCACCCTCAACATCAACCAAGGCACGCTGATCCTCGCCGCGGCGACCAACACCGTCGGCACGACAGCGGTTCCGATCGACAATGTAAGCCTGTCGGATGCGACGAACAATTTCACCGCCAGTTCCACCGTCAACATGGTGGTCAACAACCTGAGCACGGGCGGCAGCGGCAACACCATCAATATTTCCTCGGTGCCGGTGGTCACGAGCTATCCGCAGCAATTTCCGCTCATCCAGTTCGCCGGCGGCATCGGCGGCAACGGATTTAACTTCGTGCTCGGCACGCTGCCCGCCAGTTTGCCCGCATATCAGGGGTACATCTCCAACAATGTTTCCTCGGTGGACCTGGTATTGACTAGCGGCCCGATGCCGATGGGCCTGGATGTCTGGAATGGCACGGCCAATGCGAATTGGGACACGACGACGTCGAACTGGACCAACACGGGGGTTGCGACAGTTTTCCGCACCGGCGATGCCGTGCAGTTTGACGACACCGCCACGGGCTCGACCACGGTGAACCTGACCACTACGTTGGTGCCGGGAACCATGGTGATTTCCAATTTCACCAAGCTTTATACTTTCAACGGCCCGGGCAGGATCAGCGGCGGCACCGGCCTGACCAAGGCCGGCAACAGCACGCTGATCCTCGACAACAGCGGCATCAATGATTTCATCGGCGCCATCACCATCAGCGGCGGCACCTTGCAGGCCGGGAACAATGACGCGAACGGCAGCCTGCCGGTGGGCAACATCCAGGATGACAGCGCGCTGGCTCTGAGCCGCACGGACAATGTCACGCTGCCCAACTTGATTTCGGGCGCGGGTACGCTGGCCCAGAACGGCAGCGGGAAACTGACGCTGACCGGCGCCAATAATTATTCCGGCAACACATCTGTGCGCAATGGCACGCTGGCATTGAGCGGCGCCGGGGCGATCGCCAGCAGCCCGCAAGTGGCGGTGAGCGACGCGGGAACATTTGACGTTTCCGGCATCACGGGCACGGCCTTCAATTTTAATGCCATCACGCTCACGAACGGCACGCTGGCCCTCGGCACCAAGACGGCGACGATCACCACCCTGGCCGCCAGCAACTCGACGATCAGCCTGATTGCAGACGCAAATGCCGTCACACTTGCCACCGGCAGCCTGACGACGGGTGGCACGACGAACTTCATCAACATCACGGCGGTTTACAATGTGCCGACCGGTCCGGCATTGCCGGTGGTCATCCCGCTCATCACCTACACGGCCGGGACGTTTTCCGGAGGATTCAATTTTGGCGAGACCGGTTTCGCCAACGCCTACGTCTCGAACGATGTGGCCACCAGCACGGTTTATCTGGTGCTGATCGCCGCGCCGTATGTCGTCACGTGGAATGGCGGCAGCGGCACGGGCAACAACTGGAGTGACGCGGCGAACTGGACGGGTGTGAACATCTCGTCCCGGGATTCGCTGTTTTTTGACGGTTCAACCCGCGTTAATAACAACAATGACACGGCGGCCGGGACGCTTTACACCAACCTTACTTTCAACAGCGGGGCGGGTGCGTTCACTTTGAGCGGCAACCCGATCAACCTCGGCGGCGCCATCATCAACAATTCCCCGAACCCGCAGACGATTTTGCTGGGCCTGGATTATAATGGGAACCGGACCCTGAACGGCGCGAGCGGCCTGTTGATCATCGGCGGCGGCCTCACCAACACATTGGGAACGTCCGGTTCAACCACGCTGACACTGGCGGGCACCGGCATCCTGACGAATCTCTTGAGCAGCACATCCAACCCCGGGGGCACCAACCTGATGCTGCTGAATGACGCCGCCGCGAACTGGACGTTGATGGACAATGCGGCTTCCGCCACGATGACCGTGCCATGGGCGCTCGCGATCAATAACGGCACCTTCAATTTTGGGTCTGCGATCAGCGCGCCGAAATTGACGAGCAGCAGCGCCCAGGGTTTGCCGCAGGATAACCAGATCGGCACCGCGAACGGCGGCACGGGCACATTGAACATGAGCAACGGCACCTATACCACCACGGCACGCATCAACACGGGCGTGGGTGGCGGGGCCACCGGCATCATCAACCTGTCGGGCGGCACGTTGAACGTGGGCAGCCAGTTCCAAGGCGCAAATGGCGCGAACACGGCGTTCTCCACGGTCACCATCAGCGGTGGCACGATGAACATCGGTTCGGCAGCAACGCCGACCGGCACGTTCTTTGTCGCCAGCCGCGGCGCCGGCACGTTGAACATGAATGGTGGCGTGCTCAATTGCGGAACGCTCGATACTTCCCGCAACGCGGCCGGCAACACCGGCGGCAGCACGGGCCTGGTCAACCTGAATGGCGGTCTGCTGACCGTCACCGCCATCACCAACATCAGCGCCAGCTCGCAGACCGGCGGTTCGCCGACAGCGCAAATCAATTACAACGGCGGCACATTGAGGGCGCGCGCGAGCTTTACCTATCTGGGAAACCCCGGGACGCCCACGATTCCGATCACCAGCCTCGTGCAGACTGGTGGCGCAATCATCGACACGACAAATTTCAACATCAGCTTTCTTGAGCCGTTGCAGACGGATCCAGGCCTGTCCGGTGCGACCGATGGCGGCCTGCTGAAGCTGGGTTCAGGTACATTGACACTGGGGGCGGCCAATACATATATCGGCAACACGGTCGTCAGCAATGGCACGTTGGCCGTAAGCGGATCATTGGGCCAGACGGTGGTGCGCGTGGCGGGCGGCACATTGTCCGGCACCGGCAGCGTGGGTGACGATGTCACCATCCAGGCCAACGGCGCGATCTCGCCGGCGGGCGCCGGGGTGACCGGTACTTTCAGCATCACGGGAAATCTGGTTCTCCAAGGCACGACGGCGATGGACATCAACCAAGGCACGGCGACAAGCGACACGCTGTCGGTCAGCGGTGCGGTGACCTATGGCGGCACGCTGGCCGTGACCAACCTGTCCGGCACATTGACGACAAACGACACCTTCACATTATTCAGTGCCGCATCCTATGCGGGGACGTTTGCGGCCATCACACCTGCCACGCCCGGTGCCGGTCTTGCTTGGAACACGAACACATTGACGACGGATGGCGTGCTGCGTCTTGTCGCCCAGCCGGTGAATCCAGTTCCGACAAAGATCACGGCGGTGGTGACCGGGAACACGTTGACATTATCCTGGCCGGCGGACCACACAGGCTGGCGGTTGCAGGTGCAGACGAACTCGTTGAACCGGGGCCTGAACGCGAACTGGTCCGACGTGGCGGGTTCCACAACAGTGCACAGCGTGGGGGTGACGATCAATCCGGTAAACGGCACGGTGTTCTACCGGATGGTTTATCCGTGAACTGACATTTTGGCCGGGTACGGGGGCTGGCCGCCGGATCTGACAAGTCCGGCGGCCAGTTTTTTCATGGCGGTAGCGGGGCTTGATCCGGAGGTCAGCAGGACGGTTTTGAACCTGTTAACATTACGCATTTCAGACTTTAGAACGAACGTTCTATTCAGTTCCGCCAGGCGGGGTGTTAGGTTTTGCCATCCACATGACACTGAAGCCCGTCCCCAGATGGAACCCGTTCGCGCATATCCGCGCCGGCACCCATTTTTGTTAGCCACTCTTTGTCCCGGACCAATCCATATACCCACCTGACCATGAAAATCACATCATTTAAGCCTCTTGTATTGTCGGTTTGTGCGGCTGTTCTGGGAACGGCACAACTGGCGGGAGCCGCGAGCGCGACGTGGCTGGCCGCACCATTCAATAACAACTGGCTGGCCGCGCCGACGACCAACAACTGGAGCACGGGGGTGGGCACTTTTCCGGGCAACACGGCTGGCTCCGGCACCACGGACATCGCCAGCTTCACCAATCGCAGCACCATAACGACCGTCAACTGCGCCAGCGGTTTTGCGATCGGCGGCATCACTTTTGATTCGAGCAATTGCTCCCCCTACACGATCAACACCAGCGGCGGCACCTGGCGCCTCAACACCGGCAACGCGGCGATCAGAATCACGAGCGCTGTGACCAACAAGCAGACCATCACCGGTTCGCTGCGCATGGCAACCGGCGGCACACTCAATGTGATCAATGATTCCACCACGCCGTCGGCTACTTTGAATATCACTACCGGGATCGCGGTGAATAATTCAACGTCGTCAGGCAACACTCTGATTCTGGGCGGGACCAATACGGGGCCAAACATTCTGGGGACATATACGGAAAACACCGCGTCCGCTGCAGTTGGCAATCTTATCAAGACAAACAGCGGCTTCTGGGCTCTGACCGGTAACAGCACCTATCACAGCAATACCTTTGTTCTCGGTGGTACATTAATGTTGATGAATGCCGGGGCCATTCCCAACAGTTTGAACATCACGGTCAGCGGCGCCACCTTGAATGTGTCGAACACCATGTCCAACCCGAACAGCATGTTCGTGACCAACTCCGCTTCACTTATCCTCACCAATACCGGCGTGACGGCCTCGCCGCTGACCATCGGCACGTTGACCGTTTCAAACGCGACATTGCACCTGGGCGTCAATGGCGCCTCGCCCTATACCGACATCTCGGCATCGTCATTGACCACGGGGCCGGGAGTTGTTTTGGCGATCGACCGGGTGACTGCTGTGACGAGCGCGACCACTTTTACGTTGATCGGGTATTCCGGGACTGATCCGGATCCGGCAAGTTTCAGCGTGAGCTTGGGCGCCAGCTATCTGGCCCTCGGCTATACGATCAGTGGCGCATCGGTCGGTGGCGGGGCGGTCTCCGTGACCATCACTCCGCCATTGCTCACCCCGCTCGTCTGGGTGGGCGCCACCAATTCCGTGCCGGTGAGCAACTGGGATACGAACAAGACAAAGAACTGGCTGGATGTCGCGACCTTGAGCGTGCCGCAGGCTTTTCTAAATCTGGATACCGTGACCTTCGATGACACCGCCAGTACCGGCACCGTTACTTTGATCACAACGAACCTGCCGAACGGCATCACCGTCAACAACAATACGTTGAACTACCTGTTCAACGGCGGCGGCAAGATCAGCGGGCCGACGGGTCTGACCAAACAGGGCAACGCCGCGCTGACGCTGGCGGAATCCGGTGGCAGCGATTTCAGCGGCGGCATCGCCGTCAACACCGGCCTGCTTGTTTTGGATGAAACCAACAGTGCCATCTCCGGCGGGTTGACCGTGAGCGGCGGGGCGGCGGCGCAGGTCGGCAACAATGACAGCGGTGGTGCGTTGCCAGCGGGTGCCATTGATGACGAGGGTTCATTGGTCTTCAGCCGGGCGAACAGCCTGAGTGTTTCCGCCTCCATTTTTGGCGGCGGCACGCTCACCCAGAACGGAAACGGCAAGCTGACGTTGACGGCATCCAACAGTTACACCGGCATCACGGTGGCCAGCAAAGGCACCTTGGCGCTATCCGGGGCCGGATTGATCATGAGCAGCCCCGGCTTGCTGGTCAGCAATGCCACGTTGGACGTGTCCGGCATCGCCGGCACCGCCACGTTGAATGATTTAAGCATCACGAACGCCAGCCTCAATGTCGGAACGACCAGCCTGTCTCCTGCGCTCGCCGTCTCGACGTTTGAAGTGGATGGCATCACCGCCAAGAGCAACGTCATCAACGTGCTCGCGTTGCCGGGTATCGCGAGCTATCCGGTGACGCTCACTCTGGTGAAGTCTGCCAGCCCGATCACGCTCACCGCCGGAAACTTTAACTTCGCCCTGGGCAGTTTGCCGGCCGGTTCACCGGCTTATGCGGGACATCTTTCTGAAAGCGCCGATAACACTGCCATCCTGATAACGCTGACCGCCGGGCCAACCGGCGTGCGTCCGCCCATCATCTGGACCGGTGTGGATAACGTCACGGCGACCACCAACTGGTCTGACGGATCGAACTGGCAATTGCCGGGTACGCCCACCAGTGCGGACAGCCTCATCTTCGACAGCGCTACCACCGTGGCGGCCGCCACGACCATCAACAGCTTCGTGAGCTCCAGCTTGACGGTCGCCGGCCTGTCTTACCTGAACACCAATTCGCAGTATCAAGTCACCCAGATTCCCGCCGGGGTCACATTGACCGTCAGCAGCAACTTCACGGTGGGCGGTTTCGTGGTGGACAACGATGTCACCCATGCCGTCTTCGTCGATGCCGGCACGCTGGTGGTCAATGCAGCCAACGCCAACCTGGTGGGCAGCAGTGGCGTGACCGGTACCAGCGGGACGGCCTCGCTCGATCTCTCGGGCTTGAGCAATTTCGTCTATAATGCCAGTTCAGCCACGCTCGGCGTGGGCAATGTCGGCGGGCGGGGCACCGGCACGCTGAACCTGGCCGCGATCAGCAATAACATCACGGCAGGAAGCATCGCCATCATGACGAGTTCCGCGAGCAGCAGCGTCAGCGCCACGACCACCTTGGGCGCGGGAACGAATATCATCAACGCGAGCACCATCAACATCGCCGCGACACGGTCCAGCGGGACGCTTAAATTCCCTACGGGTTCCACCGCCGCCGGGTTACGGTTGCGCGGCACGGGCGGAACCGATGCCGACCGCTCGACGATCGTCCTGGGCAACCGCAGTAGCGGCGGCAGCAGCGGCACTGCGACGGGCACGCTCGCGCTGAATGGCAATCAGGTGGACCTAAAGATCGCAACCCTGACTCTGGGTGAATGCAACCAAGTGAGTCCGGTGGCGGGCGCCGGGATTCTGCAATTCAACCAAGGAACGGTGGACGCAACGGCGATCAGGATGGCGATCAATTCCAGCAGCGGCACCGCAAACGGTACGGTCACCGTTGGCGGCGGCACGCTTATCATCGGTTCCGGCGGCATCTCCCTTGTCAACCAGACCGCGGGCGCCGGTGCCGGCACTCTGAACATCACGGCCGGCACGGTGATCTGCTCCAACAGCATCACCAAGACCGGCAACGCCGGCACCGGCAACATCTCGCTCACGGACGGGAGCCTGAAGATGCTGGGCGGCACCATCGGCAGCCTGGCTGTGCCCATTGACACGCTGACCCTCAGCGACAGCGGCGCGGCGGATACTTTCATCCAGTTGAACGCCGCCATCGGCGTGACCAACATCGCCGCGACCACGGTGGCCATCGCCAGCGGCGTGACCACCCTGAACATCGCCTCGATCGCCGGTCCAACTTCAGGCGCCACGGTCGATATCCCGCTCATCAGCTACACCGGCGGTTCGCCCGCCACCGGCCTCGCGCTGGGTTCGCTTCCGCCCGGTTACACCGGCGGTTCCCTGTTTGACAGTGGCGCTACCATCGACCTCGTCGTCACGGCCCCGGCACCGCTTGTTTGGAACGGCGCGGTCGGTGCGGCGTTGAACAGCAGTTGGGACACCACCACGCTTGACTGGCTCAACGGCGCGACGCCGTCGGCTTATGCGGATTACCAATTCGCCCAGTTTGACGACACGGGCAAAACCAACGTGGCGACGCTGCTGACCACGGTCTCCCCGGCCGGGCTGGACGTGAGCAACAACGTGGTGAATTACACGTTCAACGGCGCCGGCAAGATCAGCGGCCCGGTGGTGCTGATCAAGCAGGGCAACGCCAAGCTCACCCTCGATAACAGCGGCATCAATGATTTTAGCGGCGGCATCAACATCGCCGGCGGCACGGTGCAGGTCGGCAACAACGACGCCAACGGCAACTTGTCGTCCGGCATCATCACCGACAATGGCACGCTGACTTTTGGCCGTACGGACAGCAACACGGTGGCAAATTTTATTACGGGCACGGGCGGTGTGACGCAGAGCGGCAGCGGCATCAGCAAGCTGGCAGGCACCAACAACTACGGCGGTGCGACGCTCATCAGCGGCGGCACGATCATCGTGGCCAATGCTGGTGCGGGCGGTAACAGTTCGCTCGGTGCGATTCCGGGCGGCGCGGTGACCATCACTAACGGCGGCACGCTGGACGTGGGCGGAATCGCCACGGCGCAGGGCCTCGGATTTACCAATGCCGCCGGGCAGGCGAAACAGTTCTATATCGCCGGTGCGGGTGTGGGCGGCAACGGTGCGATCGTGAACAATGGCACCGTAAACCAGCAAGACGCCCTTCAGCTTCTCACGCTCACGGGCAATGCGACCGTGGGCGGCCCGGCCCGTTGGGACTTGCGCGGCACTCCCGCGATCGCTCCAATATTGGATCTGGGCGGCTTCACGCTTACGAAGAGCGGTAGTAACCAGATGAGCATGGTGTCGGTCATCGTCACCAACGGCGGCAGCATCGTGATCAACAGCGGCATCCTGTCCTTCGAAACCACTTCGAGCAACGCCACGACCGCGATCACGGTGAATGCCAACGGCGTGCTCGGACATTTCCGCGAACAGGCCACGCTCTTCACGGCGCCCATCACCTTGAACGGCGGCATGATCCGGGACTTGAACGGCGCGCCCGGTTCCACAAATGATTCGCCCATCACGCTGACGGCGAATTCGTTTCTCGATTTGAATGCCGGGTCCACCGACCTTCTCCAGTTGAACGGCGTGATCGCCGAATCCGGCGGTTCGTTCGGGTTGACCAAGACGAACATCGGTTCATATGCGCTCTCGGCCACGAACACGTACAGCGGCACCACGCTGGTGACCCAAGGTCGCCTGATTTTGACGGGCAACGGTTCCATCGCGAACAGCAAGACCGTCACGGTCGCGGCGGGTGCGACGTTGGATGCCAGCGCGCGGGTGGATACGACCCTGGCCGTGAACGCCAATCAGACCTTGAGCGGTGCCGGCACGGTGACCGGCACGGTCACGACCGTGAGCAGTTCGGTGATCGCCCCGGGCACGCCGACGAGCGTCGGCACTTTGACGATCGTTGGCAACACGACTTTGAGCGGCACGAATGTCTTCAAGGTGGGTCACAACGGCATCGCCACGAATGACGCCCTCGCTGTGAACGGGGCCTTGGTGTTGGGTGGCAAGTTGAACATCTCGGCGCTGGCCACCGCGCCGGCGGCCAATGACATCTACACTTTGTTCAGCGCGACCGGCGGAGTCACCGGCACCTTTGCCGCCACCAATCTTCCGGCCTTGGGCGGCGGTTTGGGATGGGACACGACGAATCTGGTCAGCGGCATCTTGCATGTCATTGCCACCGTGAACCCGACCCCGGCACCGATCACCACCGTGGTGAACGGGAACCAGTTGACGCTGTCCTGGCCGGCGGATCATACCGGCTGGCGTTTGCAGGTGCAGACGAACGGGCTGAACCGGGGCTTGAATACGAACTGGTCTGACGTGGCGGGATCGACGACCGTGAACAGCGTGAGCGTGACGATGAACCCGGTGAACGGGACGGTGTTTTACCGCATGGTCTATCCGTGAGCCGGTGATCTGGTTTCTGGCCGCCGGGCAAGAGTTTTGTCCGGCGGCCGGTTTATTTTGGCCCGCTAAATCAGTCCGGCAATCTTGTAACTTGAATGCTGAACCGCCGTCTGTGAAGGCAACACTCCATGAAACATATTTTTGAATTGATGCGCGGACTGGTTCCGGTTGTGGCTGCCGGATTCATCTCCTTGGGATCGACCGACGTCAGCCATGCCAGCGATGCGACGGCCGCGCCCAAAGTTTTTTGCGATGATCCGGCGACGTTGCTCGCGAGCAAGACGGCATTGGCCGCCGGTGATGTGACACTCAAACCGGCGCTGGCGCGCTTGTTGGCCGAGGCGGACAAGCGGCTGAAACAAAAGGCGGTTTCGGTGATGGACAAAAACCAGGTGCCACCAAGCGGGGACAAGCACGACTTCATCAGCCAGGCGCCATATTTCTGGCGTGATACCAATTCGCCGGACGGCAAATACATCCGCAAGGACGGCGAGCGGAATCCCGAATCCAACAACGATTCCGACTCGGGCCGTTTTCAAAAGACTTGCGCGGATGTCCATACGCTTGCGCTGGCGTATTATCTTTCCGGCGATGAAAAGTACGCGGCCAAGGCGGCGGAGCTGGTGCGCGTGTGGTTTTTAGATCCGGCCACGCACATGAATCCGAATCTGAATTACGGGCAGGGGATTCCGGGTGAAGTCGAAGGCCGCCCCGCCGGGCTCATCAGCGCGCGCGGGCTCGTGCATCTGGTAGATGCCATCGGCCTGATCGCCGGTTCCAAAGCGTGGACGGCGGATGACCAGAAGAACATGACGGCGTGGTTCACCGACTATCTCCACTGGCTGACGACGAGCAAGGTCGGTCGCGGCGAACTGGGTGCGAAGAACAACCATGGCACCTATTGCGACACGCAGGCGGCGTCCATCGCGCTGTTCCTCGGCAAGACCGACGTGGCGAGCAATATTGTGGCGGAGGCCAAGGAGAAACGCGTCACCCGACAGATCACGCCGGACGGGCGCGAGCCGATGGAACTGGCGCGCACGACGAGTTTTGGTTACAGCACCTTCAACCTTCGCGCCTTGATGGATCTTGCGAGCATCGGTCGCGCCGCCGGGGTGGACCTGTGGCATTTTCAAACGGCGGATGGCCGCAGCATCTTGAAGGCGACGGAATTCATGGCGCCTTATGTTGATCCCGGTCATAAATGGCCGTATCAGCAAATCCATCCGGCGAACCAGAATGATCTGGCGGAATTGCTGTTCCGCGCGGCGGCGGAATTTCCGGACAGCCAGCCGGTGAAGGACGCTTTGAAGTCCGTCAAAGCGGATGGCGGCAATCCGGCGCGGCTTTATTTGAAGGTGGCGGTCAATTAACTGGCGACTGGAAAGTCGCCAGAACCGGCAAGCTGGAAAGCTTGCCCTACATGGCTTTGTGATGCCGCCAGGCGATCATTTAAAACATTTATGTCAAAGAACGGAAGGCCGACTACGGGCCGGCCTGCAAAGGCAGCTTGATGATGGCCGCGCTGGCGGCGGGGATTTCCCATGTTGGTGCTGGCAACGCCGACCAATGACCGCTCCATGTTCCATCGTTCTTGATCACCGTTTTGCCAAGCGTTTGACCGGTGCTGGCGGAGATGTCGTTGGCCGGAACGTTCAAGGAAATCATTTGCGCGTGCGCCAAACTTCGATCAAGTGAAACCGTCGCGTCGCGCGCTGTCGCGCCATGCTCCTTGTTGATGATCGTGAGATAAATATTTTTGTCATCACCGAGAACGGCGTAGGCGCTCAGGTTGAGAGTGTTGGTGTCGGTGATCTGTACCGGTAAAAATCTTCCATGGCTGCCGAGGTTGAAGGCGGCGATGCCGTAGCCGAGCGGGCGGATGAGGTAGCCATTCGGCGCGGTGTAATAAGCGGTGTATTTGGACGGGCGCAACTCGCTGCCGGCGGCGACCTTGTCGCCGGTGTGAAAATTCAGGCCGGCGGCATCATGCTCCGCCCACCAATACATGAAATCCAAACCCCACAGCGCAGAGGCAAACGTGTTGCTCACGTTGGTCGCGCCGCCGTTGAAATAATTGTTCACTTCTTCGAGGCGATACGGCAGGCCGTTGGCGATGGCCTGCGGCACGAAGCTGTCATGCAATTTTTGATATGCTTTCGGGAAACCGTTGGTCAGCGCGCCTTCGGCCGCCAGCATGCGGTCGCGGCCGTTTTCCGGCGTCGCGACCTTGCCGCCCGCGCCACCGGGATAGAGATGCTCGGTGATCAGGGCGACATGATTGGACTTGCCGAAGTCCGCCATGAATTTTTGCGCCCACGCGCCGTTGTTATGGACGCTGGGGCCACAAAATTTTACGTCCGGATTTTCGGCGATGATGATGTCGGCAAACTTTTTCCAGTCGGCCGCGTAATCGGCGTAGGAATATTTTTCATTCCCCGCGCCCATGCGTTCACCCGCCGCACGTGTGTCTTTCTTCCCGACCGGATATGCGCTCGGTTCCTGGCCGATGGAAAAGCAATCCATCTGCGCGGCGTAGCGGGACAGGATGTATTTCACCGTCGCCGCGTCGGCCTGCGGATCGCCATCGTGCAGGCGCAGACAGTAGATAATTTTCACGTCCGCCGCTTTAGCAAAGAGGAACAGGCTGTCGAGATCGGCTTCATCAGGAAGTTTGTGTGCATCGCGGTCGGAAGTGTTGCCGCCGATGCGCAGGCTCCGGATGCCGAGCGTGTGAAATAATTGGATGAGCGGTTGGTTGTCCGGGCGGAAATAGTGGACGCCATTTTCATTCGGCAACAGGATGGATACCTCGAAGCTTAGTCCTGAAAAATCCGGCGCGATCGCCGCGCCGGGATGCTGCGCATCGATCGAGATGCTCACGGGCGATTCGACCGCACGCAGGCCGCCGCCCCACAGGGCCAGAATACTTGCGGCGATGATGGTCGCGCGTTTCACGGGGTGATCTTCACCAGTTCCGCATTATGCGGGCCGACGGGCAGGGAGAATTCGCCCTTGAACTTGCCGAGGTCTTTTTGGCGCCATAGGTCGCGGACGTTGTGGTTGCCGCTGAGTTTCAGGTCGCTCCATTTTACGGTCACGGTGAGCGTGCCGTTCGTGCCGGTATTGAAGAGGCCGACGGCTTGCGAGCCATCCGCCAGTTTCTTGGCATAGACGCGCGTATCGCCCTCGCGGGCGATCTCCACGGCCTGGTCGCCGAGCGAATCCTGGCTGACGGCGATGACCTCGTCGTTCTCCAGCAGGTTTTTCGTGAAGTCATCCATCTGGCTCATGTCATTGGCGAGCAGGAGCGGCGAACAGACGAGGCACCACAGGGTCATGTGCGTATATTCCTCGTCGTGCGTGAGGCCGGGCTGGTTTTTTTCCGCCGTGGCGATCTCCAGCATGTCCGGATCGTTCCAATGGCCGGGGGTGGAATACTTGCGCCACTTGTCCTGGCCGAAGCCGCGGTCGCTCATCGATTTCCAGCTCGCCTTGATGTCGCCGGTGGTGCGCCAGCTATTGGCAAGCGGCGTGACGGAGGGCGCATTCGTCGGATTTAAATTATTCGAGAGGCTGAAGACGATGTCGCGACCGCTGTTACGGAGGGCATCGCCCATCTCTTTCGTCTCCGGCGCTTCAATCGGGTTCCAATCGTATTTCAGATAATCCACGCCCCACTGGCCCCACTGGTTCGCGTCATTCGTGTAGAAGTGATACGGCGCGATGGCGCAGGGGAGAATCTTTTTGTTCTTGATGGTCTTCTCCTTCGGCTTGGTCCATGTGCCTTCGGGATTTTCCGAACTGCCGCCCGGAAAACTGGCATAGGATGTCACCCACGGCGTGGAATAGATGCCGAACTTCAGTCCCATGGCGTGGATCTGGTCGCATAGCGCCTGGATGTCAGGAAATTTTTCATTGCCCTGCAGGCCGTGGAAATCGCCGCCGCGCTTGCCCTGCCACGTGTCATCGATGTTGACATAACTCCAACCGTGATCGATCAAGCCGGAGTCCGCCATGGCCTTCGCGTTTTGCAGCACGATGTCCTGCGTGATGCGGCCTGCGTAATGGTTCCAACTGTTCCAGCCCATCGCCGGCGTGAGCGCGATGGTTTCGCCCACGACGATCTTGAAATGTTTTTCGCTGCTGCCGAGCGCGTTGCTGGCGTGAAAGGTCACCTTGTACTCGCCCTTTTTAGCCAGCGTGCCGGTGAGGTTGCCGGTCGCCGGATCGAGCGTGAGTCCGGCGGGAAGCTTGTCGGCGGAAAATTGAATCGGGCGGTCGCCGGTCGTGGGCAGGTGATACAGGAATGGATGGCCCGGGCGCACACCGAAGATTTCCGCGCCATTGATGCGCGGCGTATGCGGCGCGGGCGGTGTGCGGATCTCGGAAGTGGCGGCGGTGTCTTGCGCGTTCGCGGGTGCGATAGCGGTGAACAAGGCGGCGGCACAGGCGAGCAAGGTGGTTTGTTTGGGCAACGAGGGTTTCATGAGGTTAAAAGTATCAGAACACGGACGGCATTGGGGAGCATCACGTTACCGGATGTTTGTTCTAGATCGTTCTCAAAAATGCAGCAGCCATTTGGTTGGTTTTAAGATGAGGGCGGTCTTTTTAGGTTTTGGCTTCGTTTCGGCTCAGTCACAGGTTATTCAAACCTGCTCCTTCGCCAAATGCCGATGATCAGCACCACTCGCCAAAACCTAAAAATCCTCGCTTCAAATGGCTGCTGCATTTCTTCGAGCGATCTGGGCTTTGGCAGTCGGCCATCGTGGTAGGGACATCGCGCTGCGATGTCCCCGCCCGAAAAGCGAAGCTGAGGGCGGAACGGTTGTGGCGATATATGCGCTTTGGACGTTCGAGTGACGCGAATGTGGTAAATCATGCGTCTTGACCGTTCGTTCCGTCGTCTGACGCTGCGCTCGACGACGGGGACATCGCAGCGCGATGTCCCTACCTGCTCAACGCATAGACGCGCTTTTGATTTGTTCGACATGCCCGTTTCCATGTTTTACTTCACCCACAGCACCGGCTGCGTGATGGCGATGTTGCGCCGGACTTCCTCGTTCGTGGGATCGGCGGGGAGTTTGCTCCACAGCGCGAGATATTTTGGTTCCTTAAACGCGAGGCCGGCAAAGAGCAGGCTGGGTTGCCGCGCGGGCCAGCCATCCCAAGCCTGCACATCCGGTTTGTGCGGCCACGTGGATTTATCGGCCCAATAGGGGTACATGAACGCCACCGCCCGGCTGATCGTGCGACCGTCCGGCAGCGCGAAATGCCACAGGTCATGCTCCGGCGTGGACAACACCTGGCATAGCGTCACCATGTTATCGAGCTGGAAAGTAGAGTAGCCGTAGGGCTTGGTCCGGCGCAGTTCAGCAGGAAAACTGCCGTCGTTGGTCATCTGTTTGGGCACGAACACCTCCATGAAATGGCGGCGGCACTCCGCTAGATTGGCCTCATCGCCGGTGAATTCCGCAAACACGGCGATCTGCAACCAACACGCTACGGCGTGATTATTTCCCGCGTTCGCCTCTTCGTTGCCGTTCTTGCTGGTGCGCATCCACGTCACATAATCCGCGAACCATTTTTTCAGGCCGGCCATCAGTTCCGGCGTGAAGGCCGGTGATTTTGCCATCGCCTCAACGGCCTTGGGGATTTCGATGATATGCAACGTATCAATGATGCCGATGCCGCGTCCTGGCGAGACGCCCGGGACCGCCTGCGCATACTTCAGACTGGGATTCATGCGCGTGGCTTCATCCAGAAAAAACACTTTTAGCAGCGTAGCTGCCTTCAATGCGTACTTGTCATCACCCGTGACCTTGTACGCGGCGCCGAGAGCGGCGATGGCATCGCTCAACTGGCGGATGATCTGACGATGGGCGGTGAAATTTTCCGGGTTTGTCTGGCCATCGCGCTGGATGTACGGCAGGCCGTTCGAGGTGTTCGGGTTCGGCCACCAGTAATCGCCGTTGGAATAAAAATCGTGCGGTCCGCCTTCGCTCAGCTTGGCGCGGGTGGTGGTGATGGTGACCGGCGCCAACGTAATCGCGGTATCGGCGGCGTGGAGGATGCGGTCATGATCAATGGCGGCGACGTCGAGTGGTGGTACCGCTGCCGACGCGGGCACCGTGGTTAGCAATAATAACGCCGCGAGCGTGTAGGGGAGGGCGGTGCGGAGGTTCATGGGATCAGGTGTGTTAAGTTTGGGTGCGGCGAAGGTGGAACGCAATTGGACAAATGTTCAGGGCAAATTTTTTAGCCATGGATATTAATTTTTTTAAAAAAAGTGGGTGCAAATCGGTGCCAACCAGTGCCGATCGGTGCAAACGGGTGTAACCGGTGTTGCGTGGGCTTGCCCCGAAGCTGCATTCCCGCCGGAACCGCCGCCGAAAAACGCAGAGGCGCGGAGAACGCAGAGGACCGCGGAGATGACTGCGTCCTTTCCATCAATAGTTCCTGCTCTGCGTATCTCTGCGCCCTTTGCGCCTCCGCGTTTCTCAGGTTCATAATTTTTTAAATAGGGCTAATAACGGCTAATAGCGGCTAACGGCCCTTGATCTTCAACTGCCTGCACCAGCATCTCCCGACGCGCGGGTCTCCTGTAATGGGCGGCGGCGGCCTGTCCACCGTAGCCTTGGCGTAGGTGGATGTCTGGGAGAAAGAGACCAGCGGCAGTGTGTGACTTGCAACCGACGTTAGGATCGTCTCCGCGACGTTCACCTCGTCCATTCGTCATTCGAACTTCGTCATTTTCATGTTCCATCCCCCATTAAATCACAGTTCTTGAAAATCTGAATTCGTGTGGGGAATGTAACTAGCAGATTTATGCCATTTATTTTCATTTTTCCCGAGTGGGAAGGGGGGTCTTACCAAAAAAATCCCGAGAAGATCATGATCACCCTATGCCTATTGGCGATAACTGGTATGCCGAAAATTTAGCCGAAGTCAAAAACTGCGGTTTTGCTGGGGAATTGAAAGATTTCTGAAAATCAAAAATCATGCGATGCAGTTCAACAATCAGGCGTTGTTTCCAAAACTCGCTTGCCTCAACATCCAGCTCGGCAAGGCATGTGCCGTCATGAAATCACCCTGCATCCTTCATCTCAACCTCCACCGCGAACATTTCGCCGCCATCGTTGCCGGGACGAAGCGGATTGAGTATCGCGATCAGTCGCCGCATTGGCGGAGCCGGTTGGAGGGCAAGGCGTATGATGTCATTCAGTTTCGGAACGGGTATGCGGCCAAGGCGCCGGAGATGACGGTGAAATTTTTGGGTGTGCGGCGATATGGGCGAGGGAAGGGGGCTTATTATGCGATCCGGTTGGGCCCGGTATTGGCGGTTAAGGGGTGGCGTGAATGACGAAATCCGAATGACGAATGGAATGAGCGAGTGTCTTTAAGAAATTGGGGTGCGTCATAAGGCATGGGCGTGATACAACCGCCTTCGGGGTTGTGAGAATTATAGGGTGGCTAACCCAGGGTAGCGCGGTTTTTAACCGCGCAACCGCTGGGCTAAATGATTGAATCCCGTTGGGATTTCCGAAAAGCCGGTGGTGGCCTGTAAGTGTCTGTGATGATTCGCTGGATAGTGAAGCCTCTCGGTGAGAAGCGGTTACTCTTCGTCAAATATCAGCAATACTTTGTCGGGCTTGATTTGGAAATCGGCCAGCAGGTCACCGTCTTGGGTTTGGAAGATGATCACTTGCAGCACGGCTTTCAGGGTCGCATCCAGACCGGCGGGATCCTTAGGCACCGTTTTGGTATATTGGGTCATGGCTGTTTAGGGAGTTAAGGTGCCGGGTTAAATTCAGACAGCGTCTTGAATTTTTGCGTCATCACCGGGTCGTTGGCATCCACCGAGCGGCGCAGGACTTTGATGAAGGTTTCATCGGGAGTGAGGCTGGGGATGAGGCCCAAAGCCAATGCTTTTTGGCGGATGGCGAGTTTTTGGGCCGATGTGGCGGCGGCGTAATTTTTCTGAATCAGGCCAAAGGTATCAATATTGTTTACCAAGTTGCTTGAAAAGACTGCTAATTGGTTAAGTTTGTAGTTCGGATCAAGATTCGCATGGGTCGGGATCGGCGCGCCCAGCGAGCCATCGGGCAAAATGGCGCAATCGAAGCCGAGATAGCCGACGACCAGCGGCGGGTTGAAGGTTTCGTCCAGCGAGACGGAGCGCGAACTGGCGGCGGCGAGGCGAAGGCTGCCGCCGGGCAAAATGTTTCCCGCCGCATCTTTGGCGTCGGTCGCCGCGGCCACGATCGATGATAACGTGCTGAAGGCGTTGGTGTAATTTTGCAGGGTCGTCGCGGGCGAATTCGAACTGTTCGGCAATTGTGGCACCAGCAGGTTCACGGGTTTCGGCACGCCGGCATCCGCCCCGGCGCTGCGACTGGAGGCATCGGTCAGGGTCACGGTCATACGGCCGGTGAGATATAACCGGGTGACGATGCGGAGGTAATTGTGATTTTTCGCCGTTTCGGACGTGCCGAAGTTTTTAAGAAAATCCGCGTTGGTCGTGCTCCATTGTTGAACCTGATTGAACAGCGACAGGGTGTCGACCCCGACCGTGTGGGCGTCCTGAATCTGCACCGTGCCGCTCGCGGCGGCGCTGGCGAGCAAGCTCAGTCCGACCGGTACGCCTTCCACGGGCACCGCGAGGTTCAGGCCCGCGCCGTTTTGGACGGAAAAGGAATAGCTGGGGAACGCCGCGTGGGGTGCCAGTTGCCAGGATTGGTTCGTGCCGCCGGGCCGGATCCAGTCGAGCGGCAGATCGGTAGTGGAATTTTTGGCGAAGAAGTTGTGGGCGTAAAAATCCGCATAGCCAGCGGGATTTAACCGCGCGAGGTGGTTGTCCAAGGCCAGAAAGCCTGACTGGTTATACAGTTTCTGTTGCTGATCGATGGGCACTTGTACGAGGAAGATGTCGCCGGGCTGGATGTCCTCGGTGAGGGGATAGACGGGGATGACCTGGCTGCCGCGAATGGTCATGCACCAGTCTTTGGCGGCTTTCTGGACCTGGGTTTCGCTGCTGGCGCAGCCGCTGCCGGCCAAAGCCGCGAGGCCGAGACCCAGACCAACTGCCGTGTAACGAACCGTTTGACTCATCGTGCTCATATATAGTGGGGAAACTTGTTTCCGCTCCGGTGTCCCGGTAAAAAATGCCCGTTGCCGTGAATGCTGCTGCCTTTGTAGGCGGGTTTGAATTTTCAGTCAAAGCAAATGTGCGCTGACTGATGGGGTACACGTCGGTAACGTTAGAGATGCCGTTTTTTAAAAAGTCAGGAAAGAAAGGTCGTCGATTTTCCATTTTTGAAAATGTTGCGATTTACAGGGGGATTTGAAGATTTGCGACCAGCCGCTCTTCTTACGATACCCATTATCTTCAATATCCACAGGAGGATTATGATTTTCTCGGAATTTTTTCGGTCGGACCCCTTTCCCACTCCCGTTTTTTGAAAATAAATGGCATAAATCTGCTAGTTACATTCTCCACACGAATTCAGGTTTTCAAAAGGCATGATAGGCTTGCCGGTATGCGATGCCTTGGGCATAGGTCGCGGATGGTGGCGAGCGCTGGACTTAAATCCGGGGTTTGGGGCGGAGCTTTGTATTTAGGGAAAGAAATTTTTGGTTGGATGAAGGAGAATGGTTTTGGATTTTCCATGAGAGCGCTTTTTGAGGGGATGCATCGTCAGGAAAACGGTAGGGGACTACCGTACTCCAAGACGCTGCGCGAAGGTCGGGAGCGGTGGTGGGTTCTCGCCGGCGCTTGCGGGCGGGCCGGTGCGAGCCGCACTTGCCACCACGCTCCGTTCAGCCAAACCAAGAAAGAACTGGGATATCCCATGATTTCCCAACGGAATTTTTTTGGCGAGTGCTTTTTTTGGAGGTTTAAAATTTGAGGGAAGGCCAATGAATTTGAGGAAATTAAGCCAAATCAAACCTGCCATGATTTACGATGCCGGATTTGTGATTGGCGGGCGGGTGGCGCCGACGCAGAACTTCGCTTCGCTGGTTCTGCGGATGTTTGGGCAAACCGGCAGGTTTGCCTCACCGGAGTGGAGGGTAATCCGACGATTGTCGGCGGTTCGGGAGCATTGGTTGCAGGCAAGAGTGCCGCGGCTAAATCCGACTAAATCCAACCAAATGAGCGGGGGCAAGGATCGCAAATTTGAGATTTAAAATTTCATAAAAGGCCAATGAAAACGCGAAAAGTCCAATGCCGGACTGGCAACCAAATCACACCAAATAAAAGCCCTGATGTTTACGATTTACGAATTGCGATTTATGAATGGGAGCAGGGCGCAGAGGCTAAAATCCGACCGAATCCAAGTAAATCCAACCGGGACACTTGCGATTTGCGAATGACGGATTATCCGCATCTTAGCCCTCGTCCCGGGCAGCCTAAAGGCTGAACTCCAACTTAAAAACCTACTCGAACAAACGTTCAGGTTTGGAAACCTTGACCCGACGGGTTCCGTCGTCACCATGGAATCACGCACCATAATGATGAAAAATTATCTCTCCGCCTTGCCGTCTCCGACGCTGGCAACCCTCGCTTTGGCCCTATTGGCAAGCCATGCTGCGGCCCAGCCGGTAGCCACCAAGGATCCGGCGCCGTCGTTCTCCTACGCGCCGACCGAGGACACGAACAATCCGGCGCTGCTCGCCTGGCAGCAGGCGTATGGCGCTTCGCACAATGAACGGATGCAGTGGTGGCGGGAGGCGCGGTTCGGGATGTTCATCCATTGGGGCGTGTATTCCGTGCCCGCTGGCGTGTGGAATGGCACTAACGTGGCGCGCAGCGGCGCTGAGTGGATCATGAACCGCGGCAAAATCTCCATGGCGGATTACGAGAAATTACCCGCGCAATTTGACCCGGAAAAATTTAACGCGGAGCAATGGGTGAGCATCGCCAAGAACGCGGGCATGAAATATATCGTCATCACGGCGAAACATCACGACGGGTTTGCGATGTTTCATTCGCAGGCGAGCGCGTTCAACATCTACGACGCCACACCGTTCAAGCGCGATCCGCTCAAGGAACTGGCCGATGCCTGCGCGAAGGCCGGCATCAAGCTCGGGTTTTATTATTCGCAGGCGCAGGATTGGAATCATCCCGGCGGCGCGGCGGCCGGCGGTCATTGGGACCCGGCGCAGGATGGCGACATGGACAAATTCATCGACACCGTGGACATCCCCCAGGTGAAGGAACTGCTGACCAACTACGGCAAGGTCGCCGTGATCTGGTGGGACACGCCCATCGGCATGACGCCGGAACGCGCGGAGAAATTGCTGCCGCTCCTGAAACTTCAGCCGGGCATCATCAGCAATAACCGGCTGGATTCCAAAAAGATCACGGGTGATTACGGCACGCCGGAAAACAAGATTCCAACGAACGCGCTCGCGAGCGATTGGGAGACGTGCATGACCATGAACGGCACCTGGGGTTATCGCGCGGCGGACAGCAAATGGAAATCTACCGATACCTTGCTGCATAACCTGATTGATATCGCCAGCAAGGGCGGCAATTTTCTCCTGAACGTCGGCCCCACGAGCGAAGGCCTCATTCCCGGGCCGTCCGTCGAGCGTCTCCAGCAAATGGGTGATTGGATGAAGGTCAATGGCGTGGCGATTTACGGGACGTCGAAGAGCCCGTTGACCACCCAGCCGGCCTGGGGACGGGTGACCCAAAAGGGCGATACGCTCTATCTGCATGTGTTCGAATGGCCGGCGGATGGAAAGGTCGTGGTGCCCGGATTGAAGAATAAAACGGTAACCGCGACGTTATTGGCCGGTGGTGAAAAACTGAAGACGTCTGCGAGCGGTGATGGCGTGACGATTTCCGTCCCCGCCGCCGCGCCGGACGCGATTTCGTCGACCATTGTTTTGAAGCTGAAGGGTGCACCGGAAGTCGAATGAAGTTTCTGCAAATGCCAATGAATCTGAAGAAACATTTAAGATTCAACATTCAACGACCAATTTTCAAGGATGCGCAGTGGCTGTCCTTGGGCGTTGAGCGTTCGGTGTTCAATGTTGAATGTTTTCGAAAAGCTTTCCTTCTGCTTGTCCTCGCGTTGTCCCTGAGCCTCCATGCTGCTGACCTGCCTCTGCCTGCGCCGCCGGAAGATACGCCGATTATCGCCACCAACGATTCCATAGCCGCCCAACGATTGGCGTGGTGGAGCGAGGCGCGCTTCGGCATGTTCATCCATTGGGGTTTGTATTCGCAGGACGGCTGTTTTTACAAGGGCACGAACGGCGGCAGCGAGCACATGATGCAGCGCCTGAAAATTCCGCTGGCGGACTATGCGAAGATCGCCGATGACTTCAACCCGACCAATTTTAACGCGGATGAATGGGCGGGCATCGCCAAAGCCGCGGGCATGAAATACATGGTGCTGACGTCCAAGCATCACGATGGATTCGCGATGTACAACAGCCAGAGCAGCGATTTCAATATCGTCAAACGCACGCCCTGGCATCGTGACCCGGTGAAGGAACTGGCCGAGGCGTGCCGCAAGCAGGGGTTGAAATTCGGCGTGTATTATTCGCTCGGCCGCGATTGGGAAGATCCGGATGTGCCCACGCGCGACGGTTACCGCAGCAACACCTGGGATTATCCGGACGAAAACAAAAAGGTGTTCGCCAAATATTTTGAGCGCAAGGTGAAGCCGCAGATCACGGAGTTGCTGACGCATTATGGCCCCATCTCCGAATTGTGGTTTGATACGCCGGAGAAGATTTCCGCCGCCGAGAGCCAGGAGCTTGTGGACCTCATCCATAAGTTGCAACCGGACTGCATCATCAACTCGCGCGTCGGCCATGGCCTCGGTGATTATGGCGTGTCCGAGCAGAAGATTCCCGGTGCGGGCGACGTGAAGCCGTGGGAAACGTGCATGACCCTCAACGGTCACTGGGGATATTTCAAGGGTGATGAAAAATGGAAGCCCGCCGCGACGGTCATCCGCAATCTGGTGGACATCGTGAGCAAAGGCGGCAATTACCTGCTGAACGTCGGCCCGACCGGGGCGGGCGTGATTCCGGCGGGAGCGGTGAATGATCTCCAGCAAGTCGGGGCGTGGATGAAGGTGAACGGTGAATCCATCTACGGTACGACCGGCAGTCCGCTCAAAACGCAACCGGCTTGGGGCCGCGTGACACAGAAGGGTAATACGCTCTACCTGCACGTCTTCGACTGGCCGAAGGACGGGAAACTTGTGGTAGCCGGTCTGAGAAATAATACTGTTGCGGCCACCTTGCTGGCTGGTGACAAGCGATTGAAAACCGTGGGCTTGGGCGATGGCCTGACCATTTCTCTGCCTGTCGCGGCACCGGATGCGATCTCCTCCACCATCGTCCTAAAATTAAAAGGTCCGGTGGAAGTCAAATGACGTCCCGGCTATTTTCAATGAATCCGAAGAAACATTTAACATTCAACATTCAACGCCCAACTTTCAAGGATGCGCAATGGCTGCCCTTGTGTGTTCAATGTTCGGCGTTGAATGTTAAATGTTTCCGAAAAGTTCTCCTTCTGCTTGCCCTTGTCTTTGGCCTAAATCTCCACGCTGCGGACCTCCCGTCGCCCGCGCAGGCGGATGAGGTGGCTGAATCCACCAACGCCACCTTCAACCTGCCGCCCAAGGACAGTTCGCAGGTTCAGTGGTGGCGCGATTCCCGCACCAACTTGGATGAACGCCTTGAATGGTGGCGCGATGCGCGGTTCGGTATGTTCATCCACTGGGGCGTTTATTCCGGCCTCGGCAATGAATTCGAGGGCCGCATGGGCGGCGGGTACGCGGAGCACATCCAGCGCGTGCTAAAAATTCCCATCGCTGAATATCGCGAAAAGGTCGCGGGCAATTTTAATCCGACCAATTTCAACGCGGACGCATGGGTGGCGCTGGCGAAGCAGGCGGGCATGAAATACATCGTCATCACCGCGAAGCATCACGACGGCTTCGCGATGTGGCCGGCGAAGGTGAACGATTACAACATCATGGACGCCACGCCATGGCATCACGATCCGATGGCCGACCTGCGCGCGGCGTGCGACCGGCAGGGCATCAAGTTCGGTTTTTACTATTCGCACGCGTTTGACTGGGGCAATTCCAACGCGCCCGGCAACGACTGGGATTTCAAAAATCCCGGCGGCGACAAACATCTCGGTGGCGTGGATTGGTGGGAGACGCGTCCGGAATTCACGACGCAGGCGCGCAAATATGTGGATGAAAAAGCCATTCCGCAGATCCGCGAACTCATCAAGCTGTATCATCCGGACATCCTGTGGTTCGACACGCCGGGCAAATTACCGCCGTCGGAAAATCTGCGCATCCTGCGTGCCGTCCGCACGGCCGATCCGCATGTCGTCATCAGTGGACGGCTTGTGCATGGCTGGGGCGATTACGATGACACCACCGACCGCCCTGCAAATTTCCCGCCGCACGAGGGCGATTGGGAAGGCATTCCCACAACCGATGAATCCTATGGCTGGAACAAGTTCGACACCTCGCACAAGCCGCCGGCGCATTTCATCCAGTTGGTCGCCAAGTCCGCCGCGCGCGGTGGCAATCTCCTGTTAAACATTGGCCCGATGGGTGATGGCAATATCGATCCCAAGGACGTCGCGATCTTGCAGGGCATCGGCGATTGGTGGAGGGTGAACGGCCAATCTATCCGGGGCACCACGCGCACGCCGCTGCCGTTGCAGACGTGGGGCGAAAGCACGCGCAAGGGTAACACGCTGTACCTGCATGTCTTCAATTGGCCGACGAACGGCGAGTTGATTGTCGGCGGCTTAAGATCGGATGTGAAAACCGCCGCTCCGCTTGCCGGTTTGATGAGCTCAAAACTGTATGACCCGGCGCTGGCAGTCACGCGCCTGAATGCAACGGATGTTCGCATCTCGGTTCCGAACAACGCACCGGACAAGGTGGATTCGGTCATCGTGCTGCAATGCGCTGGCGACATCCAGGCTGATACTAACCGCCTCTTGCAACCGAGTTTTCCTCTCGAGACCTTGCGCGCTTTTGATGCGGAATTACACGGCAAAGGCCTGCGCTACGGCCCCGGCAAAAAGACCGACGACGTGGTGCAAAACTGGACCAAGACGGATGAATACGTCGCATGGCCCGTGCGCTTGGAACAAGCTGTGACATATGAGGTCGCCGTGAACTATGCTGCCGCCGAAAGTTCGGCTGGCAACACTTTCACCGTAAGCTTCGGCGCCAAGATTCTGCATGGCCAGGTGAAGCCGGGCACCGATCAGACGTTGTCGCTTGGACGGGTCGCGTTGACGCCGGGAACCTTCGAAATCAAAGCCGGTGCGGACAGGCTTAACGGCGGGGAATTATGGCGTCTGCGGCGGTTGGAATTAAGGCCGGTGATTTCGCGATGAAATAGCATGCCATATGGCTAGAACGAACGTTCACTGGCGGGCGCACGAGGCATGCGGTAATTATATTCTACATGTTTCCAAATAGCAGAAGCTGTGACAAACGGCTGCCGGAGTGGTGTCTCCGGATGGCGCTGCTATGGTTGTGTTTTTTTACGTTTTCGGTATTGGCGGAAGAACGCCTGACGCTCAATTTCGACCCCGGCTGGAAATTTCTCAAGGCTGACAACACCAACGCCATCGCGCCCGCGTTTGACGATGCCCAATGGTCCGACGTCTCGCTGCCGCACACCTACAACGACACGGACACGTTCGACGATTATTCCCTGCTCGGCCATCGCGGCGAACAAAACCAATGGGGCGGCCGCACGTGGTATCGCAAAACGTTTTCGCTGCCGCAAAATCTTGCGGGCAAGAAAGTGTTCATTGAATTTCAGGGCGCACGGCAGGTCGCGGAAGTGTATCTCAACGGCCATTATCTCGGCGTGAGCAAGACAGGCTTCATCCCGTTCGGTTTCGATCTGACGCCCTGGCTGCAATTCGGTAAACCCAATGTCCTCGCCGTGATGTGCGATAACCGCTTCATGAAGGATCCGATGGCCGCAGACGCCCCCGCTCCCGAAAATCAGACGGCGGAAGAAAAATTTAACCTCGCACCGGTCGCCAGTCCGCTGTTGTCCGAACTTTCCGCCAAGGTGAATGCCGCGATCCCCGAAGACGTCGATCAGTTGCAGGCGGACCAGATTCCTTGGAACAATCCGCACTGGCACCCTGCGCACGGTGGCCTTTATCGCAACGTCAAATTGACCGTGACCGATCCGCTGCACATTTCGCTGCCGCTCTACAGTTTTCTCCAGACCGCCGGGCCCTACGTCTACACCACGGATGTTTTCACAAACGCCGCGACCATCCATCTCGAAGTCCCAGTGGAAAACGCCCGCTCCTCCGCCGGCAAAGTCGAAGTCACCGCCGAAATCATGGATCGCGCGGGCAAAATTGTCCTGACGCTGCGCCAATCCGGCGACGTCGCCGCCGGTGCCGCCGCGAAATTGAACCTGTCCGGCGTGCTGGACCGTCCGGAGTTGTGGGAACCAGATTACGCGTATCTGTATCACGTCGCGATTTCGTTGCGTGCGGATGGCAAGACGGTGGATACCGTCACGCTTCCGCTCGGCATCCGCACCGTTCACTGGGATGCGCTGACCGGTTTCTGGATCAACGGCCATCATCTCAAGCTGCATGGTTGGGGCCAGAAACCCACCGATGAATGGCCCGGCCTCGGCGCGGCGCAACCGGACTGGTTGCACTACTACACGCTGGCGTTGATGAAGCAGGCCGGCGGCAACTGGGTCCGCTGGGGCCACAGCGCGGCGTCCGAACCGATGATCGAGGCCGGTGACGAACTCGGCATCATGTTCGAACAGCCCGGCGTCGATGGCGAGTCCGACACCGTGGGCGCCGCTTGGAAAGTCCGTTCCGCCGCGTTCCGCGACATGATCATCTATTTCCGCAACCATCCCAGCATCATGATCTGGGAAGGCGGCAACCAGAAAGTGTCGCTCGCGCATGCAAAGGAACTGCGCGGCTACATGGATGAATACGATCCGCACGGCGAACGCGCCTATGCCCATCGTCGTGCCGACAAGGCCACCGCCACCGTCATGGACGTCTGCATCGGCACGGAAGGCGGCCGCGAAATTTCCAGTCTGCCCGTTGTTGAAGGTGAGTATGATCGCGAAGAATCTCCGCGTCGCGTGTGGGATGACAACTCGCCGCCGAATTATGGTTATGCCGAGGCGAAGGGAAAATCGGACTACGTCCTCACCTCCGAACAGTACGCCGCCAACGAGGTTCAGCAATATGTGCTCAAGCTGGGTGCGCCGAACCATAGTGGCGGCGCGAACTGGATTTTCTCCGACACCACCAGCGGCGGACGCGATGCCGCCGAGGTGGCGCGTGCCGGCGGCGAAGTCGATGGCGTCCGCCTGCCGAAGGAAGCCTACTATGTCTGTCAGGCCATGTTCCGGGCGGACCCGCAAGTGCATATCATCGGCCATTGGAACTATGCACCGGGCGTGAAGAAAGCGGTTTTCGTGGCCTCGAACTGTGGCGATGTGGAGTTGTTCTTGAACGGCCGTTCGCTTGGTCACGGAAAAGTTTCCGACCATTACCTGTTTACGTTCGAAAATGTTTCCTGGGAATCCGGCGAACTCAAAGCCGTCGCGACCAACAACGGCAAACCCGCCGTGACCGACACCCGCATCACTGTTGGCGCGCCGGTCGCCTTGAAGCTTACGCAAATCCTCGGCCCCGGCGGATTGCAGGCCGACGGCTCCGACGTGGCTTTGCTCGATGTGGAGGCGGTGGATGCCCAAGGCCGGCGCTGCCCGACTTTCCAACAGCGCGTAGATTTTGATGTGGGCGGCCCGGGCATCTGGCGCGGCGGTTACAACAGCGGCAAGACCAATTCCATCAACAATCCGTATCTTGATCTCGAATGCGGCGTGAACCGTGTGGCGGTCCGCTCCACGCTGACGGCGGGCGCCATCACCGTCACGGTACACGGCGCCGGCCTCAAACCGGCCAGCACCACGATCCTCAGCCAGAAATTTCCGGTGGCCAACGGCTATGCGTTGCGAACACCCCGGCTGCCGGCGCTGCCCGCTCTGGCCCGGCCGGCGTTTGAACCGGCGGACACGGCGCTGGCCGCCGGCGCCAAGGTGGCGACCGGACGTTTCCTCGCGGCATTCTCCTATTCCGGCCCGACGACCTCCGTGCGCGTGGAGCAGGATGTCCATGATGGTGCGCGGATCTATGCCGACCGTAATTTCACCTTCACCGGATTGCCGACGGACCTTGCCGGCAGCGACTGGGTGCAGACGGCGAATGAGGACAAACTTTATAGCGCGGTGGACCTGCTGGACTTTTCTTTGAAGACGGATGGTACCGTTTATGTGGCCCACGACAGCCGCCTGCCCATGCCGGAATGGTTGAAACAACAATTCAATGTCACGGAAATGACCGTGAACGTGAATGGTCAGGAAATGAAAGTGTATTCTCATCGCGCGCACAATGGTGAAAGCCTCACGCTGGGTTCCAACACGGAAAACCCGAAGCTGCGTTTCTGCAACATGTACCTCGTCTTCGTGAAACGCGATGAGGGCGTGCTCCATGCGAGCAATTAAGCCAGCCGGCCACACCCTTGCCTCGCCCCGTCGCGGACATTATCATTTCCCCGTGTTCACACCTTTCCTTTGCCGCATGCTGTTGCTGGCGGGAATCTGGTTTTCTCCCGGGCTGCCGGTTTTCGCGGCGGGCACCAATGAAGAGTGGTGGGCGCGTCCGTGGCAGACGGAAGAAGGCCTGCCGGATAACAGTGTCAATGGCCTTGCCCAGACCGACGACGGTTATCTTTGGATTGGTACGCCCTCCGGTCTCGCGCGCTTTGACGGCATCCGCTTCGAAAACATTTCCCTGACCAACGTCATCACCATGCCGAACCACGGCATCGTGACCATGTTGCGCGGGCGCCACGGCACGCTCTGGCTGGCGATGGATCGCGGCGGGCTCGTCCGCCTTTCGGGAAAAACTTCCCGCTCGTTCGTCAATGAAATCCCCAACCTCATCCCTGCCGGCCTCGCCGAAGGCGTAGATGGCACCTTGCTGCTGACATATCGCGGCGGTTTTGTTTATCGAGTAAAAGATGACGCGGTTTCGCAGCTCACCACCAATGAAGGCGTCCCGGCCGGCCTCGACATCTGCGCGGTGACCACGGACGGGCGGGGACGTCTTTGGTGGGCGAAAGAAGGGCAGGTGGGCGTGTACACCAACGGAATTTTTCACGTCGTAAAAACCTTCGATCCGCTGTCGATCCGGCTTGCCGCCGCGCAGGACGGCAGCGTCTGGGTATGCTGTGGCTTTCATCTGTATAAATGCGACGAGACCGGCGCTTCCCGGGACTTTGGCCAGTTCTATCCGGATAATAGCGGCAACCAGGCCTCGGTAATCCTTGAGGATCATGATGGCAATGTCTGGATCGGCACCACCTTCAATGGCCTTTACCGGCACAGTGACGCGGGGTTCCAATCCGTCGCGACCAGCCATGGCGGCATCTTGAGCCTCATCGAAGATCGTGAAGGCAACATCTGGGCGGGCACTTCCGGCGGCGGTTTGAACCGCATCCGTCAACGCGCCATCACCTTGGAAAACAAGGAATCCGGCCTGCCGTTCTCCTCCATCGAATCCGTTTGCGAAGCCGCCGACGGCACCGTCTGGGCCGCCACGCAAAATGGCGTGCTCGTCCGCAAGTCCGGCGACCGTTGGGATTCCATCCCCACCGGCGCCGACTGGCCCGGCGATGCCACCTGTGTCACGGCGGATGCCCAGGGCCGCATCTGGGTCGGTACCCGCAAGGGCGGATTGCATTGCTGGCGGGACGGCAAATTTGTTTCGTGGGGTGATGAAAGTGCGTTGCACGGTCAAACCTTGCACACTCTGCTCGCCAGCAAAACTGGTGACCTCTGGATCGGCCAGGAATCGCCGAACGCCATCCTGCGGTTGCGGGATGGCCACGTGACCACCTTTCCCATCCCGCCCACGGTGCGCATCATTCGTTCGATGGCCGAAGATGCGGCGGGAAACATCTGGGTCGGCACTTCCAAGGGAAATCTCCTGCGTATCGATGGCGAGAAGATCGTCGATGTCACGCCGCGGCCGGAAGATGATCTCGCCTCCATTCGTTGCCTGTATCCGACGCCGGACGGATCCTTGTGGATCGGCTACGCCGGCTGGGGCGTGGGCCGTTTGAAAGACGGCCATTACACCGAGGTCAGCGCGAGCCAGGGACTGTTTGATGATTATGTGTCCCACATCGTCGCTGATGGCGAAGGCTGGATGTGGTTCGGTGCCAACCGCGGGCTCTTCAAGGTGCGCGCGGATGACTTCACGGATTTCGCGTCGGGAAAAATTTCCCGCGTCCGTTCCATTCACTACGGACGTGGTGAAGGCTTGCCGAGCTTGCAGGGAACGTTCGGCGACTCGCCCGATGTCCTGCGCAGCCGCGACGGACGGTTGTGGATTCCCATGCAAACCTCGCTCGCGGTGATCGATCCGCAAAAGATTTACGAGAACACCGGCCCGCCCGCCACGTTGCTCACGCGCGTGCTGCTGGATGACCGGGTCATCGCGGAATATTTCGGTGTGCTGCCGCCGGCCCCGGGAGTTGTGGAGATTCCGGCGCTCTTGAACGATCCGGCCAAGTTGCATCTGCCCGCGCAACATCTTAGTGTGCGGTTTGAACTGACCGCTTTTGATTTTCGCGCGCCGGAGAATGTCCAGTTCCGCCACCGGCTCAAGGGCATGGAAGATGACTGGGTGGAGGAAGGCGAGGGCATCCGCTCCGCGACCCATCAGACGCTCAACAGCGGCGACTACGAATTCGAAGCCGACGCCTGCAACGGCGATGGCGACTGGAGCCATAACATCACCAGTATCACGATCAGTGTCGCCAAATCCTTTTGGCAGACGTGGTGGTTTCGTGGACTCGTCTTGCTTGCGTTCACCGGCTGTATCGTCGCGGTCGTGCGTTATGTTTCCTTCCGCCGGTTGCACAACCAGTTGCGCGTGCTCGAACAGCAGGCCGCATTGCAGCGCGAACGCGCCCGCATCGCCAAGGACATCCATGACGACCTCGGCGCCAACCTCACACAGATCGCCTTCATGGGCGAACTCGCCAACCAGGACCGCGATGAGCCCAACCTCGTCGGCGAACGCATCCGCAAGATTTCCGCCACCGCCCGTCAGGCCGTGAAATCGTTGGATGAGATTGTCTGGGCCGTGAACCCGCGCAACGACACGCTCTCGCATCTCCTCGATTACGCCGGACAGTTTGCAGTGGATTATCTGCAATTGGCGGGCATCCGCTGCCGCCTGGATTTTCCCGGGACCGCCCCCGTGCGCGAACTGTCCACCGACCTGCGGCATAACCTCTTTCTCGCCGTAAAGGAATCCCTGCACAACATCTTCAAGCATGCGAACGCCACCGAGGTCCGCCTCCGCGCCGTGGTTGACGAAACCGCGCTCGTCATGCAGATCGAGGATAATGGACGCGGTTTCACGCAGGCGCCCGATGACGCCCTTTCCGACGGCCTCCGCAACATGGCGCAGCGCATGGCGGATATCGGTGGCGAATTCAAGATCGAGAGCCAAAAAGGGCAGGGCACAAAAATCACTTTGCGTCTGCCCTGGCCGGCCGCACACTGAAGCCTCGAACGTT
>DASZCA010000209.1:0-13518 GCA_035943555.1 Verrucomicrobiia bacterium
CACGGGATCAACATCCGGTTCAACGTCGCGCCGTTACCCGGGTTGATGATATCTACGATCAGGTCAGCCGACACGATGAGGGCGCCCGGCGGTATCTGGCCCGCATTGGTGCCGGTCAAATTGTCGAACCGCATCAGAACCTGGCATTCATTCGGGGTGCCCGCCGAGGTTTGCGTGTCGATGAACAGGCCCGTGCTCGCGGCGGTACCCGCCGGTGCCGTCGCGCTCGGTGTCGCCTCGGTCAGTTCCACGTCCGCTTCATTGTTATAAACGCCATAGCCATAGTCGGCACCCACCTGATATTGAGTCAGGCGCAGCAAGCCCACCCGGATGCTCTTGCTCACCGTGCTGCTGCTGCCGGCCCCGTAATTCAACGTCACTTGCAACGTGCGCTGCGCCAGGGCGTTCGTCGAGGTGGTGCTGAACGTGACCGCATCCATCAGCGCCTGCACCGAGCTGCCCGTCACTCCGTTTTGAATCGTGATGACCAGCGGGGTCGCACCGGCGCCGCCCGCAAAGGTCGCGATCGGACTGCCGCCGAAGCTCACCGTATTGCCAGCCACACCAATTTGCCCGCCATTCACGACATCGTTGCGTACGCTCAAAACATCCGTCGCATTCGCATTCGCGGTAAGCGTGAACGTCAGGGTCGCACCATCAAAATCAATCGCTTGATTGACCGTCGACCGGCCATCAACCCCCACCGGGGCCATGCCAAAGCCATACAACGTGGTTCCTGAAGGCAGACCGACCGCCTTGACCGTCGTCGCCGCGATGTCCGGGATCACTAACATGGAATATCCCAGATTCACCGAGCTCACCGTCGCGGTAAGGCTGTACGCGGTGTTCGCGTTCTTCGACAGGTTGTTGAGGCCCGTGAGCGTCACCGTCTGCGGCACGTTCCAGTTCGCCGGCGTGAACGTCAGCACTGACGGCGCCACCGTGCCCACCGACGTGTCGCTCGAGGTGTAGGTGATGATTACATTGTCCGTGGGTTTCGCTGAAAGGGCCACCGTGAACTGCGCCGTGCCGCCTTCTGCCACGGAAATCGAGGTGCCGGTGGAGACATTTACGCCCGCCACGTCGCTATCCAGGTTCAATACGCTGACATTTCCCACTGCTAGGCCGCTGTAAGCCGGATCGGTGCTGACCGCCGGCGCGCCGATGATCTGGTAGGCCACATTGCCGTTCACCAGCCCGTCATCCGCGCCCGTCACCGTGACGAATTGCGGCGTGCTCCAGTTCGCGGAATTGAAAACCACGGAAGCCGGCGAGACCGTCCCTTCGGTCGTATCGCTGGAGGTGAATCCAACCGTCACATTGCTCTGCGGTTGCACGTTAAGGATGACCTCAAACGTCGCCGTGCCACCGGAACCGGTGGTGACCAGGCCGTTCGTCGGGATCAGGAAAATGCCCGGCTGTCCGTTCGGGATGTTGACCAACGAGACACTCGGAGCCGACACTCCGCTGTAATTGGTGTCCGCGCTCACCGCCGGCGCAAAATTGATCGCATATGCCTGCGGCACCGTGGAAGAATTGTTCAAACCGGTCACCGTGACCGTTTGCGGCACGTTCCAGTTCGACGGCAAGAATACCAGTTGGCTGGCCGAGGGCGTGCCGGCATCCGGCTGGCTGGAGGAAAGATTCAGATCCACTTCCGCCGTCGGCGGCGCATCCAATGTCACCGTGAAGGATGCCGTGGTGCCATTTTCCGTCGTCGCCAAGCCGTTCGTCGGCGTGACCGTGACGCCTACCGTCGGCGCGGGGATGTACACGAATGAAACCACCGCGTCACCCGCCGGCAACGCTTGCAGGTTTGGCCGGTGATTTCCGTCACCCACGTCCCGGGTCTGGATGTCCCAGCCGTCCGCCGTGGCTTGGTAGCTCACGATATTGTCGCCGTTGTTGCCGCCGCCTTCTTCACCGGAGATGATTAAGACACCGTGCCCCGGCGTCACGCCGGGAATGGTCAGGTGAAACACCCCCGCCGCCGGGTTCGTCACGCTAAAAGGTCCGCTATGCAACCCGATGCTGGAATCACCGAAGAACCGCCCGGAAACGATCATATGATTGGTCACCGGGATGGCCACAAACGCTGCCGGATCCGCTTCCGCGCTGCCTGAAGCATCGTCCCGGGTCGTCACTAGCCAGGTTCCATCGGCATTGGTTTGGGAATCTGCAAAATTCTCCTCGTTCTTTCCACCCACGCACAACAAGATCGCATTCGTCCGTGAATCCAGACCGAACCGGCGCAAGTCCACCGTGATTTTTCCGCCGCCCAACGGGATGACATCCGTGCCCAATACCATGCTGGGATTCCCCCAGAATTTGTCCGAAGACAATGTCGCGCTCACACCGTTATTCACGCCCGTGGCATTGACCAACCAGCCGCCATACCAGCCTTTGTTATAGGGAAAGTACGCACCGGCCACGTCAAAATTGTATTCGGGATAATTCGTGTCATCCATTGTTCCAAAAACCGGGATCCAGTATTGCCCCGAGGTGCCGGGCGAGCCGCTGGCATTGCTGTCGATCGCCGGCGTGCCCCAGTTCGTCCCGTTGCCTTCGCCGTTGTCCCGGCCGTTGTCCGTGATGCTGCTCATCAGGATGCCACCCGTCACATCGTCTGACGCGCTGGCCCCGATCTGCACGAAATAATCAGCGCGGCTGGTCTGGACATTGTTGATCACCCGGAAATCATTGATTTCCACCGGCGTCGTCAACGTCACGGAAACCGCGTTATTGCTGGCATCATTTTGTTGCACATTGATGTTCGCCGCCGAGATGCCATGCAACACCGGCGTGGCCTGCGCCGAGCACCAGCCCAGGCACAGCATGCCGATCAACCAGGCCATGGCTTTGATTGTTCGGCGGGGAATTAAAGAAGTTCGGACAGGAAGGGCGATGGAGGTCATTGGGTTCATGCTCAAATGGGTTGCGGTGTTGTTATTGCCTTTTTCAAAAGCAAGAGCCCACTCTAACGGACGGCTCATTTCCCCAACAAGAGCGCCAGATGTCCGCTTTCAGCTTTTCTCACGGCAAGAAGCCCGTATTCCGAAGACCAGTTTTGCCAGAATGTAACAATCACCTCTGCCCGGCCCCGCAAGTCCACCAATCCAACGATTCAACAATCCTCAATCATCATCGTCACCCTTCGCGCTCGCAAAAACAAACCCCGCATGCACTGGCGCGGGCATGGGACTGTCAGCGCCCTTCACCGAACGCCAGATGACTTCATTAAATTTGATGTCATCGTTGACGTCTTCTTTCTGAAAATTAAATTTTTGTTTGGCGCCCCACGCCAGCGACGTGTTCGTGGTGCCCCAATCCATGTTTGCCGGCAGGGCGATATATGGCGTCGCATCCGGTTGCGGTTGGAATGAGTTGAACATCGGCGTGGCCGCCGCATCAAATTGCGTCATCGGCTGCAACCCTAAGATCAGTTCCATGGTCCGCAACAGGCTCGTGGTGGAATAAAGCGTTGAATCCACCGCGCCATGCCGCGTGTAGGGACTGATGACCAGCGCTTCCGTGCGGTGCGCATCCACATGATCCGGCCCGTTCTGCGCATCATCTTCGATCACAAAAATGGCCGTGTTCGTCCAGAAGATGGATTGGCTCACCGCCTCCACCACCCGGCCGACCGCGGCATCATTGTTCGCCACATACGCGGTGGGCGTGCGCTCACCCGGCGTCACTCCGTGCGTATGGTCATTGGGCAGGCGGACGATTTGCAAGCGGGGCATCTCGCCTTCGCCCTCAAACCGTTTCAATTCGCTGACGAACCGGTCAGCGCGCTTCAGATCAGAATAATCCAGCCCAAACCCATGGTACCATGGGTCAAAATGCCCTTGCAGATTTTTGAGCTTCGTCGTGCCGGGATGGATGTCGTCCGTCGTGTTCTGCACGTACTCTCCATAGCTGCGGTAAGTAATCCCCGCCTCCGCCGCGCGATCCCACAGATACCCGCTCTTCGGCGTGGCGATGGGAAACACACCCTCCGCAGGATAAGGAAACTTGGTTTTCTTATGCCCGTAATTCAGCGGCCACGTCTTTTCCACAAAATCGGAAGCGATCGCGCCCATCGACCATTCATGTCCGGACGCGCTCACTTCTGCATCCGCATAAAAATTATCCAGCAGCACGAATTGTTTCACCAGCTTGTGCAGATTCGGTGTGACGTGCTCGGGAAACAAACAAAGCTCGGCCTTGCCGTTGCCATTGGTCATGTCCCCGAACACTTGATCGTAAGTGCGGTTTTCCTTGATGATATAAATGCAATGCTTGATCGGGCTGCTCCCGCCGATCACATCCGGCACCGGGTTGTTCGCCGGCCGCGTCGCCGCCACGCCAGCATCCGGCCGCAACGGCGTGTTGGTCATGACCGTCGCGGTCCAAGCTGCCATTTGCGCTGCCCAATTCGCTGACGACGGCAGATCCACGACGCTCAGCGTGCCGGTATACAAAGTGGGAATGTACTCGCTCGCCCCCTCTTTTTTCGTCCGGCCCGCAACCGGCTGCGGACCGTTCGGGTTAGCCTTGGCCGTGTTGCCCTTGCCATTCGCGATCAAAAGCCGTTTGCCATCCGCCGTCACGCGCACGCTGGTGGGATACCAGCCCGTGGGTATGAAACCCGCGCTATTGGCATGGCCCGGCGTGGAGACGTCAAACACCGCGACCGCATCAATATTGGCGTTTGCCACGAACAAGGTCTTGCCATCCGGCGACAGCGCAAGGCTGTTGGGCGTCGCTCCCGGCGGCGAGTTCGGATATAACGTCGCCCACAGTGTTTCATCGGCCCGCCCGGTTTGCGTATTTAACACCGTGACGGTGTTTTCATTGGCATCCGCCACGAAAAGCCGCCGGCCATCCTTGCTCAAAACCATTTCGCACGGATGTTCACCCGTGGGCCAGCGGGCGATGACCTTGTCTGTCTTAGTATCCAGCACCGCCACCGCTGCCGCACCCCACAAGCTCACATAAACGCGCCCATGCCGGGCGTCGAAGACACAGCCATAGGGAAAAAGACTGTTTACATCGGTGGCATTCGCCAATTCAATCGCCCGCGCGCGCTTCTTCGCCGCCGCCGTGTCAAAATCTTCCTTTGCGTGGGATTCTAACGCGACGGTCGGCGCGGCATTGCTCCCAAGCGCAATGTCCGTCACCTTTTTGTCCGCGAACGTCACCTTTGAGATGCGGCTGCTCCACATGTCCGCCGCATAGAGCGTTTCTCCGGATGGATCAATTGCCAATCCTGTCGGCACGCCCACTTCTGCCACCGGATGCAACCGCACGAATTTCCGCTCACCGAGTTTTCCCTCTTTGAAATCAAAAACGTAAACCACCTCCGTGCTCGCTCCGCCGCAAAAAAGCTTCTTCCCATCCGGCGAAAAGGTGATGCCATAAAATGCCTCCCCCAAGTTCGCCCGGTCCACCACGCTTTGCGCGGCCACATCCACGATTACCGCTTCATGCTGGCCATAACCGCAGTGCAATATCGCCGCAAATTTGCCATCCGGTGACAAGGCGATGTTGACCGGCAAAGTGCTGCCCAAGGCGATCTGGCTTCCTGCCGGCCGCAATGACCATTGGTTCGGCAGCAACATCGAACCATCTGCCTGCAACCCCGGCCACAATGTGGCCGCCGGCGTCGCCGCCTTGGGTTCAACCGGTGCCAATACGCTCACCGCCAGGCCGATCACGGAAAACAAAACAAAAACAGATTTCATGTCTCTTAAACCGGAGAGGATGAGACAGGAAAAAATAGGTTTCAACCGTGGCGGATGTCCTAATCCTGCTTTAGTGAACCCTCCCGTGCGAGTTCCAGACAACTCCAGTCCAAGCCAGGTTGGCAATCAGCTACCCTGTAGAAATTTTTCTTAAACCCGGCGCCTCTGGCTCCCTCTCCGCCGCGTAGCGGGGGAGAGGGCCGGGGAGAGGCGGTGCTTTCGTCTTTTACAACATTTTCACCGCGCCATTTCCGTGGCGAACTCATAGGTTCCCGAGCCCACTTCCAGCAGCGCGTCATTATTCTCCATCCGCACGAATTTCACACCATCGGCATCCGCCAGCGCCTTGCCGCTCTCGGTGATTTTCGCCACGTTTGCCGCCGGGATGCTGATCGTGGCCGTCGTGTTCGCCGGCACCTGGACTTCCAGCTTCAGCCGTTTGCCTTTGATTTTCCAAGAAGTCGCAATCTTTCCGTGGGCTGAATCAAAACTTGTCTCCGCCCATGTCAGCCCGTCGCGGATCACCGGCGCGATCAAAATGTCTTTGAACCCGGGGCTCGCCGGACGGATGCCGCCGATGTAGCCGAACAGATATTCCCCGCAGGAACCGAGCGAATAGTGGTTAAACGAATTCATGCCCGGATCTTGAAATCCTTTGTCGGGCGTCCAGCCATCCCACCGTTCCCAAATGGTGGTGGCGCCGTGCTTCACTGAAAAGAGCCACGACGGAAATGTATCCTGCCGTAACAAACCGTAGGCGGCATCCGCCTTGCCAGCGTCCGTCAAGACCGGCAGCAGATAACTGACACCGACAAAACCGGTGGACAGGTGATTACCCTTGGCCTTGATATCCTCCGCCAGATATTGGGCAGCCTTCGCGCGCATCGCTTCCGGTAGCAGCTCGAATTTGAGCGCCATGGCGTAAGCGCATTGCGTGTTTCCATGAATGCGGCCATCCGGCCCGACGTAACGCTTATTGAAGGCTGTTTTGATGTCTGCGAACAATTTATCGTATTTGTCCGCTTCTTCGTCACGTCCCAACACGCGGCAAGATTCGGCCACCAGGTGCGTCGAGTACGCAAAGAAGGCGGTGCCGATCAAATCTTTCGGCGTATCGGCATTGATCGATAACCAATCGCCGAAATCTTCGCCACGATCTTTGTCACGGATCAAGTTGTCACTGTGCGTTTGCAAGAAATCCACCCATTTGATCATCGCCGGCAAATGGTTTTCCAAGATGCGCCGGTCGCCGTACATCTGATAAATCGTCCAAGGGCAAATGACGCCCGCATCGCCCCACGCGGGCACACCGCCCCGGTCTTTGCTCGGATTAGGGCTCACATTGCTGAATGCGCCCGCCGGAGACTGGCCGTCATCAACGTCCACCAGCCATTTGGTGAAGAAGGCGGCGACATCCGCATTGTAAGTCGCGGTGCGGATGAACACTTCCGCATCGCCCATCCAGCCGAGGCGTTCATCACGTTGCGGGCAATCAGTGGGGAGGCTGATGTAATTGCCGCGCTGTCCCCACTGGATATTAGATTGGAGCTGGTTGATGCGTGGATCAGAGCAGGCAAACTCGCCGGTGCGCGGCGTGTCGGAACCGATGACAATGCCGGTGACCATGCCCTTTTTAGGCTGGCCGGGCAGGCCGCTGATTTCCACATAACGAAAACCGTGGAAAGTGAAGCGCGGCTGCCAGGTCTCCATGCCATCGCCCTTGCAGACATAATGATCGATGGACGGCGCCCCGCGCAGGTTCGTCGTGTAAATGCTGCCGTCCGGATTCAACATCTCGGCGTGACGGATGGTGATGCGCGTGCCCGCCGGTGCCGAAACTTTCAGTCGTACCACGCCAACCATGTTCTGCCCCAAATCATAGATCCACTTGCCAGGCTTGGATTCTTTCAGAGTTTTTGGTTTCAGTTCAACCAGTTCGTGGACCGGTTCCATGACTTGCGATTCCAGTTTGCGAGCGGACTCATCCCTTACCCGGACCGGCGTCCAGCCGCTTTCATCCAAGCCCGCGCCGTCCCAACCCTTTATTTCCAATCGCGAATCATAATCTTCGCCCAACATAAAATCAGACGACAAAATGGGGCTGTCGTGCGATTTCCAACTGTCATCCGTCACGATGGTTTCCGTGTGACCGTCCGTATACGTCACTTCCAACTGGGCCAGAAACGCCGGTTCTTTTCCGAAGAACTCGTAACCGCCATTGCCGATATGGCCGCTGAACCAGCCATCGGCCAATAACGCGCCCAACGCATTGCCGCCCGGTTTCAACAGGCCGGTGACATCAAAGGTCTGATAGCGGACGCGTTGACGATAATCCGTCCAATCCGGCGCGAGGGCATGATCCCCGACCCGCTGGCCGTTGATATGCGCTTCGTACAATCCCAAGGCCGTGACCCGCAGCACTGCCCGCTGGACGGGCGATTTCAATTCAAATGATTTCCGCAGATATGGCAGCGGCGCCGGTTTCCCGGGCAACAGCAACGTCTGGTTCTCATCCACGGTTTTTTTGAAGGTGCGCCCCTGGTAGTCGTATTCCACCTGCAATCGTTTCACCACATTGGACGCGGGATCCACGCCCAGCGTTTCGTTGTTGATGACCACTTTCAAGCGTCCGTCTTTGATCTGGCCGTTCAGCACGGCGGTGACATCAGCCGAGTTTGCTTTCTGAACAGTTTCGTACGTCGCTTTCCGGATGGTCAAACCGCCCTCAGCATTTCCGGCGGAAAACGCCGGAGAAATCCATCGGGCCTTCCAGTCGCCGGGCTCGAGCAAACCCATGTCCCATTGCGCGGACGGGCTCCATTCGCCCGCATTGCCGTCGCGATCCCAAACTTTGACTTTCCAAAAACAGCTTTCGCGCGAAACCAGCGGCGCGCCGCCATAAACGATCTGCGACGTTTCATCCGAAGCCACCTTGCCGCTGTCCCACAAATCTCCGTGGTCATCGTTTAATGCCTTTGCAGAAGACGCCACCAAGATCTGATAGGCCGTCTGTTTTTCTCCCCGGCGGTCGGAATCAACCAGCCAGCCCAGGCGCGGGCTGGCCACATCGACGCCCGGCGGATTGACGAGATATTCGCATCGGAGATATTTGGCCGTGATCGCGGCGTGCCCCATGCCGCAAACCAGCAATGCGCCCAAGGCGATGATATGTTTCAATCGATAGTTCTTCATTAGTGACATTCTTTTGGCCGGCGCGTTATGACGACAATTAGGACGCGGTGTTTTTCCAGTGTGTCAGCCAATTTAACCTTTGCCGCCCTCGCGCGTCCATCCCCCGAACATGGTGAAATTTTCATCACCTAAACAGGGGATGGTTGTAAAAATATTTTCACTGTCAGCCCGCGTGTCGCTTCGCGACAATACACCCACACCATGGAACGCATCAAATATTCGCGCAATCATTTTTCCCCGCTGATTGGAGCCCTTCCCCCGGACAGGTTCTTGTTTGCTAAATGGACTGCGTTGCTCATGGTCGTCTTGCTGGGCTGGACAGCGACCACTCAAGGTCATCTGGCAGTCATCAACGGTGACTTAAACGACCTCAACGGATTGACGCCGGGCAACGATGGCTGGTATGGCGGGATGCCGAAAGGTTGGGCTGGCTCCATCGGCACTTATTCTATTAACACCAAATCAGGCGCCACGCCGCCCGTTTGCAATCCCTCCCAGTTAGGTCGCCTCAGCCAGCAGGTCGGCACGCTGGAAAAAACCGCCGATGTCGTGCTGACGTTTGATGTCTCCGACATCTTCAATGGCGAAACCGCTTTGCAAGCGTCCATTCTCGATGGCAACCTGAATCAGCTCGCCAGCGGTGAATTTACCGATGGCGAAAAACAGACGCTCGTGGCGAAGCAAGTGCCCGGCGGCACCGCCATCGTCATTCTTTTCGAAGCTGCCCGATCCGCACCCGCGCTCGACAATGTTTCCGTGACCGCCCGCGAACCCGGCTCCACCGCGCCGGTCACGACGGCTGCTGACTCCCCCATCACCGTTGCCGCTTATTATTATCCCGGCACGCACCCGGATCCGCGCTGGGACAAAAACAAACATCCCGGCTTCACCGAATGGGATGAGATCAAGGCTGCCCAACCGCGCTTTCCCGGCCACATCCAGCCTAAACCGCCGGTCTGGGGTTATCAGAATGAAGCCCGCCCCGAAGTCATGGCGCAAAAAATTGACGCCGCCGCCGACCACGGCGTGAACGCCTTCATCTTTGACTGGTATTATTACAACGACGGACCGTATCTCGACGATGCACTCGACGAAGGCTTTCTCCACGCGACCAACAACGCCCGCATAAAATTCGCCCTCATGTGGGCGAACCATGATTGGTACGACATCCAAGGCTACAACCCCGCCGACAATAATCTCAAATTGCTCTACCCCGGTAAAGTCACGCCCGCGACGTGGGATAAGATCTGCGACTTGGTCATAACCAAATATTTTAAACATCCAAGCTACTGGCTAGTGGATGGCAAACCGTATTTCTCAATCTACGAAATGAGCCAGTTCCTCGACAGTTTTGGTTCGATTGAAAATGCCCGTGCCGCGCTCGACCAGTTCCGGGCCAAGGTCCGCGCCGCCGGATTCCCCGGCCTGCACGTGAATGCGATCGTCTGGGGCGAACCCAATCTGCCCGGTGGTAAAACGCCTCCCGGCTGGCCCAAGCTTTGCCGCGACCTCGCGCTCGACAGCCTGACGAGTTACACCTGGGTGCATCACGGCGCGCTCAACAATGATACCTTCCCGGTGTCCGAATACGAATGGGGTCGCCGGAAATATCTGTCTTTTTGGGCGCGCGCCAAAACGGATTATTCAATCCCCTACTTCCCGAATGCCATGGTCAATTGGGATAACAGCCCGCGCGCCGCGGCCAACGCGGATTGGAGCCATCCGGCCGGACCGGTCGTGAACTCCGTTGTCACCGGCAACACACCGGTCGCGTTCAAACAATCCCTCGAAATTATCAAACAGCGCTTGCTGGCCGCGCCGACGCAGCCGAAAATTATCACTATCAACGCTTGGAATGAGTGGCCCGAAGGCAGTTGCCTCGAGCCCATGCCACAATACGGCTACGGCTATCTCGACGCCGTCAAAGAAGTTTTTGCCAATACAAAATGAAGCATCTAAAAAGGCAATAGCCGCAAAAAAGCGAAAACATTCAACGCCCAACAACCAACATTCAATTCCCAAGGGTGCAGTTCATGCCCTTCTTCGATGTTGGGTGTTGAATGTTGAGTGTTAAATGTTTTTGAAATAAGGCCGCATGCCGCACTTGTTTCACTTCGGCGTCTTCGAAGCCATATACCGCACCACCGCCTCCGTTCGCGAACTCACATGCAGCTTGTTAAAAACATGCTTCAAATGGCTGCACACCGTGTCGATGCTCAAGTCCAATTTATCGGCGATCATCTTGTTAGCATAACCCTGTGAGAGCAGCATCAGAATCTGTTCCTCCCGCACCGAAAGGCTGGCCGATTCATCCCGGATCTTCGCTTTCTGCCGGAACGACTCGATGACCCGCCGCGCTATCTGGCTCGTCATCGGCGCGCCGCCGCCCAGCACGTCCAACAACGCCGTCCGCAAATCTGAGGGCTTGGTCCGCTTTAGCAGATAACCGTCCGCCCCGGCTTCCAGCGCCAGAAAAACCAGTTCCTGGTCATCCATCGCCGTGAGGATGACGATCTGGGTTTGCGGCAGCAAAGCCTTGAGCCGTACCGTGCATTCGATTCCCGACATGCGCGGCAAAAAAATATCCATGAGGATGACATCCGGACACATGGGCGGGATGACGCGCAACGCTTCCTCGCCGGTGGCGCAGGCACAGATGCACTCAAAATCCGGGAACGAGTTGATCAGCTTGATCCAGCTCGCACGCACCTCGGGTTTGTCTTCCACCAAGGCGACTTTGATCGGCGGCTTGGAAGTTGCGGACGCCGGACGCCCGCTTTTCGTTGGCTTCATACTTTTAACATTGGGTGGGGTCATGATTTTGTGCGGATTTGCCGTTCCGGTCGCTGCCGGTCTCATTGCTGTCTTTGGCGTTCCGGATCCAATTCCAGAAGCTCCGGCGCGCCCGCCGCAGCGGAACGCTAAACTCCACCCGGCAGCCCTTGTCTGGCTGGCTGGCGATGACACAATGGCCGCCAAGCTGGTTCATCCGCTGGACCATGTTGGTCAATCCGTTACGCTCTGATTTCGTCGCCGCCGTGTCAAATCCCTTGCCGTTGTCCTGCACTACCACGATCAATTGCTGGCCCTGCCAACGGATCTGCAGGCGCAGTTCGGTGGCGCCGGAATGTTTGACCGCATTATTAAGCGTTTCCTTGATGGCCATGAGCAGGCTGCGCCGGAGCGGCAGATCAAAGGCCGCCGCCGAAATTTCCGGCCCCACCTCGAACAGGCATTGAATTTTTGTGGGTGCCAGAAATTCTTGCGCATACTTGCAAACATAGGCGGCAAAATCGCGCAGCGTATCCCGCTGGGGATTCACCGCCCACAGGATTTCGTCCATGGTGGACAGCAGACCGCGGGCCTCCTCGCAGATCCAGTCGAGTTGCTGGCGCATCTCCGAATCCGCGGGCAGTTCGTTTTGCGCCACTTCGCCGTGCAGCACCAATTGCGTCATCCGCGCGCCGATGTCATCGTGGATGTCCCGGGCGATCCGCGCGCGTTCACGTTCCAGCAGAAACCGTTCTTTCCGGTAAAGCACCAGTTGCGCCATCAGGCGCAAGCTGATCACAATCACAATTCCACATACCAACAACAACGTGACTTGGAACCAGCCGGTTTGCCAAAAGAAGACCTTGAGCGGCTGCAACGAGGGCATCATGTTCACCGCCGCCGGGTCCGTCCACCAAGGCGTGCCGCCCAGCGGGGCGATAACGGTCGTGTTCGTCCAGTCCGGCCCGGCTTCGGCCTGCGTTTCCCACCGCGTCACTTCGAGCGGCACCACCCGCCAGCTCGCATCTGATTTGATCTCGATGTTTTTTCCATCCGCCAAATCGATCTGCAACCCGAAAAGCATGCCGGCGAAAAAAGACCCGTTATAACAATTGACCGCGAGCACATGCTTTCCAGGTGTCAACAATGGCGTCAGGTCAAAGACAAACAGCTCGCGCCATTCGGTTCCATGCCCCAGTTCGCGACCGTCCAGATATAGCGTGAACTCATTGTCCACGGTCATCACGAGCCGCGCCTTGGCAACTTTGGCTCCTTCAGGAATCTCAAACGTTTTCCATAGGTGACAAGTCTGGTTGTTCGTCGTGGTCTGTTCCCAGATCCACGAGCCCATGCCGTTCGTCGGACTGACGTAAGCTTCCGCCGAGGGTGGTTCAATCGTCTGATTGGTGGATGCCGGTTCTGCCGCCGATGCCAGGACGGCGAAGGCAAACCAGGATATCAACCCAAGAAAAAGGGACGCCAAAAAACGAAAATGGCGCGACCGCAATTTCATCGGTGAAATGGAAATCATTATGTGGCGCACTGTCGCCAGTTTAATCTATTTTCAATAAATGCCAAACCTGATGTGGCGACTGCCGGTCAAGGGATCACGACGGCTTCCTTCGTCTCGATGATCACCGGCCCGATCAATCCAGATTTGGGCAACGCCGAATCTTTGGTGAACGGCTCATAAGAGCTCCAGGTGAACCGCTCCGCCGCCGGCAAGGCTGCGTCCCCGATCATGCGGTTCGGCCAGAGATCCGCCACACGAACCTCCAATATGTTGCGGCCCGGCTTCAATGCCTCGGTGATATTCACGCGGAAC
>DASZCA010000210.1:0-13619 GCA_035943555.1 Verrucomicrobiia bacterium
CTACAATCCGAAGTTCGGAACGCTCGCGCGTCGGACTGTTTTGACTTCACCCCCCGGAGAGGTCAGCTACAATCGCGGCTTCTACGGCCAGGCCATCGTCGGCGTTTTGACTTCACCCCCCGGAGAGGTCAGCTACAATTATTCAATCGGCGCTGAACGAGATCACGCCGTTTTGACTTCACCCCCCGGAGAGGTCAGCTACAATATCGACAACCCCTTTCAAAGCGCCGCCCTGGTTTTGACTTCACCCCCCGGAGAGGTCAGCTACAATGCCCGGAGGCATGCCTTACTTCGTGGTCCTGTTTTGACTTCACCCCCCGGAGAGGTCAGCTACAATATCGATCCACACGCGGGGGCGGCATTGTTGGTTTTGACTTCACCCCCCGGAGAGGTCAGCTACAATAGGTTTGACGGAAGCGGTTGATGTGAGAGAATTTGGCAGACTTTTCCGGGGGGTGAAGTCTTAACTGATTAAGCGGCGTTGAAACCACTGCCTGGCACGTTTCAGCGCCGCTTGTTTATTCCCAGAAGTCAACTTGATTGGGAATTTTTGGGTCTTTGGCCCGATTGTCGTCCTTGTAGTTTGCGCCGATCACCGTATACGCGCGTTTCCATTGCTCGTCCGTCAAGAACATCAGCCTCACGTTTCCCGCCGTTGGAACGACCGATTTGATGCGGGTGATATGCGTGTCCATCTGCTCATAGCTTACACATGGGCGGGCATACACGGAGAATTGGATCATCAGATAGCCGTTATCGAGCAGATCGTTCCGAAACTTGGTGGCGGCCTTGCGCTCCTTGTCCGTCATTACCGGCAGATCAAACATGGTCAGAATCCAGCCCATACGAAACGAACTTTTTTTCTCGATCCGGTTCACGACAATTGCGGCACCCAAAACAGTTCGGATGATTTTTCAGCATAGCTGCGGGCGAGCGACGCAGCGGAAGCGTCAATCGCATCCATGAGTTTCAGGGAATAGCGGTCATGCTCAACCCGCTGCTCGCGCAGTTCCGTCCCCACCTTTTTGCACCACGCTTTCATGCTGACATCTTCACCAACCATAAATTCAGCCATCATCAAATCCACCGCCGGCCGATACGGCTCCATCATGTCATATACCAGAGGATTGGAATGAAAGCGCGGCGCATGTTTGACACCGAGTAGGGGCGACAAACCATGAATCAGCAATCCACGATGGCAAAGTGCGGCCAGCACCGCATAGCCATAATTCAACATCTTGTTCGGCGCGTTGTCCTGCTTGCGGTCGCGCGAAGAGGAAACCCAGCCGATTGAGGGGAAATAAAGCTGCCAGTAACGCCGGGCGCAATTGCCCTCGTCAAAATTATCCTGCCGAACCGCCAGCTCCAAATGTGGGGAATTCAACTGCCGTTTTTTCAGCACCTTCAGCTGATTCACCGTTTTGCCCCGGATCAGATGCTGCCAAAGGCGGTTGTTCAAGCGCGCGGGGCGTTCGGCCTGATGCAAATAGGCGCGCAGGTCAGTGATGCGCTGCAATGGCGCGGTGATGCCGCACGGCTGATAGCTTTCGTCGCAATGCAAAATGATCCCATCCGTTTCCAGCACGCCGGAAACGAAATTCGACGTGAGCGTGACGCCGCGCGCGGCGATGATGACAGCTCGCACGTCCTCGTGCGGGATGCGGTTCTCGCTTTTGTCCTCGCCACGGCAGACCAAGAATCCCCGATCTTTGGACAGCACGCAGCCATGCTTGAAAACGTGAAGAAGGTGGTAGCTCATAGGTTTTAATCAGCCCGCTTGAAACCGGCGGCGAGCATCTTTTCCAAGCTGATTGGCAAAGACATCTTCCCGGCGGAATCCGTAACTTTCGCACGCCCGTCCGTCAAAATCGTGTTCAGCTTGTATTTTCCGGGGGCCAGCGGAGTCGAATTATGCGGAATGGCCTTTTCCAGCTCCACAAGGCAGCCTGATCTGAAGAAACCTTTGATCGCAGATTGTCCAATGGTCTCTTTCAATTCACCGTTCACCTTTTGAATGGACTCAAAGGCATACACCGGACGCACTCTGGGCTTACCCTTTCCATCCAAATAAACAAATTGTCCCTTATGTCCCTTGAGGGCTTTTCGGAACGCGCCCGTTCCGTCTTTCGACAAGTCCTTGTATTCGTCAGGCTCGCCAATGTTCACGCGAACAAGCCTGACAGGGCTACCGGGAGATCCGTCTTTGCGCGTTAAACAAAAGGTGTGGCAGAATTCATTCCATGCCTGCTCTGACGGTTCGGTCTCCAGAACCTTGGAAAGCTGCTGTTCAATTTGGGGATCCCGAATCGTCCGGATTTGTTTCCTAGCGTAATCCAGGTCAAATTTTGTTTTCCCCGGCGCAATGGGTTTTTGCGCAAGTAGGATCACTTCCGTCCGCTGCACGATGACCCTTTTGCCCTCTTCGCCGCGCACCCCGTAAATCGTCTCTGCAAGGGCCGGTTTCTCAAAACACAGATTCTGCGGGATCACTGCTTTTATTTCCCGAGCAAACAACTCCTTGTTCACGCCTTCGGGAAATTTGAAGAAGCCGGTTTTCTTCGTATCACGCGCCCACGTGGGAATGAAGCTTATGACCATCGCATCAAGCGCGTGATGGCGGTCGTCGTTGCGGTTTTTCTTCTCGGCCTCCTCCTCGTCTTTCGCGTCCGGATTGAGAATCTGATTAAGCCCGTACTTGCGACGGATTCGCCCGGTCAGGCCGCCAGAGACAACGGCGACCCGCTTGCGGCCTTGTGAGTCGTTGCCGTTGTGCCAGCCAAAATACAGATCGAGGATCGCCTGAGCTAATTTCGAAATCCAGGCCGTTTCGGCGAGCGCGGTGTATTTTTCAACGCGCGTCGCGGCATCGGGCGCGATCAACAGTTGAGCCTTTTTGTGCCGGAGCGAAGTCAATCGTTCGCGCACGCGATTAACGTAGGCATCCCAGCCCTTCGTTGCTGCAAGCCATTCGAACGGCGTGCGGTCAGCCTTTTCGTCATTGGCCCGTCGGGTCGTCAAAACGTAATTGACGGCGGCATCCGGTCCGCCTTTGGCGCGAGGCACGATGTGGTCAATGACATACTCGTCAAGGGAAGTTGGCACCAGCCCGTCGCCGGTGTAGAGGCAAATTCCCCGTTGGGCTTGCAATAACTCCAACTTGAATCCGGCGGCCGATTCGCTCGCTCCTGCCTCGGCTGCCTCCTTTTTGGCTTTAGCCCTCTCGGCAGCACGGTCTTTGATGAACCTGTTGTATTCGAGCTTTGCCTTGTGCCCCATGAAATCCGTGCGCACAAATTCCAAAACGACGCTCTCCGGCTCCCCAAAGCCTTCTCCGTTGGCTTCTTTTCTCAAATAGTTGAGGCGCTCAACAAAGAGATTCAGACGGTGGCGGACAATCGGATCGTTTTGAGAGCCAATCAGGGTGCGTATGGCTTCACTCGAATCATCCGAGTTTCGTACGAGCGCATCCAGTTTTTGATTTGGAATGTAAATGCCTTCCCATGTTTCGCCCATCTGCAACAGGAATTTCAGATCGGCTTCGACCAGGCCTTTCAGCGGATTCGTGTTTCCGTTTAGTGCTGCGACCTCCGCGTAGTGGAAGTCCTTCGGTTTCTGCCTGGACAAAATCAGCCGCTTTAAAATGTCCAAAGCAGGTCGGCAGAAGCGGCTGCGCCCGGAGATCCTTGGCGCGTCTATGCACTCATGTCCCGGCAACGGGACAGCGCCAAGCGGAATGCAGACCTTCTTTTTCCAGACGGTTTCAGTGGCGGAAAGCTTTTCAAACGCCGGATTTTCAAAGACGGATTTTATTTCAGTCGCCGTAAGGCCGGCCGCCTGTCCAGCCCGCTGAACCCTCATGTTTTTCAACTTCATCAAGAACGACACTTCCGCCGCCAATCGCGATTGCGGATGGATATCGCCTTTCTCATCTGTGCGTATCTTGCAGATATTCATGCGCGGGATCAGCACGCACTTGCCGATGATCCGATTTTCAAAGCGCGGGATTTTTTGACCGAGCACGCCCTGCCAATCATTTTTTCCGCCTTCTTTCAATTCATGCTGCTTGCGGAGTTTCGCATCATAAGACGCATAAGCCGTTTCCGTCGGGCCAAAAAGCAGGAATTTTGCCTGACCTTTGAGTTTAGGAAAGTGTTTCGCTGCGCCATTCACGAGAGCGGCAATTTCTTTTTCCACCAGCTTGCGAGGCACGATTTGGTTGCGTGTGCTTTCAGCACGGCAATCAATGCGGTCCTTCAGTTCACCTGGCCTGTCTGGATTCCAGAGCCCCATTTTCCAAGCGTCAAAATAGCACGGAAAATGGAATTCCGGCTTACCCTGCGACATGACTGCCAAATCCTTTTCAAATTGCTCCATTCTCGCCTGCGTGCCGGCCTCGTCGTCCTCTGCATCGCCGGATTTCGCCTTGCGATGACTGCGGGTTTTCCAGGGAATGTTGGGATCGTATCCCCGTCTTTGAATCGCCGAATGAAGCGCCTTGTAGACCTGCCACGGCTCAAGCTTCTCGCCGCGCAGCAATTTGATGCGAAGAAGGCAGGATGTGTAGCAAGTCGAATCGCCGGGGCTGGCAAACTCACGTTCCAGAAGTTCACGTTTTTGTTTCTGCGCTTCGGTTTCCGCTGCGGATTGCCACTTGCCCCCAACTTTCAGGGTGCGCCGGCCTTTCAAGGGTTCAATGCCCGCCTGTTGCATCACCTCGTCGAGCCATTGCTCGCGTGCCTTGTGTGCTTCCCGCGTGCGTGACATCCGGCGGCGACCGGCAGCTGTTTTGGTTTCCGCGAATTCGGCGGGTATTAATAATGAAGCCTTGTGAAGGAATCGGTCGCCGTGCCGCACGGCTTCACCGATGGACCCCTTGCCCAGATCAAACGCCCATATAAACCCCGTTTTCATATTGGTTGTGTAGGAAATATGAGCTTTTCGCCTACAGTAGGCAACCATGAAATCGTCGGGGGTCCCCCCTCGTTCCGCCACTGCGATGCCATCAACCATCCCAACCGTCACCCACAGGACTGATCGCATCGTCCCGATGCAGAACCCCGGACCTAACGCGGGTCATGGTCGGTCATCCGACGACGTGCCGTTCAAAGCCACGCCGCCGGAATGGCGGAAATCATCTTCATGAAATGGGGTGTTCACCCCATGGACGGAACGAGGTGACTGATACATATTGAGAAGTACAACCTCCGGTGAGGGAGAGCTCCCCGCGAATGCTCGTGAAGTTCGTTACGGTTAAATTCTGAATGAAAGGTTTTAAGTGAGTAAATATACAAAATCTGATGCTGCAAAGGATACAGGGGCTACGGTAAGTGATACATCGGCTGCTCATCATGACGCCCGAGACGATTCCGGTGCTCGTCAAGGCAAAGATAAAGAGCAGTTCAAGTCCGCACCAGCGTGGGCAGATAAGACCACGAAGTCTGGCACTCCGCTTTTTCCAAAAGGAAAGTAATTGATAAAATATGGGGTTAGCGAACGCTAACCCCATTTCCATAATCGGGCGAGCATAATGGTTCTATCACAACTTTCGCTTTATCCCGTGAATTTTGTTTACCCTTTCGGACAAATACCAGGAAAAATACGTAGAGAATTTATAGCTCTTTTCCCGCGATTTACTTTTTAAATACTTGTCGGCTGCAACAGAAATATCCTCATGCAATTCTAGGCAGATGCGATCATAGGTGTCTTGTGACAAGACAAATTTGTCCAAAGCGAGTTTAATATAGGAATCGAGATATTCCTTCAGTTTTTTGAAACCTGGAGCGGGGTCTAGAAGCAAAGATAGCTCGTATTCCTTGTTTTGGGGAAATTCATATTTGGGCATATTGGCATTGTATCACATAAGTGAAGTTGCCACTTCTGGCAAGTTCTGCCGTCTTCCCTCATTCCGCCGCTGACATAGAATCATCCCGACTGTCATCATAACCTGTCACATCATCTTGATGCACAAAACCAGGAATCACCGACAAATCCGGCAACTCGCCGCGTGTATTCAGTGTGGCTAATTCTTCCAAAATCCTGTCCCAAGTTCGAGGTATGGCCCGCAACGGGGCACCGTTAGAGTTTTTGAACCGGTTCACGATACCTCGGTACGCCAACGATGGCTCTAATCCGAGTGTTTTCGCATTCACCAGCCGGTTCGAGGTGATGATATCCACCATTTCGCGCTTTTCTTCGGGAAAAGCCAACTGGTAGCTCAACCACGCGGTTCCGGTAAGTTCGAGGAATTGTTCCAGCCGTTTCGGGTGTCGGTCATTGCTCCGGTTCAATTCGGCCAAAACCTCTTCTGCGGTCTTTTGCTCCAAGAGCAGCCCCTTCTTTCGCTCTTCAAACATGGTTTTGTCCAAAGCCTGGTCGAGATATGCGTCGGTGAGCCGGTTGAGCCGATCCTTGATGTAGGAGAGCTTCAGGTTCTGGCTCTGGATTTCCTCGTCACGTTTGGTCGTCCATGTTTCCCGCATCCGCAGTACCTTGGGCCTGAAATATGCCTTCTCGTCCTCGCCGAACTGCACCTGCTCAAGGAACCGTGCGGTTTCCGCTTCGGCGACTTCCTCCCGGATGGCCGTGCGGGGATCGTGTTTGCCATGGCAGCGATAATATACGTGGCCCTTCTGCCGCTCGCCGATGAGCGAATATCGGCAGCTTGCGCAGGACAGCAACCGGCGGAACTGGAACGCATGGCGCTGCGTCCGCACGTTCACCTTGCCGGTGAGGATGCCATGCACCCGGTCAAAAAGGGTCTTGCGGATTATCGGCTCATGGATGCCGGCGAAGCTCTCGTTGGTCCTGCGGATCTGGATGAGGCCGAAATAGAAGGGATTGTTGAGCATGACCGAAAGGCTGCTGCGCTCCATTCGGGTGCCGGAGCGGGTGCGCAGGCCCAGCCGGTACATCTCATCGCCCAGGGTTGCAAGGGTGTAGCTGCCGGTGGCATAGAGATCGAAGGCTTTCCGCACCAAGGGGCCCATGGCGGGATCAATTGTCTTCGGCTTGCCCTTGCCTTGGTCGAGGTATCCGACCGGGGCCGGGAGCGGATACAGTCCTTGCTTGAGGCGTCCGTAGAAGCCCTTTCGGGTTTCTTCCTTGAGGTTTCTGATGTAGTCAGCGGCAACCACAGCTTGGATGTCCGCCGACAACCGACCGCCTCGGGACTGGAGGTCAATGCTCTCGTTGACGAAATGGACGTCGATGCCCTGGTCTGACAACTCGCCGATGGACGCCCAGTCCCGGAGATTGCGCGCCCCGCGATCAAGCTTGTGGAGGATGATGCCCTGGGCCTTGCCGGTGCGCAGGAGCTTCAGCGCCTGGTTAAACACCGGACGGCCGTGCTTTGCCGCCGTCTCCATTTCCTCAAGCCAGACAGTGATGGTAAACCCCATGCGCTCGGCATAGCGCAAAATCGCGTCGCGCTGTTCGATGAGCGACACTCCTTTGGTCCCTTGCTTGACCGTGGATACGCGGATGTATCCAATATATTCCTTTAGTTTGGTGGTTATGGTCATGCTCCTATGGATTACATGGTACCTCGCCCGTATCCGGCGTCAAATGGCCCGCCTTTGCATCGGCTTCCGATTCCAGACGCTCGAAAATCCGCAGTACCAATGATAGGTACCTTTCCAGGCTGTCCTCGACTTGGGCAAGCTCTGCCTCGCTCAAATCGGGATACAGGTCACGGATGGTTGGGGCTGGTTTCGTGTCCATGCCGCTGACCATATCGCGGGAGGGACATTTGAGGTAGGGGGTCAAACTTGCCAGATTGGCAAGCTTTCAGACGGGTCAAATTTGGTCAATCTGACCCTGAAAACCAACATCGGTCAAGACGGCCCACCCTGCTTTGCAGCAGGAGATTACATTTCGCTTCTATCGCAATACCCTTGAACCAGATGGATTGACGACATAAGAAAGGCGAATCAAGCCGGGAATTTGGTCGTTAAAAGGAGCGTATAAGCCAATTTTCACCTGTCCATATTCGTGGCCGCTCTTCAATTGAACGTAAAATTGTCGCTCCCCGATGTCGCCGCGTTGACCTCCCTTGAGCTGCCCTTTGAATTGAAATGCCGGAACGTAACCGTCTGACGGTGCTTCATACATGGCCGAACCCAGGCCTTCCTCTAAAAGACCGCCATTCACGACCTCAATCGCGCACGACCAATCATAAAGCTGTCCGTCAACAATTTGGTTCGTGTATCGAATCCAAACTTTTAAGTCCCCGCCCATGGATTCGGAAATTGTGCCATCCGTTAAATTTATGAAGTATGGCCTGCCATCTGGTACAATTTGAAATTTATTGTCGCCACCGATCAAGTGTTCATGGACATTCGTGCTCCACATTTTGAAAATCACAGGATTATCAGAACTGCCGGCGGTTGGGCCAAATCCATACCTGTTCGGTTCTAACTCATAACCGTCTTTTGTGATTCCAACACCGAAACCATCCCCAGTTGCGCCGTGAAACTCAAAACGCCCATCCGCATCAGAAGTCTGCTCAAGTTCAATCTGCTTGCTGTCAGCAAATAGAAGGGCGGGGTCAAGCGCCGTCCAATGTCTGATGCCTATTTTTATTTTTGCCGCCGAGACCGCATTGCTATCTTGGTCAATGACCTTCCCATAAAACTCGATAGGAATATTTTGTTTTTTTACAACTTCCCTCAAGTCTTCCAGCGTTCCTCTATTGTTCGTAACCGGCTTGGACTGGCCCGCCGTCGAGTTCGTCGGCGGTGCAGAAAGAAAAGGCCTTTGCGGGACACCACCCGCATTGCCTGGGGGCACTGGGTTGGTTGTTTGGGCAGCCTCTGGCAATGGCATCGACACAATAACGCCATGCCTTGGCCGCAGCCAAAAGATCAACGCCAGCATCATGGCAACTGAAACCAAAAGAAACATTACAAATCGCGGCCGCATAAAATTATTTTAAACCCATACGAACAAGAACTGCATTCCAAAATTGCCAGCGTTGTGCGTTGTCAGAACGGAATTCTGCGCTGTGCCAAACGTGTGCGCTATAGTTGCCTAAATCAGGCGGCCATACACTTGGCAAGGCAACTTGATTATCAGTCAATGTTTTGAACGCTCCGGCCACGTTTGCTTGTGCGCCGAGAGCATAGCTGCGGGACTGGATGATTTCATCAAATAGTTCATATGTATCAGCGGGAAAAAACAACTCGGTCGAGCCAGAGTTCTTAAAATATGAATCCGGCGGGCTAAAAGAATAGTTGAGGTCGAGGACTGGCTTTGAATTTTGAAAGGTCAGCCAAAAATTAAGCGCCCAATCGTTGGTGTTGTAAAAATTCACATAAAGTCCCGCGCCGACGCTGCTGTTGAAATAACATGGCGCTCCGCTTGTCCAGTAGTGAGCATAGCAATCGGGCGCTCCCCAATCTTCCGTCAATGTATATGGGGTTGTCGTTGGATCATAAGCATGGGCCGTGATCGCGCCCTGCATTGCCACATAAGTGTTCACAAGCTGATTTGTCCCGGCCAGTCGCAAGGCTTCGCCAGCAACCACATTGCCCAAACTATGCGCGAGCAAATAAACGTGACCTGGGTATTGAATTTTTAAGGCTATCAACTTGTTAAGCAGTCCTTGGCCAGACAGCCATGCTTGCGCCTCGCTTCCTCCAAATTGCACGGCGTTTTGGGCTGTGGGCCAATAGAACGTTCCAAACCGGCCTTGATAGCCCTGCCAAAAAAGACGTTTAAACGCGGTACTCCCAAAACTGTCTTTGGCCGTAATCGGCATGTTGTAACCATGTACATGCAGAATGTAAGTGGTGTTTGTGGCTGGAGGGCCGTACTGAAAAGCTCTTTGTCCGTTCGACAATCCATTTTGCGCAAGGATGGCGACGGGGTTTGGGGTGACGCCCGGATTATCCCCGACCGTCCACCGCTCATACATCTGTTTGACATCCACGATTTGAATATAAACGGAAGCTTCGCCAAAAGTGTTCCCCTGCGCATCCTTAAAAGTCAGCGACAGTTTCCCGCTGCCGTTGGTAACGCCGCACCAAATGAAATGACTATGACCAAGGATTGAAATGTTGAAGGGGTCTAAGGGAACGCTTTGGCCGGGGCTGACCCTGCCTATGTATTTTAATGCCGAGTGCGTCACCACATCGGCCGCTTCGGTTTCGTTGGTCAAATAATCCAAGCCCGCGTCGGCGGAAAAAATGTCAATCGTCGGATTTGCCGGATTGGGACTTGCAACGTCACCCCAGTTAAATGTAACCGTGCTGCCCGCAGGCAGATTAGAATACAAATCAGGCGTCAAACCGGTGACCCCTAGCCGAGAAAAATCTTCCAAATCACGCGTGGTTGGAATGGCTCTCTGACCGTAAAAACTATGGTAGTTGTTGTCAGAATTATTTGGATCCTCATTACTGATATCCTGTCCACCTGCCAGAACATCGTCCATTTCACGCGTGCCAAAGGGAAAATCATCGTCCCACCGGTCAAAATTATTGTTACACCAGAAAACGTAGGGTTTGCCAGGCGAGGTCTGATCCTGGCCAAAGTAGGACAAATCCATCGCACCGTCATGGTTGGCATCCAGATTGAGGGAAATGACTGACACCGTGCAAGTGCCTTGCCGTCCCGAATCCGGTACGGTGACAAGCTGGGCCTTGCCCGCTTGCGTCGGAAAGAATTCACCGTAGGGCGAGAGAACACCCGCGTTGGTTGCGGTCAAGTTGCCACTAGCGTCCAGCAAATACGCATTTGTTACAAAATACTGCCCGAGATAGGCGCGTTTGCCGGAGCCGCCGTTAAGAATTGAGAATTTTTCCCAGCCGCCGATGACAATCGGCTGGCCGACGGAAGCGATTATGGTTTTTGTCAGGTTGGTGCTGGCAAAGTTCGTCAGTGCTGGCAGCGGATAGGCTTGAACTTGTCCCAAGCTCCCGGAAGGCGCGGCACCGGGGGTGTTGACCGGCGCGAAATAATAATTCACGAATTGCAGACTGGGGAGGACAGTTTGCGTGTAGAACGTGTTCACGTTGGTCACGGACGTACTGCTGTCAAGTGCCAGCGTATTGGTAACGGGGTCTGCACCGCTAGAGATTATCAAAGCAGTCTCGAAGGCAAGTCCGTACAGGTTATGCGTGCCGCTTTGCAAATTGAAATCGCTGCCGCTCACAAAGCCACCGACTTCAGCTGCGGGATCAATGGTAATCGGATTAACCGGCAGACCATCCGCGGGATTGATAGCAACGCCGCTGCACGGTTCAAAATAAAATGACAACGACAATAAAATCCAAAAGGGGTCGCTTAGGCCCAAAACAGCGGGGGCCGGAACGGTTGCCAAATTGTTTGTCCAATGGAATGAGCTTGAACCCGTATAATTTGGATCAAAAAGATACTGGTGGAATTCATAATTGACCGTGAAAGGCCACAGATCGTCCATCTTCATATAATCTGTGCAACCACTCCCGTCACTCAGGGTTGACCAGTGGAAAATGCCGCTTTCGACGTAATTTGCGTCAACCGGCACGCTGGCTCTCGGATATTCTGGCGTAACAAATGCGTTGTACTCATACGGTAGTACGTTGGGCTGGCTGACCGTCGCCGCTCGGAGTTGAAACAGCAAATTCTGTTTCAGATGCTCGCTTCCATCCACGAAGCAGGGGGCGTCGTTTGCTAAAGTTCCCGCTGGCGCAATCTTTCCAAGTTCCCCGCTTGCTCCGACGCCTTGCACGGAGATGGCAGCCCCCAAATGAGCGAGGGCATTCGTGTCGGCGATTTGGTAAATCCCGTTCGTTAAGGCGCTGCCAGGGATTGATTGAGTTGAGGCCACTCCGTTGGTATCCGTCCAAATCAGGTTTATGTTTTGCGCAGTAGTAGGCAAAGCCGGAAACATCAACTGCCACCGCCCGGTTGAGTTGCGGATCAACGAGGCCGTAACAACAATGTCATAGGGCGGTGCGGGAGGTGCGGGTGGTACGTAATAATCCGGATAGATTTGTGAAAAACTCCCGTCAGAAGTGTTGCCGCCGGGATAATTCGCCGCTATTTCGTAATAATCACCCAAATCATCGGCTGTGGCGATGGCGCCAAGCTGCACGAATGCGTTGGTGTTGGCACCGACGACTGCGACGGGTGAAAAAACGTAATCTCCGATGTCGGAATCATAGACCGCTCGCGTAATTGTGTAATTGGTCACCCCTCCTTGGGCGACATTCCAAGTGAGCCGGACATCCGTTCCGTTGGTATTCAAAATCGCCACGAAATTATCAGGGGCAGGCGGTGTGATGAAAACGGTGGGATCCAAATTGTTTTGGTATTTGTAGAGATTACTGAGGCCGTCGCCTGTCGGGTTGCCATAGGGGTCTACGCCGACATAACCAAAATATTGCAACTGCCACCAATCGGGAATGCCGATGTTGGCCGTATCCGCTAGCGAGCGCAGCCGGATGAATAGATTCGTCCGGCCGTTTTGAGCAACGCTCAACGGCGTCCAGCTATTCGATTCTGAACCAACGATAAACCCCTCCGATTGCCAATCCGTTTGAGCAAGGTTGGTGCGGGATTGGATTTCATATTGGATGTCCGCCAGCGTGTTCGTTCCGATCCCCGCCAATGAACCGTTCGTGATAGAGGTCTGCGCTATCCACAAATTCGTTCCGTAATCAGGCATCGAGTAACTGGCACTGAACGAATTTGTCCCGCTGTCATCGCCTCCGCCGTCGCCGGGTGCTGGAAGATCCATGCCAAAGGCCATCACCATGCTGTGCTCAAACTGTCTTTCCTGAGTCTGCTCGATCAGGTCGGCGATGGCGTTGCCTTGTCTGTCGATGGCGGAAGCGACGGCGCTCGTCGTCATGGCCCGCGTCCCGCCGGTTTGCGGTACGCTCACGCTCACCGTGCCGCCCGTCTCGTCCACCAAATAAGTCCCATCATCCATTTCATATATCGGCACGGACAAGTCTTGGGGCGGGCATGGCATCGGCAACGGCCCGCTATCAGGAAAAACCGTCCACCAGCATGGCGCAATTAGCGGGAGCGTGGTGGGATCAACTTGCGACAGTCCTTCGGCCTCCGCCGTGATTTGGACGATTGAATCTGGCGCTGCTTGCCCCGAAGATTCCTCTTGGGCGGTGCAGATGTTAGAAGCAAGGCCCAGAGCAACCCCTGCCAGAACGGCGTATATTTTCCTCATGTAATTCTTTCAACCCGAAAGCATATTGTTAATGCTCCCGCTGATTTTTGAAACATCTTTCACGATGTTTCCTTTGTGTTTGTGTTAACCCTTTGCCCGTGAATTTCCCCTAAAGAGAATTGCCCCAATATATAGCCCCCCCCCCCCCCCAGCTCTTGCAACAACAAAAATACGTTGTGCATCAAGAGGATACGCAAAATGGCATCCCACCTTCGTAAGATTTTATCGCGAACGGGACGTTCAGTCGGGAATGTGACCTTTGGCCTTCACCAAAACGTTGCGGGGTAAGCGGATAATCCGTTCACCGGTGCCGCAGCCAGCGGTCGGCGGCAGTTGCGACGTGGCGGCATCGGTGATGTCCGTGCCAATCACGGCGAAATCGCCGTCTTCAAGCTCCCAGATGTCGGGGCAGCCGGAGGTGCCGGAACACTTTTGCCCGCTGGCGTGCAGG
>DASZCA010000211.1:0-2910 GCA_035943555.1 Verrucomicrobiia bacterium
GCGGCATCATCGCCAACAATGAAAAAATTACGGGGACAACCTATGTCGACATGTTCAACCGGGGCGTCTCGATAGTGTTGGATGGTGCCTTTTCAGGAAGCGGCACGGTGTATGTGACGAACATGCCCAGCGGTTCCACGCTGACCTTCGGCGGCAACGGTCCGAGCGGCAGCGGCAACGGAGATTTTAACAGTTTCACCGGATCAATCATCGTGATGGATACCAACGCGGCGGGCACGGCCAGCGCCGGAACACTCCGGTTCAATAACGGCGGCACCAGCGCCAACCTGGGCAACCCGGCGATGACCCTCAATTTGGGCGGCCCGCTCAGCGCTGTGCATTTCACCGATAAGAACAGCGGCAAGACCGAACACTTCGGCGCTTTGATCGGCGGTCCCAACACCCAACTGGCATCCGTGGAAACGTATGTGATCGGTGAAGCCAATCTGAACACAACCTTCGCCGGCACCATTTCGGGCGGCACGGCTTCCCTCACCAAAAGCGGCACCGGCGTTTTGACCCTGACCGGCAATAATGCCAATTCAGGCGCGACGAGTGTGACCGCCGGCATTTTGCAGATCGGTGACGGTGTGACCGCCAGCGCGGGAACGCTTGGCGCCGGAGCCATTTCAATCAGTTCCGGTGGCACCCTGCTTTATAACAAGCCCGATGATGTGACGGTGAACAACAACGTCAGCGGATCAGGAACGTTGCTCAAAACCAATGCAGACACCCTGACCTACGGCGGCAACAACACGTCCTCCGGCACCACCCTCATAAGCCAGGGCCGCCTCGCTTTGGGCGGTTCCGGCCTGATCAGCGCGCCAATATTTGTGGCCGCTGGCGCGTCGTATGATGTGTCGGGAAATGGAGCGTATACCCTGAGCTCGACCTTGTCCGGTTCCGGCGCGGTGTTCGGCCTGTTGACGGCCTCGAGCGGCACCATTAACCCGGGCGGCACGGGGACGGCGGGGACGCTCACGTTCTCCAACGGATTGGTCGAACTGGGTAACATCAATAACACGATCGAACTCTCCACACCGGCCGGTGCGAATGATTCCCTGTCTGTCGTTGGCAATCTCACCCTGAGCGGCACCAACATCATCACCATCAGCAAATTGGGCGGCGGCGTCATCCCGAGCGGCATCTATCCGCTGATCAATTACAGCGGCAGCCTGGTCGGCGGCTTGACCAATTTCTCCGTCACGGCGGCCGGCGTGACCGGCACGTTGACCAATCCACCGGGACAGATCGCCGTCATCGTCGCCCCGGCGGCCCGCGGCGCTACCAACCTCACTTGGACCGGCGATGGCATTGCCAACAACTGGGATACCACCAGCACCAACTGGATCAACGGCTCCTCCTACTTCACATTTCAAGCCGGTGACAGCGTGACCTTCAACAGCACCGGCTCCTCAAACCCGGTTGTCAATTTGGCGGTGACGGTGGCGCCCGCAGCGGTGACGGTCAACAGCGCAAATAATTACACCTTCGCCGGAGTTTCCGGAATCAGCGGTACGACCGGTTTGACGAAGACCAACTCCGGAACATTAAGCATTTCGGCGACCAACAGTTTCACCGGACCGACCGTCGTCGGCAGTGGCATCTTGGAAACCTTCCAGCTCGCGATCGGCGGTTCCGCCAGCGCCATCGGGGCGGCCGGCAGCAGTCCGACCAACCTGGTGCTCTATAATGGTTCCACTTTCCGTTACGCCTCCGCCGATTCACCCACCACCGACCGTGGCATGACTTTGAACAGTGGCAATACCACCATCGATACCGCCAGCGGCGCCAATCTCACTGAAAACGGAACCTTGACCGGTAGCGCCAGCCTGACCAAGTACGGCCCCGGAACTTTGACCCTGGGCGTGCCCAATACCTATGCCGGCGGCACGGTGGTCAGTAACGGCGTGCTGGCCCTCGGGGCGAATAACGCCAACTATGATGGCGGTTCCGGCAGCGGCCTGGGTTCGACCAACAATCCGGTGACTTTCTACGGTGGCACATTGCAACTGTTTGGCTACGGTGGCAGTACGGGTAATAACTTCTCGACGCTGTTCAATCCGCTCATCGTGCCCGCCGGACAGGTCGGTACGCTCCGCCTGTGGCCGCGCGGCCCGCTGAACAGCGGCAACAATTCAGGCTTGAAAAGCAGTCTGACGGGCAGCGGTACGCTCAACTTGGTGGTCAACTACATCCGTGACAATCTCGACGGCAACTGGTCGGCCTTCACCGGCACGATCAACGTCACGCCCAAGCCCAGCGGTTCCGGTGACGAAATGCGCATCAACAACACCTTCGGCTACGCCAACGCGGCCATCGTCCTGAATGACGGGGTGACGATGGATTTTCAGTCCGGAAACAATGCCACAGTTGATATCGGTGAATTGACTGGTACGGCTGCTTCGATTCTGGGAACAGGCACGCTCTCCCCAACGAACACCACGTGGCGCGTCGGCTTCAAGAACACGTCGGTGACTTTTGCGGGAACGATTGCCAATGCGGTCTCCGTCACAAAAGTCGGTACGGGCACCTGGACTTTGACCGGGGCCAATTCTTACACCGGGATCACGACCATCAGCAACGGCGTGCTGGCGCTGGGTGACGGCGTGACCGACGGTTCCATCGGCGCCTCGAGTTTCATCAATATCACGGCGAATGCGTTTCTCAGCACGGCGCTCCGTTCGGACGGAACGTTCTCGCCCAACGGCGGCTCGACCCTGACCGGCAACGGCAAATTGCTCGGCAGCCTCAGTTTGGGCAATGGCGGCAACGTGATGCCCGGCGCGCCGACCGGATGGCTCACAGTCACGAATACGGTCAACTTGAACGGCGGCACCACCTTCATCCCGATCAACCGTTTGGCCTCGCCCAATGTCGGCAAGCTGGTTTGCTCCAATACTATCACTC
>DASZCA010000212.1:0-40947 GCA_035943555.1 Verrucomicrobiia bacterium
TCAGTTCGATGCCGCGTTCGGTGGGTGCGCCTTTGGGATTCATCTTGATACCGAAGCCGGCGAGGACGCCGAGAAAGGTGCTGTCCATGAGGACGCATTCGGTGAGGTCGATGACGAAATGCTTGTATTCCCGGCCGGCGAGTTCGCTGAGGAGGGTTTTGAAGTCGGGGCTGGAGGCAAAATTGGCACGGCCCGCGATGCGGATGCACGCGATTTTCTTTCCGACCAGCACTGACAGATTGGCAGATGTCATTTTATCGGTAATTGTTCAGGCCGCCACGGTTTGCGGCGTGACGATTTGCACCAGGGCCTGTTGCAGCACGAGCGCTTCGTCGAGTCCGCTGGAGACCAGCCGCTGATTGCAACGCAACAGCACATCCATGGCGTTCACCAGTTCGGACGAGGTATATTTTTTGACCTGCGACAGGGCTTTGTAAAGCACATATGGATTGAGCGCGAGCGGATTAAACTTGCGGTCCGCAGGTAGCTTATCGGCAGGAACGCGTTCCAGTTGAGATTTAAAGGAGTTGTAATCGCGGGTATCCTTGATCCAGCCCTCCCGCATCATCTCTTTCAGGAACAGCAGCGCGCGCACTTTGCTGATGAGGCCGTAGAGGAGACCGATCTCGGACTTGTCCTTGTCGAACTTGGTTTCCCACAATTCTTCGTCCAACCGGCGGAGCAGGGCGGGCAGGTTACGGTCGCCGAGGGCATCGCCGAGGGCGAAGGCGCGAGCGGTCTTATTGCGGGAACAGATGGCGGTAACATCGGCCAGCTCCACGCGTTTGCGGTCGCCGACCGAGAGGCAGAGTTTTTCGACTTCGCTTTCGAGTTGGCGGGCGTTTGGGCCGACGCGATTGATGAGTTCAGCGAGGGCTTCCTCGGCGATGTCTTTCTGGCGTTGTTTGAAACCGGTGCGCGCGGCGTCATCGGCACGGTCGCCCCAATCTTTATCGTCCACTGACCAAGCGGAAAAGATTTCAACGGTGCCCAGCTTGTCCAAGGTCTTGTAAAAGGTCTTTCGCTTGTCGACCTTGCCGGCGCTGATGAGCAGGCGGACGTTTTGCCATTGGAAGGTCTTTAACTCGTCGGCAAGGCTGGCGAGCATCTCCGTGACGGCGGCAGCCGAGGCGGTGCGTTCTTCGCCGAGGAAATTGCAATCGCGGAGCCAGACGGCTTTGCCACCGCCGAAAAAGGGCAGGGTGTTGAGGGCTTCGCGCAGCTTGCCGAGCGCGTTCAAGGCTTCGCCGCTGTTGCCGACGGCAGCTTCGATGATCTCATGATCCATGCCGCCGAGTTCGGCGGACCATTCGGTGAAGATCTGGCGGGCGCGTTGCTTGACGGCGAAGTCGTCATCGCCACACACAAGCGCGAGCGGATTGGATTTGGCCGCGGCCATTTCAGTCGGTCTCGCTGTTGGATTCGTTCATGCGCTCGAGGACTTCGCTCATGTCCTCGACCTGCTCAAACAGTTTGGCGGAGACGAAAATAGGCTTCTTTTGGGCGGCGGCCAGTGCCAAGCAATCGCTCGGGCGGGCATCGAGTTCCACGATCTTGCGCTCGGTCTGGAGTTCGTTCTGTTGCTGCAAAATTAAGCGGGCAAAATAGGTGGAATTTTTGAGGTCGGTGATGATGACGCGTTCAACGTTGATGCCGAAACCGAGGAAGACGCGATTAATCAGGTCATGGGTGAGCGGACGTTCCTTGGGGGTATCGCGCAAGAACATCCCGATGACAGCGCCCATCTGCGGTTCAACCTGGATGACGAAAACCTTCTTTTCATTGCCCACGAACAGCGCGCAACTGTTGTTGTGGGGAAGGATGCCCCGGATTTGAACTGGTAACACGTCGCTTTTCACACCCCAAGCTTAAGGCTCAATCGGTAAAAAACAAGTCCGGCGCGTGGCTGAGATTGACGCTTTCCACATTGCGTGAGGACAGGTAGCTTATCCGGCATTAAGGATTAGATGACCGACAGCAAACAACCTAGCCCCAGCTTTTTAGGCAAATTCACCGTTTTGAACGGAGCGGCGAGGGAACTGTGGCTGACTTTCTGCCTCAAGCTGCTCAATTATGCCGCTTTCGCCGTCACCAATCTGACCCTGAAGTTATGGCTCTCACATGAATTCGGTTATTCGGACAAGGAGGCTTACCAGTTTGTATTGGCCTGGGCCATCTCGATCACGGTGGTGACTTTGATGGTTGGCTCGCTCACTGACGCGATCGGGTTGCGGAAGACTTTTTTTCTCGGGATTTTCATCTGCATATTTGCGCGGTTGGTGATGATTTTTGGCGCATCCCCCCATGTCGCGATATTTCTGGGTTTGATGCCATTGGCCGTGGGAGAGGCTTTGGGGACGCCGGTTTTGGTGGCGGCGGTTCGGAAATATTCCACCACGCCGCAGCGATCCTTTTCTTTCTCGATCTCTTACACCGTACTCAACATGGGTTCGTTCATGGCGGCCTGGCTTTTCGATTACGTCCGGCAGGGCGTGGGTGAGCACGGCCACCTGGAATTGCCCTTGCTGCATACATCGCTGACGAGTTATCGGGTCTTGTTCGCGGTCAGCTTGGGGATCCAATTTTTGATGATACCACTGGTCTATCTCATCCGTCCGGCGGTGGAGGTCACGGATGACGGGATAAAAATCAAGCCTGCAACAACCAGGCCTGCCGGGGAAAAATTGGGCGGACTGATCCTGGATTCGGTGAGGAGCAGCGCGGTGGAGACGGTTCGCCTGTTTCAGAAGCTTTTTAAGCAGGAAGGATTTCACAAGTTGATCATTTTTCTCCTGCTAGTCGCTTTCTTGAAAATGGTTTTGATGCACATGTATTATGTTTATCCCACCTTTGGCATCCGCGTTTTGGGCGATGGCGCCCCGGTGGGAAAACTGTGGGGGATCAATGCACTGGCCGTGATCATTCTCACCCCGTTGATCGGTGTGCTTTCTCAACGCCAGCCGGCTTATCGGATGGTCACGATTGGTGGCATCGTTACGGCCGCTTCCGTGTTCATCATGGCGCTGCCGGTCGAATGGTTTCAACCGCTGGCCGACAGTTCCATCGGACAATGGTTCGGGCACGGCTATCTCAATTTGAAAGGCGCGGTACATCCATATTATGTGATGATCACGGTCTTTGTCGTGGTGTTTTCAATCGGGGAATCCCTCTATTCACCGAGGGTTTATGAATATGCATCGGCCATCGCGCCGAAAGGTTTGGAAGCTTCGTACGCATCACTTTCGTATCTGCCTTTTCTGCTGGCAAAATTGATTTTGCTTTATTTTGCAGGAGACATTTTATCGCGATATTGCCCTGAGGTCGGCGAGCGGCATCCGTCGACGATGTGGTTATATGTGGCGTTGGCGGCTTGCGTGGCGCCGGTGGGATTGATCGTCCTGCGAAATGTGATCAGGGTTCGTGAGGCGGGGCGAGAGAAGTAGGTGGATGCGATGTTTAACGCCCGACATCGAAGAAAAGCCTGAATTGAGCGCACTTGGGAATTAGAGGCGAATTGTTATCGGTCCAATAAAAAGTTTCTCTGTGGTGGGCAGTTTTTCGTGAAAATTTTTGGGAAAAATTATGCGTCAAGTTTTGCCATGACGGCGCGCACGGAGTGACGCGCCCTACCTGTCTAGATTGCAAGAGACGTCGCTTGCAATTATTCCCAATGGCCGAATGAGTTGTGGGGGATTTTTGCGCCGACTGGATACACCAGATAGACGGCGTTGTGGGACTTGGTCCAGGAATGGATGACGTCGGCGCGCTTGTAGATTTGGCGGACGGAATCGCCTTTGTCCAGATGGGCGGCGGGATCGTTGATGACCACGTCGCCGTCGGCGGTGAAGCCGATGCAGGTGATGAGGTGGCCGTCCTTGTCCAGCGGACGACCGGGGCGCAGCCAGTCCCAGCGGGCGGAGAGAATCACGGGGATGCCGGCGTTGATCCAGTCTTCGACTTCGGCCATGTCATCCAAGCGCGTGACGTAGCTGCGCATACCGGGAAAGCTGCCGGCGAAGGCGGTGTTGAAGGGCCAGTTGCCGGTGCCGGCAAAATCAGTATCGTAGACTTTGGCGGCGACTTGGGGCACGGTGAGATCCATCTCCGGACGGTTCAGGACATCCGCCCAGCGAGAGAGCGTCATGGACAACGAGGTCGGGCTGCACCAGCCTTTGGCGTTCGGATAACCATGTTGGGAATGTTCCGGAGTGGTGATGATCTTGCCCCAAGCGGCGTGATTGGGCAGGCGCGTGGCAACGGGGATTTTTGTATTGGAAAAGGAAGCGCCCAAGAATTTCAAGGCTGGCATGGTGCCATTGGTGCCAATGAGCGTGACACGGATTTGGGCGGCGTTGGCCAGGTCGTTAAGTATGAGGGTGTCGGTATCTACATTGCCATCGTCGTCTTTTTGGCCGCGAACACTGGTGCGCGGGCTAATCGTGTTATCAAGCGACCAGAGAGCGACGGTGTAGAACTTCGTTTGGTGGCCGGGAGAAATGGCGGAAGCTTCAATCTTCAAATACGTTCCCGGAGGGGCGTCGGCATTCCACGAGATGATAAGTTCGTTCCAAGCAATGTGCGATTTGATCGCTGGCGAGAGGAGGACGGTGTTGCCATCGGCATCGGTTGAATGCGTGTAGTTGGAGAAATCATCTTGGGCGCGGAAGAAGCTGAAATTGCTTTGAGGATGCGAAACGGTTTTGCAGCCGGAGAAGACCGTCACGGCGCAAAGCAGGGCGATGGCAGAAGCGAAGCGTTGAAGTTTTGTGGTCATAAATAAAATGGTTCACCAGTGGCCGAAGCGGTCCTCAGGGATTTTTGCATTTTCGGGATAAACGAGATAGACGGTGTTGTGCGAAGTGGCCCAGGCACGAATGACGTTGGCGCGTTTGTAGATGTGGCGGATGCTTTCCACCTTCGGGTCGGTCCACGGATCGTTGTCGATGATGTCGCCATCTTCGGTGAAGCCGCGGCAGACGGTGAGGTGGCCGCTGAAATCATCGGCGCGACCGTCTTTGAGCAGGTCGTAGCGGGCGGAAATCATCACGGGGATGCCGGCGGCAATCCAATCTTCCAATTCGGAGATATCACTGAAGCGCGTGACATAGGCGCGCATGCCGTTCAGGCTGCCGGCGAAGGCTGTATTGTAAGACCAGTTGCCGGTGGCGAACTTGAAGCCGTGATCGGCAACACCGGCGGCGACTTCCGGGGCGTCGAGGTTCCAATCAACGCGATTGGAAATGGTGCCCCAACGGGCCAGCGCCATGGAGAGCGAAGTGGGACTGCACCAGCCGCCGCCGCCGGGGTAAGATTGCTGCGAGCGTTCGGGGGTGGGGATGAGCTTGCCCCACGCGGCGCGGTTTGGTGCCAGCACTTCGGGTTTGATCTTGGTGTCACAGAAAGAAAGGCCGAGGAATTTTAGCGAGGGCAGGGTGCCATTGGTGCCGCCGAGGATGAGGCGGATTTGAACCGAAGTGGCGGGGCTGTTCAGTGTGAGGGTATCGGCACGCACATCACCGTCGGCATCTTTTTGGTCACGAACGCTGGCGCGTGGAAATACTTTGTCATCGGGCGACCAGCGGCCCCATGTATAAAATTTGGTGCAATGCTGCGGCTGGATTGCCCGGGCTTCGGCTATGAGAAATGTTCCTGGGGTCGCGGTGGTATTCCAGGAAAGGACGAGTTGGTCCCAAGCGATGGGTGATTTGATTTCGGGCGATAGCAGCACAATGCTGCCATCCGAGTTTTGGGTGCGAGTGAAGCTGGACAGGTCGGTCAGCCCGGTGAAATGGCTGTAATTCGCGTGGCTGGATGTGTGCATGGTCGTGCAACTACACACCGCCAGAGCGATCAAAACCAACGGAAAAACCGACACCTTGTACATGAGGACATCTTCGCGATGTCGCGGGCAAATGTCGAGCCGTGGGTGGCGGAAATTATCTGGCGGCGCGATATGCCTTTGCTTGCGCAGCCAAGAAAAGTGTTCCGGCGGCCAGCAGCCATAGCAGGCTCAACGTGGTGATGCCATTATCGCGGAGCATCCGGCCGATGCCGGGCATGCGGGCGAGCAAATCGCCCAACATAAAAATGACAACAGGCAGAATGAACTTCCAATTCAGGCCGGGGCGGTTGGCTTGAGGGAGGCCGAGATCGATCAGAGCCGCCACAAGCGGGAGCATGAGCAGGTAGTAAAAATTATGCACAATAGGACTGACGACGAGGGCGATGCCGACAAGCAGGCCGGCAATCACCAGCAGTTCTTGGGGTGAATCCGTTCGTCGCAAGCCAATGACGTAAAGGGTTGAGATAATCATCAAAGCGCCGACGGCATAGACGGTGTTGCGTTCCCAAGGAGCGGCTTCAGCGGGGCGTTGATCGCGGGTCAGCGAGTGATAGGTCCAGTTGTGGATGGTGGCGAGGAGCGATTGATTGTCCGTGCTGCCCATGCCGGTGAGTTCTTTCAGGCGCGACGTGTCAGCACCATGACCAAGCGCGGGCTTGGCGAGCACTTCGATCCAGCACTGGTACAGTTCGGTGGTGCGTTTGGGGCCCAGTATCACCAAGGGTAACACCCCCAACAAAATAATGAGTCCGGCCACGATGCCCATGGCCATGCTCCATTGGCGACGAATGAAAGGATAGGCCAGCAGCAACGGTGGAAACAATTTCACCGTGGCCGGAAAGGCAAAGCAGAGGCCGGCTTTAAATTTAGCGTTTGCCGTCAGGAGATAAAGGCCGAGGGCGATGGCGGTCAGCATCAGGATATCGGCCTGGCCACGAGACAGATCGGTTGCCAGCGAGCCGGCGCAGACGGCCAAGGGCAAGAGGCGGCGCCACCACCAGCGGCGGCGGGCGTAGGCATCCTCAGGCGGTGGTGAACGGAGTTTGCGACTTTCCAAGGCGCAGGCGAGCGCGTGAGCGGAGAGCAGAATGCCGAGGAGGCTAATGACGTACCACGCGGCCACGACGAAAAAGAAGTGGGTGTTTTCAGCGTGGAAGCCATAGTAGTTTTTGCCATCGATAGCATAGCCCCATGGGGTGTTGGCCGCTGTCTTTAGCGTGCCGGGCGGCAAAGCTGGCGGTTGCTGCGGCACCGGTTCGGCGAGGGGCAGGAACAGGATGGCGAGGGCGGGAGGGTATTGATAGTGCCAGCCGTGCCAATCGGAAATGGCGTAGGGATTTTCGCCGCTCCAGATCGCGCCGGAGGCGATGCAGAAGACGCCGAGATCGGTCATCGGTGCATGGCGGAGGGCGGTGCGGCGTTCTTGGAGGAAGCCGAACGCGATGAGGGCGCAGAGGGTTATGATGAGGCTGATCCGCTCGTGACGGCGGAGGTTCCAATTGGCAGAGGTGGCGTTCAAATTCGGGCGCAGATAATCAAAAATGGGGTGGGCGGGCAATGTTTATAAGCGACGGCTGAGCGCAATTTTTTAGATCTGAACGGTTTTGGTGGATTTTAGCACCACAAAGTGCCTGCTACGCAGGCAAACGGGGTCGCAGCGCGAACCCCGTCCACCTTTCTGAAGATTCGGGACGTCAAATGGCAAAGGGCGGCACGAAGGCTTCGCCATCAGGCATGCGACAGATGGTTTAGAATTGCACAGCAAATGTGTGCGCTGCGGCTGTTTCTGCGAACGCAGCCGCCGCCCATTATCAACTTGCGGGCGGGCCGCCCGCGCTCCGTTTGATTTGGCACACCCAGAAAGTTAACCGTATCTTTTTCAGGCTTTGGCCGGGTCGTAATTTAGCCACGGGCCGAGCCACCGTTCCATTTCGGCGAGGGACTTGTCTTTTCGGGTAGACAGGTCAGTGACCTGGTCTTTGCCCAACTTGCCGACGGCGAAATATTTGGATTCTGGATGGGCAAAATAGAGGCCGCTCACACTGCTACCGGGCCACATGGCGAAGCTTTCGGTCAGCTTGATGCCGGTGTGCTGCTCAACATCGAGCAAATCCCATAGGATGGCTTTCTCGGTGTGGTCGGGGCTGGCCGGATAACCGGCGGCGGGGCGGATGCCACGATATTTTTCCTCGATGAAATCTTCTGTGGTCAGTTTTTCCAACCGACCAAAACCCCATTCATCACGGACGCGTTTGTGCAAATATTCGGCGAAAGCCTCGGCGAGGCGGTCGGCGATGGCTTCGGCCATGATGGCGTTATAGTCATCGTGGGCGGCCTTGAATTTTTCGACGATCTCCTTAAGGCCGTGGCCGGTGGTGACGGCGAAGGCGCCGATGTGATCGGGTTGGGTCGTGGCCTTGGGCGCGACGAAGTCGGAGAGGCACCAATTCGGCGTGCCGTCGCCTTTTTCGATCTGCTGGCGCAGGAAATGAAACTTGGTACGCAGATGTTTGCGGGAGCCGTTGGTGTAGACTTCGACGTCATCACCGATGGCATTGGCGGGGAACAGGCCATAGGCGGCGCGCAATTCGAGCGATTTGTTTGCGACGAATTCTTTGAGCAGTTTTTGAGCGTCGGCAAACAGATTGGTGGCCTCGACACCGTATTTTTCGTGCTGGAGAATTTTGGGATACACGCCGCGAAGTTCCCACGTGTGGAAGAAAGGCGTCCAATCGATGAATGGCACTAGGTCTTCCAAACTGACGGAAAACGCGCCAGCGTGGCCGTGCGAAGAACCGCAATCGCAATGGCCGGCGTTCACTTTGGCGGATGAGAGGGTGCGCACGCCGGTGAATTCCGGTTTGGATACGTCATCGTATTTCAGCTTCGGTGCGTTGGCGCGGGCGGCTTGGAGGGAGAGCAGTTTAACTTGCGAGCCGGCGTGTTGCGTGCGGAGTTTTTCGTAATCTTCGCGCAAATTTTTCACAAAGCCGGTTTTGCCGTCCTTGCTCAACAGGCTGGTCATCACGGGCACGGCGCGGCTGGCATCCAAAACATGCACGACCGGTTCGCTGTAGTGCTGGGCGACTTTGACGGCAGTGTGTGCGCGGCTGGTGGTGGCGCCGCCGATGAGCAGGGGAACCTTGAATTGCAGACGCTCCATCTCGCGGGCGACGTGGACCATCTCATCCAGCGAGGGCGTGATGAGACCGCTCAGGCCGATGATGTCAGCGTTCTCAGCTTTAGCGCGTTCAAGGATTTTTTCGCAGGGAACCATGACGCCCATGTCGATCACCTCGTAGTTATTGCAAGCGAGCACGACGCCGACGATGTTCTTGCCGATGTCATGGACGTCGCCTTTGACGGTCGCGAGGACGATCTTGCCCTGGGCCTTGACGACTTCGCCACGGGCGGCCATGGCGGCTTTCTCCGCTTCCATGAAGGGAGTGAGATGCGCGACGGATTTTTTCATCACGCGCGCGGATTTGACGACTTGCGGCAAAAACATTTTGCCCGCGCCGAACAGGTCGCCGACGACGCTCATGCCGGCCATCAACGGACCTTCGATCACATTGAGGGGCTTGCCGTATTTCAAACGCGCTTCTTCGGTGTCGGCGTCGATGTAGAGATCGATGCCTTTGACCAGCGAGTGCGAGAGGCGTTCTTCAACAGTGCCTTTGCGCCATTCTTCCTCGACCTTTTTATCAGAGGCAGTGGTGCCGGCGCTGGCGGCTTTGAGCTTTTCACCGAAATTCACGAGCCGTTCGGTGGCATCAGGACGGCGGTTGAGCAGGACGTCTTCGACGAGATCTTTCAATTCCGGTTCGATCTCTTCGTAGACTTCCAGCATGCCGGCGTTGACGATGCCCATGTCCATGCCTGCCTTGATGGCATGGTACAGGAAGGCGCTGTGCATGGCCTCGCGGACGGGGTTGTTGCCGCGGAAGCCGAAGGAGACATTGGAGACACCGCCACTGACTTTCGCGTGCGGGAGATTGTTTTTGATCCAGCGCGTGGCTTCGATGAAGTCCACGGCGTAGTTATGGTGTTCCTCGATGCCGGTGCCGACGGTGAGGATGTTAGGATCAAAAATAATGTCTTCGGGCGCAATACCAACTTCGTCCACCAAAATACGGTAGGCGCGTTCGCAGATACGAATTTTATCGGCGTAGGTCGCGGCCTGGCCTTGTTCATCAAAAGCCATGACGACGACGGCGGCACCGTATTTCAACACTTTGGCAGCGTGTTCGCGGAACTTGACCTCGCCTTCCTTCATGGAGATGGAGTTCACGATGCCTTTGCCCTGAACGCATTTCAGGCCGGCTTCAATGACTTCCCATTTCGAGGAATCAACCATGAAAGGGACTTTGGCGACTTCCGGTTCGCTGCCGAGCAATTGCAGGAAGCGGGTCATGGCGGCGACGCCATCGATCATGCCTTCATCCATGCAGATATCGATGATGTTCGCGCCGTTTTCGACCTGCTGGCGGGCGATGGCGACGGCTTCCTCGTATTTGTTTTCTTTGATGAGCTTGGCGAACTTCGGTGAACCGGCGACGTTCGTGCGCTCGCCGATCATGATGTACTGGCCGATCTGTTGCGTGAAGGGCTGGGAACCGCTCAGGCGGAGGGGCAGCGGAGGGACGGATGCGTTTGATGATGCCGGGCGTTCTCCCACGCCCTTACCCTCTCCCGCTGAGAGAGGGGGGAGCGGTTGGGTGCTGGCGGATGGTTGAATGCTGGTTGAGCCACTGGCGGTCGCGGGTTTGCGATAGGTGAATTTTATTGGCCCGGCGAATTCGCGGGGGTGGCGGTTCTCCAACGTTTTCGCGATGGCGGCGATGTGCTCGGGGGTGTTGCCGCAGCAACCGCCGGCGATGTTGATCAGGCCGCTGCTGGCAAATTCACCGAGATAATTGCCCATGTCTTCGGGCTTGAGGTCAAAGCCGGTCGGCGACAGCGGGTTGGGCAAACCGGCGTTCGGATAGCAAGAAATAGCGGTGTCCGACTTGGTGGACAGTTCTTCCAAGAACGGCCTCATGAGGTCGGGCCCGAGCGAGCAGTTGAGGCCGATGGCGATCGGCTTCACATGCTTCATGGCGTTCCAATAGGCCTCGATGGTCTGGGCGGAAATCATCGTTTCGCCACCACGACCGACGGCGGCCGAGATCATGATGGGCAGGATTTTTTTGTCCTGCGCGAAGACTTCCTGGATGGCCACGAGCGCGGCTTTGGCGTTAAGCGAATCGAAGATGGTTTCGACGAGCAAAATGTCCGAACCGCCCGCAATTAATGCGCGAACTTGATGAACGTAAGCGGTCTTGACTTGGTCAAAGGTACAGACACGAAAACCGGCATCATCGGCGTCCGGCGAGTTGGAGAGAGAGACCGTCAAAGGGCCGATGGCACCGGCGACGAAACGTGGGCGACCGGTTTTGTTCGCAATGCGGTCGCACCATTCGCGGCATTGTTTGGCGGATTGCTCGTTGATCTCCCAAGCGAGGTCGCTGAGGTATTTGTTGTCGATGACACCTTGGTAAAAGGCGGGATCTTTGCGCCCGCCGTGTTCGCGCGGGTCATCGACGAAGAATTCGCTCTGGCCGATGCTGGTGGCGGAAAAGGTGTTGGTTTCGATGATGTCGGCCCCGGCTTCGAGAAAGCGCCGGTGGATGTCACCGATCGTTTCCGCCTGGGTGAGGGAATAGAGGTCGCCGTTGTTTTTGAGGTCCTTTTTGGAATCCGCAAAACGTTCGCCGCGAATCTCTTTTTCGCCCAGGCCATAGGTGCGAATGGTCGTGCCCATGGCACCGTCAATGATGACAATGCGGTCACGGAGCGCTTTTTTCAGAAGTTCGGCGTTGTTCGACATCGGGGACAATGTATTCTAGCCGGACAAGGAATTCAAAATAAAAAATCAACGCATCTTGATTTGATGATATGTTATTTTTTCAATCAGCTTTACTTGAGTCGAGAATCATCTCATGGAATACTTTATATGTGTCCCGCGTGGTTAATTTCAGAAGCCTCATGCCTGGCGCCCTTCATCATTGGATGATGCTGGCGGCAGCCGTTTTTCTTGTGGCTGGTTCCGGGAAGGTTTATGGCGCCGGCACGCGGGGCGTGGTGCTGAGTTGGAATCCGCCAAACGCCACGAACACCATCGTCCAATATCACATCTATTACGGAACACAAAGCGGGCTGTACACCAATATTCTGACGACGGACGGATCGGTGGCTGCTGGTTATGTCCTCCAAAATCTACCGGGAGACCATACGTATTACTTCAAGGTCTCGGCCACTGATAACAATGGAAATAATAGCGGGTTGTCCGATGAAGCTTCCGTGGCGCTGCCCAATCCGAAACCGGTAAAACTGGAAATGCAGGTCTATGCGGATGACAGCAATGCTCCTTATCTGATGACCATCTCCGGCACCAACACCACCACGACGGATTGGGAACTGGATTCTTCGACGGACTTGCTGAATTGGACGTATGTGACCGGGGATCACGGCATAAACATCTACTGGGAGGCTTATTTTGCGGATGCCAACCGGATATTTTTCCGGGTGGTGGATCATTGAGCCAAGCCTGGTGAAATTTACTGGTGGCAGGAGATGTGGACGCCCACCCCCTCATCCTAGCCTTAACCCCTGTTGGCTTTTGCACAGTTCTTCAGAAGAGGGGGCGCACGAATAGGTTATGTCGATCTCGCCTTCGCCGATTATGATCTTTTCGATGAGGGCTTCGACGATCCTCCGCTTGTCGTCAACCGGCATTGAGGGCCAGCGCTCGTGGAGGGTTGCGGACTCACGGACGACGTCATCCGCAGAGAGTTTGTTGACCTTCAGAAAGTCCACCTCCGCCTCAAGCTTCGGCAGTTCGGCCTGTAACTGCTTGAAGCGTTCCTCGGCGGGGGCATAGAGGTCGCGGAAGCCGTCTCCCGAAATCTGCTGTTTCAGGTACAGCTGGTGCGTCTGGCGCATCTCCTCCCGCACCTTCTGGATTTCGTGCCGGTGGGTCTCAAGGAGGGCGGACTTCTGAGCAAGGTTGGTGCTGGTTTCGTCCATGAGACGTTCCACGCGATTTTGTGTCCCAAAGAACGCCTTTAATTCCTCCTGGATGATCGCCTCCAAATCCACGATGGGAATCTTGTTGCAGCATTTGCGGCACACATATTTGGGGCTGTCGGCCCGCACATACATCTTGGTGCCGCACTTGCACACGGCCAAGCCGCCGAAGAGATGCACCGGCGATGGGCCGGGACGCTTCCAGCTCTTGATGTGCTCCTCGATGATCCGGTTCGCCTGATTCCACACCTCTTCGGAAATGATGGGTTCGCATACGACCTGGCCCCACTCACTTTCCGGCTTGGGTTCGGTCTGCCAGGAGTTCTCCAACTGGCGCACTCGGTTGAAGAAATACACGCCTTTTGCGCTTGGGTCGGTCAGGATGCGAAACAACTGGCTGTCGCGCCAGAGAGCCCCGCCACGGGTGCGATATCCGGCGGCGTTCAGGAGATTGGCAACCTTGCCCTTGCGCCGGTGGGTCAAAAACAGGTCGTATGCCTTCCTGCGGATGGCAGCCTCGGCGGGCTTCACGACGAGCTTGCGGTCCTTCCATTCGTAGCCGTAGGGGGAACTGCCATTGATGGATTTGCCGAGCTTGGCGCGGACAAGGACGGACGCGTTCACGCGTTCGGTTATCTCTTCGCGCTCCCATTGGGCGAACACGCCAAGCAGATGAAAGAACATCCGGCCTCCGGCGGTGCTGGTGTCAATCGCTTCGGAGAGCGAAATGAGGTCGGCTTTGTGCTTGTTGAAGAAATCCGAAAAGTCCTCCAGTTCGCGGCGGTTGCGGGAGAGACGCGCAAGCTTGGAAAAGACGAGTCCGGTGATGTGGCCGCGCTCGATGTCCTTCATCATGCGCTTGGCCTCCGGGTTATCCTTCACGGCCTTGCCGCTCTGTCCGGCGAGGTCATACAGCTCTTTGACCTGCCAGCCACGGCTCTTGGCGTATGCGCGGGCGCGTTCTTCATGGTGGGCAGGGCTCTCGCCCCGGGCCTGATCTTCGGTGGAAACCCGAATCCAGATGCCGACGGATTTGTTCAAGGCAATATTTTCCTTCATATACTACTTCATAGCCGAAAACGAGGGGTTTAGGCAAGATAAAAGTGTAGGCGATTCGCCTTTATTTCGTATGCTGCCTGCATGTTGAAAGAAAAATCAGTTTCAGAAAACGATTTGACCGCGCTCGCCAAGCGTTTTAGGAAACAGGCGGGCAAAACACGCGCCCAGGCAGCACGGGAAATGGGCGTGGCGCAAACCTCGATTTTCCAAGCGGAAGAACAGTCGGAGCAAGGATTGCTCAAATTGCGGATGCGCATGATTGAAAAATATTCATCTTTCAAGGTGGTCGGTCCGGTTTATCTTTTGCGCCCGAAGTAGGCTGCTTCATGGCCCTCAGCGTCACATCATGAATCGCCTGCTGGTTCAATTGCTGTGCTTCTGGTGACTGTTTTTGGAAATTCCGAGTGATCTTGAAGCCGAGTATCTTGTCCGTCTTGGGCATCGGTTCCGATGGGAGCTGTTCCTCGGCGGTCTTTGCCAGCTTTTGCAACTCTGCTAGGAATTCATCCGGCGTGTTATAGCTGACCTTTGCCGCTGCTTCCGGGCCAAGCCCGCCCTGCACAGAGGCGGCAATGTTTTCAAGCTGCTTGCGTCCTGTGGCAACCACGGCCACGCGGCCGATGCCCGATGCCAGGCATTTCTTCACGTTCTCAAACTCATGGTCAACTCCCGTGGTGATGCTGATCTCCACCGCGATTTCGATGCTTCCACGCCGCAGCAACAGATCGGCGGCATCGTTTGAGCCTTTGGCCAGCTGTTTCTCAACCTCGGCACGGAAGCCAAGTTTTTGGGCCTCGGTCTTCAGCCGGTCCTGAATGGCTGTATGCCGGGCACCACCGCGTCCCAAATCCTTTGGCTCGACCGTCTTCACCGATTCCTTTTCCGAAACCGTGATTGGAGGTGGTACCGGAGGCGGCGAAGGTGGAGGAACCTCCACCGCCCCGGCGGGTGGTGCGGGCGGGACAACATTTGACGCTGCGGTGGGTGGGGAAACGGGCTTGGGCGCTGGCTGGGTTTCGCTGCTTGGTGGCGCGACTGATTCCGGCGGTGCGGGCTTCTTTGCTTCACCCCGCAGACTCGCCAGCAATGCCGCCTCCACCTCGGCGCGAGGCGTGGCATACTTGGCACGGGAGGCCGCGATGATGGCTTGGGCATCGGAAACCGCTTCCAACTCCGGCTTTCGCAATGCCAGGTTGAAATCAAAATCGTTACGCTCCACACGGACAATCGCATGGAACTTTTCCAGTGTTTTGAGGCTCTTGGCATCAAAGGCCGTGAAGCCGTCGCCTAGCTTCTTGGCATCATCATCACCCACCCGGAAGACGATGCGGGTGCAGGGCTGGGTCATTACCGCGCTTGCAACCTTGGGTTCGCTCTGCAACTGGTGCAATTCCTGGTGCGCGAGCGTGAGGCCAAGCCGGTACTTGCGCGCACCCTTCAGAATCTCCGCCATGCTCGGCGATATGAAATGATCGAACTCGTCAACGTAGAGCCAGAAGTCTCTGCGGACGGCCATTTGCTGCGCCTGCCGCGCCATCGCAAGCTGCTGGAACTTCGACACCAGCAACGTGCCGAGCAAATATGAGTTTTCCGCGCCGCACAGGCCTTCCGACAGTTTCGCCAGGAAGATTTTGCCGCTATCCATGATGTCCGCGAAATCCAGTTTGTTCTCTCGCTGCGACACCATGTTGCGGAGCGGCTTCCGGCTGAAGAAATCCTGCAATCGGGTCAATACCGAACCGATGGACTTGCCGCCGCCAAGCTGCGGAAACACTTTCTGCCAATAATAGATCAGTTCTGGGTCGTGTACGGTCTGTAGGAATTCGCTGCGGAACGGCGGCTCCAGCAGGAATCGGCGCAATTCCGCGAGGGTGCCGCCCCGACTGCTTTCCAGAAACACCAAAATGGCATTCTGCAATACCGTGTCCATCTGGTCGCCCCAAGACGTGGACAGCCGGCGAAAGACGGAAACCAGGTCGGAGGACAGCAGATTTTTTTCCACTTCGGAATGGGCTTGGAGGATGTTAAAGCCGATGGGGAACTCGACATCGGACGGGTTCACTAGTACAACATCGTCAATCCGTTCGACGGGAATGAGGGTCAAAATCTGGTCAATCAAATCGCCGTGTGGATCGAGAACGGCCACGCCGTCGCCGTTCTCGATGTCCTGCCGGATCAGATTCAGCAGCAGGGAGGACTTGCCGCAGCCCGAGGATCCGATGATGTGGGTATGGCGCACCCTCTGGTCGGCGGTTAAAAATACGGGAACTGTCTCGCCGTTGTGTTCGTTGTCGCCGATGACCACACCGGGAGGTTGTTGCACGATGGCGGGCGCCGCCTTTGTCCGGCCGGTATCGCGCAGCAAGGCCAAAGAGCGCACGGCGCTTGACGGCAGATGTACGAAATTGACCAGCTCGTCGCTGTTCAAGATCATGCCGCTGCGGCGCGACTGCCGGGCAATCACGTCCTCAATATGCTCTTCAAACGGATACTCCTCGTTATGAAGTGGAATGAGGGCATTGCCTTGCAGGCTGCCGAATACGCGGAGCGCGCCGGCAAGGTCACGGGCGATTTCATACAGGCGCTCGCGTGAAGCAGTACGTCCCATGATGCGGACAACGGCGGCATACAATGGACGGGCGACTTTGTTCTCCGCTGCGCCAGCCAGTTCTGGCGAATCGACGAAAAATGGCTTCCCGTCGGCATGGGTGACGGAATTGACGATGCTCTCTGCCCATGGGTTTTCCACCGGCTGAAACAGGACTTGGAACAGGGCAAGCTCGCCGGGCTGCAATTCCGCCAGTGCAGCCACGATGCCCACGAATGGGTCTAGCTTGCTGGTTGCAAGCGGCAACATGAACTCACGTTCAAGGCCGAATTCCACCGCAAACGCCTCGTCGCCTTGGCTTGCGAGCCATGCGGTTTCCAGCGTGCCGGTCTGTTGCCGGAACTGCACGTCGGGGAAATGGGCCGATAGCTGTTTCCTAGCCAGTGAGATGTCCGACTCACACGCCGCGAATTGCGCGCATACGCGCCCGCAGCTTCCGACCAACTCGAATGCAACCGGCTCACGGCACAGGGACAGGTTCAAAAGAAACTGCTCGAACGCCTCCTTTGAGACATCCAGCTTGTCCGGCAGGGAAGCCTGAAGCTCAACCAATGAATCGCGGCTGAAAATTTGTGGTTCTGCGTCTTCTTCGCATTCAATGTCAGCCGGTGGCGGTGGAGGTGAGAATATTTTTCGCGTGAGAGAACTTAAGAAGGTTGGCCGTCGCCCGTCATCCACCGCCTGCGCCATCGGTCGGAGCGTGAAAGGGACGAATGGCGGTTCTGGATGGACAGGTTCTGGAAATACCTGCCAGCCCCGGCCACGGATTTCCCACTTTTGGAACTGCGCGGAAAAATGCTCGTGCGCTGTTGGCATACCCTTTTTTTATTCCTCGGGCTTCGTCTCCTTTTTCGGCCGTTGCGGGCGATACAGTTCATCGAGGACGGGCGGAAACTGGTGCTGACGCTCCAGCTTCACCCCTTTCTCGGCACAAACGTTTTCGGCCACACCTTTAATGAGTTCAGGCAGAATTTTCAGGTAGAGTTCCTTGGTATCGGCACGATAGTATGTTTCGACGAGGAACCAGTCCTCGTAGATAGTCGCGACGACCGGAATCCTCAGCAGCAGCGAATCCAAGTCCGGCGCCATCGCACCCGCATTGCGCATGACGCCCACGATGGCAAAAAGCAGAGCGCCGGTGGCGACGATGGCAAAGACAAATCCAAGTTGAGCCACCAGCAGGCCGCCCATGACGTTGAAAAACAGAATTGCTGCCAGAATGTGCCAGAGACGAACCAGCGCGGGCACATGGACGGTGCGGCAGGAGAAGAAGTAGACGCTGCCGAACGGTGCGGCGCATGTCTCGACAGCAAACCGCTCGCGCATGAACCGGAGATAGGTACGCTGGTCGGACAGCAATCCCCCCTCTGAGAACTCGTGGCGGACGGCCTCCGTGGCGGGAAGCTTGTATCCGGCCAGATGCTTCTCGAGCGCCGTGTAGAATTCCTGCGGTGATATGCTGAAACCGTCCGCCGAGTAGATCCACCAGTCGAGAATTTCGCCCCGCCGGTTCTTGAAGCCGAAGACAAAATCGAGAATAGCGCGGATGCGCTCGCCCTTTTTTTGCTTGTCACCAATTGTTCCCATAGACAAGAATCTCGGCAGTCATAATGGCATCGGCCACGGCGGACGGTCAATGCCAAATGGGAAGGGAACTTATGAATGACCAACCTCTCCGGGAAAGCCGTGCTGGATGCTGGCTGCGGGTTCTTCGTCCTCTCGCATGGTGGATTCTCCTCATGCTGATCCTGTACGGCATCCATTACCACCAGCGAATGATCGAACTGACCCGGATCACGTTCTCAACGGCTTTGGAGGGCCGGACGTTCGCTCCCGATGTCACCGTCAGCCTGGACGGACGGACGATAATCAGCGGCGAGAAGATTTCCCTCGGCAACCATGTGTTGCGCGCGACCCATTCCAAAGGTGATCCGGTGGCGACCAAATTCTTCGCCTGGTACGGGCCGCACGACTTCGGGCAAATCCAACTGAAACGCACCAAAGGCATGCTATCCGTGAAGGCAGACCCAAGAGCCGAGAGCATCTCGATCTCAGGTCCCGAATTTTCCGCAACCCTTAAAAATTGCTCCGCGACCAACCTGACGGTTCCGACTGACACCTACACCGTGAAGGCAACGTATCCGCACTGGTCGCAATCCCAAGATGCGCCGGTGGCCAACAATCTTGCCTCTGCCATCATGTTTGCACCGCAATTCGGCGGCCTGAATCTGACCTGCAACCATTCCGGAGCCGCTTTCCAGCTGCGATCCGCTGACGGCGAAGCGGTGGACGGCGGAAACCTGCCTGCGACGGTCACAGATTTGCCGCCGGGTAGCTATCAGATCACGACCTCATATCACAAACTGCAACTGCATCAGTCGATGATGGTTGAGACAGGAAAAACCAATGAACAAGAAGCGGTTTTCAAATTGGGGGCGGCACGGCTGGAATCAATTCCGCCTGGCGCAACAGTTCGCGATGCCGACGGCGGCTATCTCGGCGAAACTCCTTTGAGCTTGAGTGACATAACACCGCATGTGATGCGATTGAGCCTGTCGCTGGCAGAGTATCAGACGACTCCTGCCGAGATGGAAATTATCGAAAATCAGATCACCACAAATCGAATCAATCTTGTCAGCCTGCGCTACCTGTCCGCGATCAAGAACGCACATGATTTTATGGCGTCAGGAAATTATGCAGATGCGGTTCAGGCAACACGAGAGGCACTTACCGCCAAGGCTGATGATGCCGATGCGGTTGAGCTACAGAATCAAGCCAATACCCGGCTGAGCGCCCAACGCCAGCGCGAGGACGAAGAGCGCGAACGCGTAGCACGCTTGAAGCGGCCTCGGGAAGTATTCGATGGCATTTGCAGCAAACAGCCAGATGCGTCTCTTTTTTCAGAACATGAAATCAAGACAAGTAAAAATGCCAGAGAGATCAAGGCTGCCATCGTCAAATCGCTGCAGGCGGAGCCGACAGTCTTTCAGATCTTCTACGAAGATTCGCCGCAAACGAATGTCTATCAGGTCTCCGCCCGGCACGAGTTCTCGCTGGGCATCTTGGGCGGCTCCGTCAGGGTGATATTGCTTATAATCGGCCAGACCAAGGATGATGAGACGCAGATATTGTTCAAGGTGTTGGAATATCAAACACAGCATACGGTTGTCGCCGAAGGGCTGAAATTCCGGGATGACAAGCAGCTGATCCCGCTGCATCCGAGCCGTATCCAGATGACGGACATCCTTCAGTCACAGGTTCAGGAGGGAACCCGCATCGTGACCGAAAAAGTCCAGCAAGCAATTCAGCAGGTCCAATAGAAAAGCCCGACGCGTATGGCGCATCGGGCTATGTATGCTTTGTCTGCATGCGGTCAGCCAAAAGAATCCGTCGATTCATGAGGGGATTCAGCCGTGCTCACTGCCGATGCGCATTCTTTGAACTGAAGCGTCAATTCGCCGGGATTGGACAAATGAACTTCCACCCGGTGGCCCGACTTGAATCCTGCTTGTTCCAGCCAATGTCCGCTCAGGCGAATGCGCGGCTTAGTCTTGTGATATGCGAAATCCCCTACGGTTTCGATTTTCAGGCTCCGCGTTTTCCCATTCATGCAGCCACCTCCGTTTCCATTTTCCGTCCCAGAACGAAGTCCGCGGCTTTCTGCGCCTGCGCCGCCGCGTACACGATGAGGGTTTTGTCCTCTTTCAGCCGTTTCAGCCAGCCCTCGACATAGGCGGCGGAACTGTCGATGGTGCGCTCTACGATTCCGGCTTCGCTACACAAAAATGCGCTGCCAAGTTCGGCGATCAGCTCCTCCTTGCAATAGGGATCGGTGCCAAAACCGTTGCGCTCCATGATGCTCTGCCGCTTGAGCCGGTTTTCGTGACCTGTAGAATGCACGAGTTCATGGAAGAGGGCCGCGTGGTATGCCTCCTCGGTATTGAATTGCTTCGGCGCCGGCATTCCCACCGTGTCACTTGGCGGGGAATAGTAGGCTTGTTTCATGCCGAGCTTGATGGCCGGTTTCTGCGGCATTCCGGATACAATGTCAGCCGCTTCGGTTATGGCAAACGGACTGGCATCTCCTTCGGGCAGGTTCTTCAATCCTTCGCATTGGGCGACATTGAAAACAAAGTACAGCCGGAGCAAATGAATTTTTATTTCCTCGCTGGATTCCCGGTCGGCGACCTTCAGCGGTTTCCAGAATACGACTGGGCAGGCTTTTTCACCCTTCTTGACGCTTCCGCCAAGCTGGATCGCCTGACGGAAGGTAAGCCAATGCGGTGAGTCATAACCTGCGGCCTTGAGCAAAAATGGATTGATGCCGCGATACGGCTTCTTGGTGACGAGATTGCGCGGAAGTCCGTTCGAGACGCTCCAAGGCTTATGCCAGGGAATAGTGCCTTGCTCCATTAGGCTGACGATACGTTCGGTGATGCGTTCATACGATCTGATGTTCATATATTTCCTTTGGTTTGTGTTTTTGAAGAACCCTGTGAACCCATCGTGAAGCGTATGACATGCTGGCAATCCGGTGGAGACGGTAAAACTTGCCAATCTGGCAAGCGCGAATCGGGCTAAAAAAGGTCGGTCATGCTGTTGGGCATGACCGGCTGACGTGATTCCTACTCTGCCTTGTATTTGAGTTGCGACTTCAGGTTGGTAGCGTCCTAAAGCGGCAACGACTGGCATTTTACCATATTATTTTTGATGGCCTCAAACCGTCTTTCCAGTCTTGCATCGGCATAATCATGAGGAAAATGATATGCGTATAACTGGCCTCCGTCTTTGGTCCGCGATGGACCATGAAAATTGCTTAGTCGTGCGAGTGTGCGAATACTAGAAGCATCTGGTTCAACTAAAACTGTCACCTCGTTCTGCTGAGAAGGATCCCAGAAAATCGACAGATGTTTAAGGATCAACGCATACTCAAAGCCTGTGTATCTGCGGCGATATGCCGGACGAAGAATCCATGTATCGATCAATAGATGCTTACTTCCCCTCGTTGTGCAGTCAATCTCCGCAGAGCCCAAATCAAGCACTCGACGCTCACCGTCCCGTAAAAGTTTATGGCCCAACTCAGTAAGTGGCAGAATGATTGAGACGGCAATCACCCGCCGCTTGCCATCGCTTTCCAATTTCTCCAGCAAGAGAAAGGAATTACTTTGGCATTCCCACCAGCGTTGATAGGTTTTCCGCCTCTCGTCTCGTGAAAGGGTTGGGTGCGCTTCTTCTAAAGCTCTGTGGCCAAAATCGACAAACGCCTCCATTTCAAATTCATTCGGCACCATCCAGCCCGCCGATGTTTTTTCCGAGCCGAGAAGTCGTAATTTGTAAGGACTAAATCGAGGCACCTGAAATGCCATGGGTAAAATGCAGAACCCGTCTAGGACATGTCGATCTGAATCGATTTTTGGCGGATATGGATACGGGCGGAGAAAAGAACGCGCCATGAGCAAGGTAACCCAGCAGGCGGCGTACAGTCCAAGAAATGCCCAAACAACCCCTTCCAGCAGACGCGCCATCTGATGCCAAGGTTCTATGAATGCTACCAAGAAAAGCAAAAAACTAATTGGAATATGCCAATCTTTACGATGATAAAACCAACGCACGAAACCACGGATTCGAGCGGCCCAGCGTTCTCCGCGCGTTTCGTAGGCGTGAATAAAATTCATGGTTTTTTAGCTGGTGTTGGATGTTTTTAACGGAGGGTTGACGTGTATCAACAATGTCTCACTATGTTGTATTGCCTAATTTTACTCTTCCCGTTATGCCAATTCAGGCCCATGTAGCCGACTCTAGCGAGGCATGTTCCAATTTGTCAACAAGGGAACACGGGAAAGCGTATGTTTCAAAATTTTCACAACTCTTAATCCTTGGGGGCTAAAGCGACCCTGTAAAACCTACCGCGAAGCATACGAGGCTACCACAATCCGGTGGAGACGGTGGAACTTGCCAATCTGGCAAGTGCGGATTCCATAAAAAACAGCCGGTCACACTATTGGGCATGACCGACTGACGTGGTTTCTACTCCGCCTTGTATTTGAGTTGCGACACCAGACATTCGCCGGGGTCAACATCATCACGCGGGCCGAGATATACCGGCTGATACAGGGCAAGGCTGTCCTGGTAGGCGTAGAGATAACGAACATCCACGACTGCTCCAACCTGGGGAATTTGGTGATTGGGCGGGATGGTGACGTTTCCGCACGAAACCAAGCTCCGTCCCCGAAACAGGCTGACTTCGACGCTGCGCTGGGCGTTGATCTTGGCGACCACCGCCGACAACGTGGCGACGAACTTGAACTTCAACTGCGGCCCGCCCCGGTTGGGCTTGCCGGGAACATAGGACGCGTCGAGCCGCTTGAATACGATGCCTTCCCGGTTCTCCTGTCGTAACCGCTCCCACAGTTCGGTCTTTGGCCGGGTCTTGAACGCGGTTTCGACCAGCTTGACGTGCTTGTATGCCGAATTTGACAGAGCAGCAAGTCCGCCAGCTGTGAGAAACGTTCGCGATACGGCAACGGCCGCAGATTTTCACCGTTCAATTCAAGCAGATCGAAGGCGTGATAATCGTCGCCGATGGATTCGCCGTCGGGGATATAGCTGCCGGGTATGGTGAGTAGCTCACTTGCCACCGTTTCCGGCAAGCCGACGATCAATCCCTTCTTGTTGATGCCCTCAAGGTGCTCGTCCTGCTTGCGGATTAATAGATGCCGCCCGTCGCACTTTTCCTGGGCGCAATAATTGTCATCGCACAACAGGGCCTCGATTTCGGCTTCCTCCACCGGATTCAAGAGTTGGGGTAAAATCCCCGATGCCTGCTTGTCGGTGTGCTGATACGGCGTGCCGTCCACGCCCTCGGTGTATCCCTTGGCTTTCTTGTCGCCAACGAGTCTGGCGTAGATTTTCCTGGCCGTGTCGTAATCGACCGGAGAAGAAGTCTTTGTCCCGGTCGTGAGCGTCGTTCCGCGCCGTCCATAGGCGAAGTTGACGACGAACATGTCGACGGCCGGTTCAATCGCGGCCTGATAGACCTTGTCTGACGAGCCTTCGCGGTAATAGAGCGTGACGCGCTCCGGTGCAACTGCATTCATGCTGTTCCTTTCGTTTGATGGTTGTTTTGTGAAGAACCCTGTGATCCCAGCATGAAGCGTAGGGCGGAACGGCGTTTGAATGGAGACGGTAGAACTTGCCAGTCCGGCAAGGTGTAAAAAAGAGCGACTCTATGAGTCGCTCTGTGTTTTTATGATTTCCGCCCTGCGCAAACCTGGGAGTTTGGCGTTTCGGTCGGACGTGTAGATGAGAAGCTGGCCGCAGTCGTGGCTTCAATCACTTCATGCACGTCGATGGTTGAGGATTTCCACCTCGGCGTCGGGCGAGATGCGCAACATCTTGGGCGGTGGCTGGAAACGAACCGGTTTGTCGATGCCAAATTCGATCTGGCCGGGTCGTGACCGTTGCGCCCCTTTCCGGGCGGAGGCTTTTTCCTCATAACCCGAAGTCCTCCATCGTGGCGGCGATGCCGTCCTCGTCGTCGCCCAACAGCTCGACGATACCGGCCTTGAGCGCGGCCTTGTCGGGATCCGGCTTGGCGTCCTTGAGGCAGGCCGGACACCTCATGACATTGAGGACTGAGCCACCGAATTCAAAGCCGATGGCCTTGAACTTCTCACGGTAACGGTCGAGCAGCTTCACGCTCGGCGACAACTGCGTCCATGCCTTTGCCTCGGCATGGGATAGGTCGGTTTCGTAAATGGCGTCGTGCCGCAGGTGATATGTATCCCACGGTTCGCCACAGGTGGTGCAGTGAACATCCATGATGAATCTCCTTTCTGGTGTGTGGTTGAAATGAACCCTGAAAACCCACCATGAAGCGTATTGCACCCTGGCATTTCCTTGGAGACGGTAGAATTTGCCAATCTGGCAAGAAAAAAGCCCCTTCGATTGAAAGGGCTGTGAACTAAAACACCAAATCCTGCTGGCCAAGTGAAACCCTGATGCGTTCCACCTCGGCCGGTTTCGGTGGCTCACCTTGCTGCGCTGCTTCGGGAGCCTGGGAACGCATCGCCAGCGGCAACCATGGCGCGATGTAATGGATGTTGGACCACGCGGCCCAATACTCATTCGACAGCGAATTGCCGTGGATGATCCGCGTGGGGATGCCCCAGAGCGTCGTGTTGATGAACGCCATGTCGCAGGCGGTGCGGCTGATGTCTATGGCCGTCACGCGTAGGCGACGGCGGGCATCCGGTGAACATGCCTCGCCCAACGACAGAATCATCGCCCCCGCACCGCAGGCCGGCTCACAGACTGTGATCGGACCTTCGGCGGGCATGGATTCCATGTCTCCGAGTGTCATTCGAGCCATCAGATCGCAGATGGGCTTCGGTGTATGGAACTCGCCGTTCCACTGCTGGCCTTTTGAGGACAGGGCAAATTCCATGTAGTATCCGCCAAGAACATCCTCAAACGGCTTTGCTTCCATTTCGCTTACCAATGTCCCGAGTGCTTCCGCGAACAAATCCAAGTCTGACCTTTCCCAATGTTTGACTTCTTCAAGATATTCCGCCTCGCGGGTCTGTACGGCAAGTGCACAGGCCGCGAAGCGGGTGAAGGCGTCAAAGACACGGCGGGTATCGTGACGATGGGAAAGGCACTCAAGGATTTTGCGGAAGTCACCGGGCGGCGACTTCCGCGCACTCACGTCACGCCTCCGGCTGTGACCTCGTGTTCACGGAACCGTTCCATCACCTGATCAATCTCGCCGCTGGTCAGCGCCCAGCTATGCTTCGGCAGTTCGGCAATCACCGCCCATTTGAAGCGTTGGTAGAGGTTCACCGCCTCCTCGTCGTTGCCCAAGTGGTCGGCTAGGATGGCTAGTGCCAGCTGTGCCGGACCGTGGCCGCCATAGCCCCACTCGAATTCTGCCGGGCTATGACTCCACAGATCGAGCCGGGCACGGAGCGGACGGCCATCCACCGTTACTTTGGTGCGGTGGAACCTGCGCCGGCCTTCGTACCGCTTCATTTGAGGCCCTCCATTACCAACCGGACTTCCTCCGCCGAGAGGTGTTCCGGCTCCATGTCCTGCTCTTGGAACTCATACACCTTGACGAAGCAGAACCTGGACAGGCGGCACGCGATGTCTTCCCGTCCAGCCCTGCCGGCATCGTTCTCATCAAGCATGATGATGACCTGGCTCCGGCTGTCGGTATGCTGCCGGATTAGTTCCTCCTGGGTTGCCGACAGGGTGCTGCCCATGAGGGCAACCACCTTCTTGCAACCATGCTGATGGAGTTTCATGGCGTCAAAGAAGCCCTCGACGATGATCAACGGCCCGGATTCTCTCACGGCCCGGTCAATGTTGAACAGCTCCTGTGATTTCCTGAATCCCTGCGGCAGCTTGTATTTGGGAGTGCCTTCCGGCGGCTCGCCGGGGAAGCGCCCCGCATACGCCACGACCTCGCCTTTGGCATTGTGGATGGGGATGGCGATGCGGTCGGCCATCATGCCCTTGGAGCAGAAGCCGATGCCGAAATCCACGATGGTTTCAAGCGTCAGGCCGCGTTCCTGCATGAGATACGGATGTTCCCGCTCCAGCTTGTCCAACCGGAATTTCAACGGCGTGTTGGGCACGCTCTTTTCCGCTGCGGCTGCCGCTGGGCTGACCGGACGTTTGGTTGCCGGTCTCTAGGGCGGGGCGTCATTCGTTTCGTCCGTATCCTCCTTGTCGCTCTTGGCGGCCACGGCATCGGCATCGAGGCTGAACCATTCGATTGCTTTGAGCGCCGCCCCATGGATGCTCACTTGCTCCATTTCCGAGATGAAATCGAGGACGTTCCCGCCGTGCTTGCATTCACTAAAGCAGTTCCAGATGTTTTTGCTGATGCTCACCCGGAACTGCGTCGGGTTGCTGCCTTTGTGGATGGGACATGGCCCGTTCAGGCTGTCGGCGCCGCGCTTGAACTTGTCCAGAAGGCCATAGTGGCCCAGGACTTGTTCCATGGTGATGGCCGCTTTGACGGCCTTGAAGTCAACGAACTGTGTTTTTGGCATATATGCTCCTGTGGTTGTGAAGAACGGTGCGGTTCAGGAATTGAACTGCATCCACAGGCCATCCTACGGATTGGCAGAAATGTTGGGAGACGGTAGAACTTGCCAATCTGGCAAGTCCAGGAGCGGGGACAATTCGCCGGTTTTGCCGTTGCGCCAGATCGGAGAGAACGGATCTTTTTCCAAAATGGACGTGTCGGCAAAGAGAAACAGGCCGTGGCCGCGCTTCAATCGGGAACAGGCTTCAAGCAAAGTCTGCACTCGCGTGGCAATGGTCGTGACAGTAAGAACGCGAAAACGCGGGATGCCAAGATGCCGCTGGTGAACCTTGTTGGCCCAGGTCGCTTCGTATGCAAGCAACTTGCGGCAAAACGAAGTTTGGGAAAGTGTGCGGCGCGTGACCGGCATGGTTCCTCGGTCCGCCTCAAGGAAGAAATATGTGCGTTGCATCTGGCCGGCCTGATCTCTGTATTCCAAGGCAAACACCCGGTCTGGAACGACGCCGAGCTTTGTTCCACCATCAATCTTCACCCGCCACTGGAACGACTGCTGTTCAAGTTGGTCTTCATAGAGAAGCTTGATGCCACGCTTTCGACAGGCAAGCTCAAGGGACACCATCACGTCGGCCACGAACAAGGTGTGTTCAAGATATACGCGGCCAACGGCATGGTTCTTCTCACTCCATGAATCTGAAGCCACGGTGATGCCAAACTCCTGCCGCAGTAACGCACCCCCTTTGCTCCCTAAACCGTATGCGATGGTACGCGAGCCGCCGCGTTCGTAGTATTGGATTTGGGCACGGGGGCGTTCAAGGTATCCATGGTGAAAGAGCGACTGCAACCGCCGCACAACCTGCTGCTCGCTGCCGTCCATGAGAGCTACAATTTGATGGGAACGGAGAAAACGATGCCGGTGAACGAGTAGGATGATGTCGCGGTCGCGCTCGGTCAACAGGATTGGTGCAACCGGGGGAACGCGTTTGAAGCGGGGAAGTCGAGACATCCTGCCAGAATGGGCGCAGAGGTAGAAATGTGGGAGACGGTAAAACTTGCCATCGAGGCAAGTTCGCGTCAAAAGCCGCGCATAGATTTTTGTGACCGCTGCATAGTAATATAGCCTACATCAGTTGGCCTGCTTATACTGCGTGCCATTTATGGATACACTTAACTCTGCCATCGAGTGGTTTCTTGCATATTGTAAAAACCATCGGAAACTCAGTGCTCACACGCTCAAAGCCTATCAGCATGACCTTAAACATTTTTATGTTTTTGCATCAGAATCTGTTGCTGAAGTTCCAATACTATCGGCTGACCGAAGCCTTGTTCAACGGTGGTTGGGGGACATGAAAACAGTAAAACCCCGCACGATTCGCCGTCGACTGGCTTCACTGAAGTCAATGTTCGCCAGTCTTGAACGGCACGGCACGATAATTAATAGCGGGCTGGCCGGATTGCGTTGTGAGGTAAAAATCGGCAAGAGCCTACCTCGCACTATAGCTCGTACCACGGTAAAATCTTTACTTCGCTCAGCTCACAAGCAATCAGGAACAAGTCATGGCAATATTCAAGAGACCGCGCTGATTGAAATTTTGTTTTCAACCGGTATGCGCGTAAGTGAAATTGTTGCCTTGAACGTGAAGCAAATTGACATGGAACGCTTGGTGATTTCGGTACGAGGTAAGGGCAATCGTGAACGTGAAATACCGATTGTTTGCAATGCTTTTCAGGACACACTGTCACAACATCTTACCGAGCGAGAAGTAGAAATTGGGGCTGCAGATGCGCCTTTATTTGTAAACCGCAGAGGAAACCGCATGTCTGACCAAACGGTCCGTGAGGTTTTGCGTCGGCACGCAGCCCAAATCGGCACACGACGCATCACTCCTCATATGCTACGACACACTGTAGCCACACTTCTTTTGGAGGACGGTGTCGATTTGCGACACATTCAACGACTGCTGGGCCACAGTTCAATCACAACAACCACAATTTATGTTCAGGTAAGCGAGCGCAGCCAACGCCAGGTGCTCACTCGACGCCATCCACGTAACAAAATGCTAATCTAGGTGCGTCCGCTTGGAAAAACGGGCGAATTTACGCCCAATAATTACGGGCAACAAAAAAGTTGTTGTGAAATGTAAAAATTGCAATCATCATGGATAACCAGGAATTATCCATGATTTCAGCGGATATTGTGGTGGCGGGCGGCGGCGTGGCGGGATTGCTGATCGCTAGCGCTTTGGCCCCTCAATTTTCAGTCATATTGATTGAACAAAATGACACTCTGCCCCGAAACAAATATTGGCTGACAAACGCATCAGTAGCGAACGACGACCCAGAACTCAAGAGTTGTATTGACAGGCAGTATGATTTTCTTAATTTCGTAGCATACGACGGCCTAACCGCCACTGTTGCGGGTGCCTATTATCTTTGGGATACAGAAAAGCTCGTGGAATTGCTTGAACGACGAATTCTCCGAAGTGGGGCTCAGTTGATGACGGGCCATCAACTTTATGCGTTCTGGTTAGAAAAGAACAATATTCTAGTTCGCGCCAATTCTGCTACGATCAAAGCAAAATTGCTCATTGATTGTATGGGCTTCGGATCTCCAATAGTTGGCGCCAAAAATGTCGCTACGATTACCGGCTACTACATCCTACATGGCTGCGAAGTACCTGTCAGAAATGGTGTTCGGCCTATCGCGCTAGACAACGTCGCCTTCAATCGCAATCCTGCATTCTTCGAGCTATTTCCAACGTCAAAACAAACCGCCCATGCGGCGATTATTCTACCGTCACGCAACTACAAGGCAGATCGGTCATTGCACAAGGAATTCTCATTTATTCTGAACAAGTCTCATTACGCCGAACAGATTCGCGGTGAAAAATTGGAGGCTAACAGATCGTATTTTGGGGTCGTACCCGTTGGTCGACTCCATCAGCCCGCGCTGGATAGAATTGTATTTTTCGGAGAAGCTGGCCAGGCAAATCCAGCCGCCAGCGCGACCGGTCTCACACGAATGCTCCGAACATATCGTGAATTAGCTTCAGGAATCGAGCGGTGTATCAAGGCTGATCAATTGAATCAGAAAAGTCTATTGCGCGCCATCCCTCCATACATGACACGAATGAATAGAATTTTTCAGGAAAATCTGTTCGAAAGTCTTTTATCGTTCGATAGCGATCGATTTCTAACACTTGTCAAAGAATTGAATGATGTTCCCGCTCAAACCGTGAACGAATTGCTGTTTGCGGAATTTGACTTCCGCACTGCAAATGCCCTCCGATTAGCTTTCGATGCAGTTCGCCAGCCGGGGGGTGTTTTGGGCAGAAATGTCATAAAATCGCTTGCGCGCATGTGTTTACGGAGCTGACTATTTTGAACCAACATTCAACAGATATTTCAAAAAGTTCTGTACCGCCGGATCATTGTTGTACGCCACAGAAATCGCGAAACAAATCGCAATTAAATAGGAGGGAAGGCTTTTGTAATCGAGAAAAGGCAAAATCTGAGAATTGACGAACGCACATTCTTTCATGTTCATCAAAAGCGATTTCGCATTTTCCTCATTCGCGCTGCCTAAACGCTCCATCGCTTTGAACACTTTGTGTTGAACTATTTTTTTCAGGACGTAACGAGGATAATAATTATAAAAAAGAGTGCCGGGCAGGAAAAGAATCAACGGGGTTGTCAAAAACGAGCGCCCCACCTCGTATTTGAATTCAAATCCTGCCGTCAACGTGCCTCTAAAACCGGCGTAGATGGCAATGAGTCCTAGCGCGGTTGTAAGAGCCAAATACGAAGTTAAATTCTCAAGATGCAACGGATTGTAAACTGTTTTGAAATTGACTGATTCCATTGATTCAAACAAATCGTTAAATGCCATGGTGATCTCGATGAAGTGGAAAAGCAAAAAGGCAGCAATATAGTAAATGGCGGAAATTCCGACAAAAATCATGTAATGGGAAATGCCTTTGTTGGGAATTCCATAAAAACTAGTCAGCACGATTCCAACCAAGGTGATCGGCACAGTATATCGCATGGCATTCCAATGGAAAGTTGAGCGTTCGATCCTGGCCATGACTGCGGAGGTAGTTTCATTGGCGACGAGTACTCCACCAAGCGCAGCCGGCAGGAGTCGACCGCGGTAGGTAATCAAAGAGGCGAGGCCATAGCCAAAAGTCCAAACCCAAGGTCCCTTCATTTTCAGAATGGCGGTATCAAGCAAATCCAAAGCAGATTGTTGGCCATCCAACGCCCAGGCAACCAGCGAGCAAGCAGCTAAAATACCGCTGATTAAGAAAAACTGCTTCGACAACGATTTGAATGCCGCAATGAGCACAAAGGATAATTCCTGGTTATCCACTTTTCAGTCATTTTCATGACAACTGCCTGTTTGTGCTGCATGAAGCGCGTTAACTACTTGTGATATACTTAACGCGATGGGAAAAAATGGATTATTGATGGAATCTTAATCTTTGCTCTCGCGGTAGTTGCAACCACAACCACAATTGTTTTTCGTGTGGAATTGCTCATTTCTATTCTGATGTATTTTGGTCTACCATCGGCATACCTTGCGCTTAGAAATCCTTTTGTTTTTAAGAAATGTCTTATGTTCGCGCTCCTGATGTCGATTCCGCTTTCGTTTTTTGTCGACACACTCGCGGCTATAAATGAATCTTGGGTTGTTCCGAACAGTGTTTTCAATTTTAGGTTCTTCGGTGTGTCCACAATTGAAGTTTATTTGTTCGGTTTATTGTGGGTGCTATATGCGGTGTTGTTTTACGAATATTTCTTTTTCAACCGGCGGCCGATAAGCGTAATGTCGCCGCGCATCGCTTATTTCGCCTGCTTGTCACTTGCATTGATTTTGTATGTTATGTTCGGGTTTCTGTTCGCGACTAGATTGCTTTACATCCCCTATTTTTATCTTTTAGTGGGGGTTGCATTTGTAATTATTCCGCTGGTCGCATTTATTTGGGTTCACCCTTATTTTTCAAGCAGGTTTATTGGCGCCGGTTTGTTTTTCTTTTTTCTGCTGTGTAGTTTTGAAATTGCAGCTCTTTCCACAAATCAGTGGACATTTCCTGGGACGGAATTTGTGGGTTTCGTCCAGATATATAAACTTCGCTTTCCAATTGAAGAAGTTGTTATTTGGATGTGCCTCGCCACTCCGTCACTTCTCTCTTATTATGAATATTTTGGGGCAAATGTTGAAGCATTTCTTGGTGTTGGCACATACGGCAGCGCAGCGCGCCCCGAGATACTGGATCCCCTTTTTCATATAGGGGGTATATACCCGCCGGCATTCAGCGCAGCGGATCAATCCGCGAAATGGCAGCTCGAGCTTGTCTACGTAGTGCAAGCTGACATTCTTTTGCTTAAGCAGGGTCTGCACCCGGTTGAAAAGCCCGTCGTCAACCAACGCCTCATGGCTGACACTGCGGACATAGTTGTTCTCATTGCCAAATGTCCGGCCGGTATAAAACGGGTTGGTGAGAATTTTCTGGATGCCGGAAACTGTCAGCGGTCGCGAAACCTTTTCGATTTCAACCTCGTTGTCCTCTTCGGCCAGCATTTCATCCGGGGTGCGGCGGCGGCGCGATGGGGCGGTGGTCAGCCCCTGCTCATTGGCAAAACCGGCCAGATCGGTGAGCGACCAATCGCCGGTGGCGTAGTACTCGAAGAGTTTTTTGAGGATGGGAGCACGCTCGGGGTCAAATGGCTTGTGCTCCATGGTACCTTGGTTGAGATAGCCAATGGGGGCTTTATAGGCCACCACGCCGCGTTCCCGCAGGCTCCAGTGGGTCAGACGTACCTTTTCGCTGGTGACACGGGAATGGTGCTCGGCAAACATGCCGTCAATGTCCATGTGGAGCGCCCCGGAACTTGTTTTGTCGTAATTGGCATACACGAACCGGACATCAATGTCCGTTCGCATGAGTTTGCGGATGATGGTGTCGTCGCCTTTGTTGCGACTCAGGCGATCCCAGCAGAGGCAGACGATGCCCTTGAACAGGCCCAGGCTTAAAAACTGGACGAGTTTTTGAAATTTTGGCCGGTCGATATGGTATTGAACCAGGCCATCCTTGGAAAAGGTCAGGTCATTGTTTTCCTTGAAACCGGAATGCTTCTCGGAAATGACTCCATCCACACAAAAGCCAGCCAAGGTGAACGGTGCAACGGGGAGTTGTTCCCGCTGGGTGAATTTAAGCCCTTCCGTCTTCTGGTAGGGAATGGAGTTTTTCTGATTGTCGGGTTCGTCCGTGCTTTTTCGGATATATACCAAGTAGCAGTGCCGGTATTTGCCCGCCTTGATGTCCTTGAATAGTTGTTCCTCGTGTTTAGCCGTTGGCTCCATCGTTTTTGTCATTTACCCCGGGCTTGAAGATTTTTCCGTCGCGGATAATGTATCCTTCGGAGACCAGCCGCCGGTGGATTTGCCGGTAAACCTCGCCAAGCTCCTGCAATGAACGGATGGTTTCCTGGCTCAGAGGCTGGGAAGGCAGATTGGGGGCGACGTTCTTATTTGTGGTTGGGGACGTATTCATAATAACAAGGGGACAGGCTTTTTAGCAACTATCCCTCAGGAAAGTTTGCCTGTCCGCACCGTGATTCTATGAACCCAGTCAAGTATTTGGAGACGGTAAAACTTGCCAATTTGGCAAGTCGCCAAACGAAAAGCGCAGTTCCGCCAAGGGCGGAACTGCGCTTTTACCTTGAATCAGGAAAGGGATTTTAGGCCTTGGCCTGTTCGGCTTTGACCTTGGCCCAGCGCGTTTTCTGAGCGGCGCCAATCTTGGCACGGGCCGCAGCACTCATTTTGCTCTTTTTGGCCGGGGCTTTGGCGGTCGGCTTTGCGGCCTTCACTTTGGCCCAACGAGCCTTCTGTGCGGCCGCGACCGCCGCGCGTCCGGCGGCACTCATGCCGCCTTTTTTCTTTGGTGCCTTGGCAGACGCCGATACGGAACCGCCAAGAATTAAGGCGAGTTCATGGTTCAATGTCTCAATCTTGTCTTTAAGATCGGCGGCATGCCGCAATTGAGCGGTGGTTAATGATGACAGTGAGATACTCATAGGTTCATGAGTATAGAGTCATCAATAGGGAAGCTCAAATGAATTACCGGGCCAACATTTGACTTAAAATCAATAATGTGCTGTAATACATTCGCAAAATTAGGCCCGTATCGGTGCGGTTTCTTTCTAAAAACTTGCCAATTTGGCAAGTTTTACCGTCTCCACCATTTCCTTCTTACGGCGTAACGTTTGCCCTGAACTCACAAGGGGTTCGCTATTCCTTATGGCCTCGCTTTCAAACTACTTACTCATCAATCGAAAACGTCTTGCGCTTTCACAGGAGGAAGTGGGCTTTTTGATTGGGGCTAAAGGTTCAGGCAAAGAGAGCATGGTATCACGCGAAGAGAGCTTTGATCGAGAGTCGAGTCTACAAACCGCCATCGCATACGAATTGATCTACGGCAAACCCCTTCGGGAATTATTCGCCGGGCTGTATGAGGAAGTGGAGCGGGATGTGGCGGAGCGTGCGCGTCTCCTGGGGCATCGCAGAGCAGGAAAGCCGAATCCAAAGCGGGAAGAAGTCATTAAAAGCATCATTTCTAAAATAATCACTTAATCAAATGAAGAAGGGACAAACATCAAAACAAGTTCGCACCCTAGCAGTCTCGCTTTCCAGCCGCGGGTTCGGCTATGCCGTCATGGAAGGGAATGAGCAACTGGTTGGATATGGAAACAAAGTCATTCAAAAGAATAAGAATGCTCGCGTACTGGTCCATCTTAAGAAGGCTTTTGTTCGCTATCCACCGGATCTCTTGGTGGTTCAAGATGTGAATGCCAAAGGCGCGTATCGGCATCCTCGGATCAAGCAGTTACACCAGAAAGTTATTGCGTTGGCAAAGAAGTGCAAAATCAAGGTGGTGAAGATCTCAAAAACGGAGTTGCGGAATGTGCTGCTTGGTAATGAGCACGGAACCAAACACGAAATGGCTGAATTGCTGGCAAAGCGGTTTCCCGACGAACTAGCTTCGCGCTTGCCGGCCAAACGCAAGGACTGGACAAGTGAGGATGCCCACATGGACATCTTCGATGCGGTTGGGCTCGCTATTGGGTTTAGAATTCAGTAACGAGATTGACTCACAAAATGACAGCACAAATTGGGAGCGCATTTTTTGATCAAATTTCCCAACAAAACGAAGATTTAATGATTTTTTTTAGATAGTGCTTGAAAGTTTTTGGGATGAGGCGTAAAAATGCTTTGCTTTTAGCGGGTAGGCCAAAGGCGATAAATCAGAAAATCAGAGGGATTAGGTTTAAAATGGTGGCGATTCAGCAAATTACTTGGGGCAAGCAGCCGAGGGATACTCAAGGCTGGCGTGTATGTGCTATCTTTCGACTGCCTGCGTTTTCCGCTTCCTCTTCATTCGAAACTCCTAAATGAAAATCTTACGAGCGATCCTCGCTGTTTTGGCGGTCAGCGCCATATTGCTGCGGGCTGACCAAAACTCAACTGGCCATACTGGCGCCGCCAATCCGGCCTCCGATTCCTCGGTGCCGCCGCCAACGGCTTTTCAAATCAATGAGAGGGGCGCGGATCATCGAGTGTGGCAGCGCGACACCTTTGTGAAAATGCCGGACGGCCACATCGTCCCGCAGCATCACGCCTACACCGAGTTGAGCACCGGCCTTTACTATAAGAACGCCAAGGGCGAGTGGGCTGAGTCCAAGGAGCTCATCGAAGCTTTTCCGGGTGGCGCAATCGCGCGTCAGGGACCCTATCAGGTAATATTCGCTAACGATCTTAATTCCTACGGCGCGATCGACCAAAAAATTCCCGACGGCCAGCGCCTGCGCAGCCACATCCTCGGCCTGATGTACCACGACACCGCCAGCGGGCAGGCGTTGATGATCGCCCAGGTTCAAGATTCCCAGGGCCAGATTATCTCAGCCAACCAGGTGCTCTATACGAACGCGTTCAGCGGGGGCGTCAGCGCCGACGTGAGGTACACCTACAAGCGCGGCAGCTTCGAGCAGGACGTCATCCTGCGCAGCCAGCCGCCCGCGCCCGAAAGCGTGGGCATGGATCCGGACACAACCGAGCTCGACATCGTCACCGAGTTCGTAGACTCGCCGCGTGAAAGATTGCTTGAACGGAAATTGAGGTCGCCCCGCACCCGGCAAGCGTCGATGGATCAGAGCATCGACTGGGGCACCGCGCGGATTGTGCGCGGCCAGGCGTTTGAATTGGGGCAGGATGCCCTGTTTAATGGAACCCAAACGCACAAGGAGTATTTGAATCTGCAAGGCCGCCGCGTCCTGCTCGAGAAAGTTCCTGTGCCGGACATCCAAGCCGGTCTGTCCAAGCTGCCACGACAGGCCAGCGTCAACCGGCCTAAAGCCGCGATTGCCTATGCCCGGCTGGATTGGCCCAAGCAGCCGCCCCTGCGCGTTGCCGCAGAGCCCATGAAGCTCGCTGCCGCCAGCCCCGCCCATCCGGGGTTTGTGCTGGACTATTTCATGCTCGAAGACATTGTCACCAACGACTTCACCTTCCGGTCCGATAACACCTACCTGGTTTCCTCCGGCGTCACCCTCTTGGGCAAGACCTATTTCGAGGGCGGCACGGTGATCAAGTATCTGGATGAATATTCGGGCATTCAAACGTATGGGCCGGTAGCCACAAAGTCGTCCGCCTATGCCCCCGTCGTCATGACGGCCAAAAATGATGACTCGGTTGGCGAATCCGTCAGCGATGGCGGCCCGATTGTTTATTACAATGGCGCCCTCAACCCCGATCCCGACGGTGGGGTGAACGTCATGGAGTTGGACCATCTGCGCGTTTCCTATTGCGACGTGGGCATTCATCCCTACAGCTCGGGCAGGTTCACCATTCAGGACTCCCAGTTCATCCATTGCTACCGGCCGATCTGTCCGGAGTTTTCCTACGTGGAACTAAACAACGTCCTCGTCTCAGACTGTCAGAATCTCTTCTGGGGCGGCGAATACAGCGTCAATGCCAGCCATGTGACATTGGACGGCTGCCAGCTGTTGACCGATGGCTGGAGCGATCCCGGTGACAACAGCATCACCTTTACGAACAGCCTGCTGGTTAACGTCGTTGACGGCGGCGCAGTGGCGGTATCGACCAATTACACTGTCACCCTCGCGTCTTCCTCCGGCGTATTCCAAGTGGCGGGTGCGGGCAGCTATTATTTGGCGACGAACAGCCCCTATCGCAACGTGGGCACCACCAATATCGATCCTGATTTTCTCGCGGAAATCGCCACGAAGACCACCTATCCGCCCATGATCTTTTCCAATACGCCCATCGCCGGCGGCACGTACTCTCCCGTCGTACAGCGCGACACGGACACTCCCGATCTGGGCTATCACTATGATCCCCTGGATTACTGCCTGGGCCGCGCGGACGCGACCGACAACATTGTGTTCACCGCCGGCACCGCCGTCGGCTGGTTCGACTTGCACGCGACCGATGACGAGCCGTATAACAGCTACGGCCTCGGTCTGTCAGACGCCATGTCCGTGACCTACGCGGGCACACAAGCCGCGCAGTGCGTTCAGGCCAAGTACAGCACCGTTCAGGAGGGCAACGGCAACTGGGCCGACGTCAGCCCCTGGTCGTTCGAGGGAATCATGGGCGGCGTCGGCACCATCGGCAGTTCTAACTACGACCCCTCCGTCGCCGCCACCATCAATGCCCGCTTCACCCTGTTCGCCGGCCACGCCAACACGGCCAGCGTCGGGAACGACTACTCGAGCGACCTCATCTGCCGCTTCACGGATTGCGTGCTGAACGCCGGTCGCGCCAGCAGCTACAACATGAGCCTCTATTTCACGAATTGCCTGTGCCAGGGCGCCTACCTTTACAGCATCTGTTTCGGCGAGGTCAGCGCCTGCATCATCCTGCAGAACTGCACGATGCGCGAAGGGCAATTGAACGCCGACCGGGAGGGCAACTCCTGGCCCATCAAACTCCAGAACTCCGCCTTCGAATCGGTGGATTTCAGCTATCTCGTCGGCAAGTCCGACATGACCGATACCAACCTCAGCTATTGCGATTATAACGCCTGGATCACCAATCAATCCCGCTTTCCACTAAGCGGTATCCATGAATTGACTGTCACCAATTTCAACTGGCAGAGCAGCTGGTTGGGCAATTATTATCTGCCGCCCAATTCACCCCTCATCAACGCTGGCAATACTAACGCCGATCGATGGAGCCTGTTTCACCTCACCACCCAGACCAATCAAATAAAGGAGACCAACTCCATTGTCGACATTGGCTATCACTCCGTCGCCGCAGATGCCTATGGTCAGCCCCTCGATTTCAATGGGGATGGAATATCGGACTATCTAGAAGATGCGAACGGTAACGGAATCACTGATGGCGGAGAGATCAGTTGGACCAACATGGATTTGGACGGCGACGGCCTGCCCAACGCCTGGGAGCTTGCCCATGGCCTCAATCCCTTCAGCGCAGCCGACGTGCTACAGGATCCGGACTATGACGGACGTAACAACCTCGAGGAATATCAGGAGGGCACGGACCCGCAGAGTTCCTCAGACTTCTCACGCGTCCGACTGGGCCTCTGGCGCTTCGACGGTACGAACACTTGGGCGGGCGATGCAGGGCAGATGCCCTTGCAGGCCACGAATATCGTCGGCGTCACAAGTTGGAACACGAACGCAGCGCTGATCGACGGCGTGACCAATTCAATCCTGAAATACCGCGACGTCGAGACAAACGGCAGCGCGAACATCAACCTGCGCAACGGCACCCTCCGGTTCTGGTTCAAACCGGACTGGAAAAGCGCGAGCCTCGGCGGTGCGGGTCCGGGCGTCTTCGGGCGGTTACTTGAGTTGGGGAAATACAACCCGGCCTACACCAACGGCTGGTGGTCGCTTTACCTGACGCCTGACGGGAACAGGATGGTCTTCGGCTCATCGACGAACGGCGCGGGCGGGACCAACGTGTCGGCGGCGGTGGCGCTCACCACGAACCAATGGTACCAGATGGTGCTGACCTACACGCCGACGAACAGCTTACTCTATCTCAACGGCCAAGTGTTGACCAACGGCTTGGCTCCGACGCATTATCCGAGCTTGGCAGAGCGGACGAACGGGTTCACTGTCGGCTCCGACCGAACCGGGACGAACCAGGCTAGGGGGCAGTTCGACGAGTTGGAAACGTTCAACTACTCGCTCACCGCCTCAGACATCAATAGCAACTACTTGGCCGCTCTGCAAAAGGACAAGAACGGGAACGGCATGGCCGACATCTGGGAGTGGAGCAATTTCGGCTACGTCGGGGTGGATCCGGCGGGGGATCCCGACGAAGACGGAATCAGCAACCTGGAGGAATATCAGGACGGAACCGACCCGCACCTTTTCGCGACCAACCGCCTCGGCTACTGGCGCTTCAACGACGTGCCCGACTGGCGCGACGAGCGGGGATTGAGCCCGAGCGCCACCATCGGCCTGTATCCCGTGTCGTCTTGGAGCGGAGACGCCGTGAAACTCAGCGCCGCGCAGAATTCCGTCCTAACGTATCCGTTCAACCGCACAAACCATTCGGTGATCGTGAATTTTCCGACTGGGAGCATACGTTTTTGGTTCAAACCCGATTGGGGAAGCGCTATTGGCAGCCAAGGCCAAGGGCCGGGCGACACGATACGGCTCCTTGAGATGGGGCGTCAGACCGGCAATACCAACTACGGCTGGTTCGGCCTCACCGTCAACACATTGGGGACGCAGCTGACGTTGGGAAGCGAAACGAACGGACTGCATGTAGACAATGTCTCCGGACCAATCACGTTCACGCCCAAGGGCTGGTATCAGATTGCGGTCACCTACACGGCCACAAACAGCATTCTCTACGTGAACGGTTCCCTCATAGGTACGAACGCCATCGGCATGACCAATCTCCCGAGTCTGGCGGTTTTACAGGAAGGCCTCCATGTCGGTTGCAGCTGGGATGGGGCGCATCAAGCAAATGGCGCCATCGACGAACTGGAGACTTTCAATTACGTGCTATCGCCCGCAAATGTGGCGGCGGCTTATGCCGCGACGAACGCCATTGATTCAGACGGTGACGGGCTCTCGGATATTCTGGAGAACTCCCTCGGCACCAATCCCAATTCCGTGGACAGCGACTGCGACGGCCTGCCGGACGCCTGGGAGGTCGCGCACGGGCTGAACCCGAACGACCCGACGGACGCGACGGCAGCGGTCATTGGCGCATATGTGCAGGGCAGCAGTGTGGGCTCAACCAATTCGGTGACGGTCGTCGAGACCAACCTGATCAATGTTTATTTTTCGAAATTCACGAACAACGCCTATGGCACGCCGGTCGGGGGCGCGGTGGTGAGCGGGGGCGTGAGCAACGGCGTATGGAACTTCTGCAATATGCATTCGGACTATACCAATGTTGGCGTGCCGTTGGCGGGCGCGGACGGCAACGGGACAGCCGCCAAACTCTACGCCTTCATCGGGCCGTGTCCCAATCCGATCATAATCCCGCCATCGCACGACGAGTGGGACCAGACCGGCCCGACGATCGAGAATTCTGATGGCAACGATTTTCCCACTTCTTTGACTTATACGAATTTTTACACGACGAATGTCACAACAACATTTTCTCTCACGGGTTATTATCATATCACGACGATTTACAACCCATATTTGTGGGGCGATTGGAGTGCCGGTGGAGGCGTAGGCGCGATGGATGAGTATAGCTGGCTGCTCAGGCCTTTTGCCTCTTATTATAACAGTTGCTATTACCCATCAGGGCTATTTGATCCCCAATTTCCGATTTACTATTCATATTTAAATAGCGTGTTCGACTACGTGTGGGGATATTATGGTGATTTTTATGTGACGGAGACCGTGTACGACCCGATATACCTGCCTTGGTTCGGAGGCCAAATCTGGCCGCGCTGGACCAGCACTCGTTACGGGTTCATCAATATTACCTCGACATCAGTCCAAACGGAGGTCTCCAACGCGGTGGTCCAGGTAAATGGATACACAACTCCGCTGCAAGGCTATCTTGATGGTCATCCCGGCTTGACCCCGCCCACGAATTCTTCACCAGTAGAGTTTGTCAACAGCTTCATTTCGCCGTTCCTGGCGATCGACAATCGCGACTACTCGCTCGCGGCGCGTCAAGGGGCGATCTGGAATTATCCCGGTGGAACCAACTCGGTGACGGAAAGCGACCTCGAACTGACCGGGGGGACCAACCTGAGCTCGGGCACGGTGCTGAAAAAAATGTATCCCAAT
>DASZCA010000213.1:0-13702 GCA_035943555.1 Verrucomicrobiia bacterium
AGGGCAATTGGTGCGCGGGGTGACGCCGGAAGAATTGCGGGCGTTCATGACCTCGGTGATCTTGCGCCCGGCGAAAACGGCGGGGCTGGTCCGTTGGTTACGGGTGCGGTTCAACCAGCCGTATATAGCAAGCGGCCCGGCGGTCATCACCAAACGCGAACCGCGCCCGGCGGTGAAATCCAACCCCAAACAACCCTGAACGATGCGCGACCTGTTCACCAAAGACCTGGGTTGGAAATTATTTTCGCTGTTTCTCGCGGCGGCGATCTGGTTCACCGTCAACCGCATCCTGCATGAAGCCAGCCAGCCGGTGACGGCCACCAGCGGCACCCCGGTGACTTATGGCAACCTGCCGGTGGCGGTCGTCTGTGCCACGGCGGATGTCCGCGACTTTCGCGTACTGCCGACGACGGTGAAGGTTACGGTCGTCGGCCCGTCGGCGGTCATGGAAACCTTGCAGGCCAATGACCTGCATATCACCGTCAATGTCCCGGCCGCCAGCCTGCTGAGCGGCCGGCTGCTGCCCGTGGAGATTTCGACCCCGCCCAACGTGGCGGTCGCCAGCATCGAGCCGGACAAGGTGCTGGTCATCATCCCGACCCTGCCGGAAAAGAAACCATGAGCCAACCGAAGAAAATATTTGGAACCGACGGGGTGCGCGGCACCGCGAACGTAGAACCCGTGACCGCCGAGACGGCGTTGAAACTTGGCCGCGCCGCGGCGCATGTTTTTCGCAATCTGGAAACCCTGTCGCGCGGGCGCGGCAAACACCGCATCGTCATCGGCAAAGACACACGGTTGTCCGGCTACATGCTGGAAAATGCCCTGTCCTCCGGCATTCTTTCCATGGGTGTGGATGTGTTCTTCATCGGACCGCTCCCGACGCCCGGCGTGGCCTATGTGACGCGCAGCTTGCGCGCGGATGCGGGCATCGTCATCACCGCCTCGCACAATCCGTACACGGACAATGGCATCAAATTTTTCCGCGCGGACGGTTACAAGCTGGATGACAAGATCGAGGCGGAGATCGAGCGCCTCGTCTTTTCCGGCGAGGTGGAAAAGATCCGCCCGTCCGCTGAACACATCGGCAAGGCGGTACGTATCGACGACGCACTGGGCCGCTACATCGAATTTGCCAAATCTTCATTCCCGAAAGGGTTGACCTTGGAAGGCGTGAAGATCGTTTTGGATTGCGGCCACGGCGCGGCGTACAAGGCGTCGCCCTGCGTGCTGCGCGAGCTGGGCGCGGAAGTGATCGTGTACGGCGACAAGCCGGACGGCAAAAACATCAACGAAAATTGCGGCTCGATGCATCCGGAAGCCATGTGCAAAAAGGTTGTGGAGCACGGCGCGCACATCGGCATCGCGCACGATGGCGACGCAGACCGCGTGTTGTTGTGCGATGAGAACGGGACGTTGATCGATGGCGACGACATCATGGCCATCGCCGCGCTGGAAATGCTGGCGGAGAATACCTTGGCGGGGAAAACGCTGGTTGCGACGGTGATGAGCAACGCGGGACTCGAAGCCGCCATCAAAAAAGCCGGCGGCCAGATGCTGCGCACCGCGGTGGGCGACCGGAACGTCATCGATGAGATGCTGCGGAACGATTACAACTTCGGCGGCGAGCAGAGCGGGCACCTGATTTTTCGCGATTACGGCACGACGGGCGACGGGCTCGTCGCGGCGTTGCAAATCCTGCGCATCCTCAAAGCCAAAGACCAGCCGCTGTCACAGCTCGCGAAATGCTGGACGCGCTTCCCGCAACTGGTGACGAACGTCAAAGTGCGTGAGAAGAAGCCGGTCGACCAGCTCGACGGCGTGAACGCGCTTGTGGCCGAGGCAGAAAAAGAACTGGCGGCGCAAGGCGGCCGGCTGTTGCTGCGTTACTCCGGCACCGAACCGAAGATCCGGCTGCTGGTGGAAGGCCGCGATGCGAAAGTCTTGGAGAAATGGTCCAAGCAGATCTGCGGTGTCATCCAGAAGCAGATCGGCGTTTAAGGCTGTTTAACTCTGCACAAGTCGCGTTATCGGATGATGCCACCGGGGCCACCAGGTGGTGCTTTGGGCGTGGGCAAATCCACTTCCTGGCCTTTTTTACCTTGGAGCACGGGCAGGATGGACATACCGCCCAAATCTTTCGGCGGTTTGACGTAGGCGATCTGCAAGGCGGTCGGCAGAAAATCTGTACCGGTCCATTTAAAATTACTGACCTGGCCGGCGGGTATCTCGCCCGGAAACCAAGCGATCATCGGCAAGGGAGCAGGGGTGCCATCTTCACCGGCCACGGCGGTGCCGTTGACGGAAAGAAAATTCATCTTGGGATCCTTAAATTTTTCCGGCGCCTCGCTGCTGGCGATGAAGATGGCGACGTTGTTTGTGAGCTGGGAATTTTTAAGCTGGGTGATCAGCCGCTGCACGCTGCCATCCAGCCGGGTGAGCAGAGAGGCGCGGTCCTTGGCCGCCTGCGGCCAAGCCTCACCAGTGAAGGGCGCATCGCTGGGCACGGGGAATTCATCCGCCGTGGCTGAGGCGCTGCGCGGTTGCGGCAGGTCCAAGACAAGAAAGAAGGGCTTGTAACGGTTGAACCGGTCCGGTGCGTTGATCTCCACGAATTTGCAGGCCATGGAAGTGAACAATTCCGGAAGGTACACGCCATGCAGACCGCCGCGGTTGGGGTAGAGCGCCTCCGGCCCGCCGTTGTGCGCGGCACCCGGCTTCAGATCTACCCAGGTACGGGTGGCGAGGTCGTAGGTGTTCAGCGTGTCATAACGCCAGATGGTTTCGGCGAAATAATTCCGGCCGTCTTCCTCGCCCAAAAATCCGCCGAATTCATCAAAGCCATCTTTCCAAGGCTGGCCATCCAGCGTCCATTCCCCGACAAGGCCGGTGTGATAACCGGCCGTCTGTAACTGGCTGGCCAAGGCGGGGGCGGCGGCCGATTTTTGTCCGGACAACAGGGTGGCCAGCGCCGTGGTGAAATTGGTGCCGCCCTGATGAAAATTGGTGAACCGGATGCCCTCGCTGGCCAGCCGGTCGATATTCGGGGTCTGGTAATTGGTCTGGCCGTAGCAGCTCAGGTCGCCATAGCCGAGGCCGTGACATTGGATGAGAATGATACTGGGACGATGTTCGGGAACCACGGTCCGGTCGGCGTTGGTAAAGATGGAAGCGAGGCTTTCTTGGGCATGCGCGGCCCCGGCGCCGGAGAGCAGCGCGAGGCAGAGGGCCAGACGGTACGGTTTCATGTGAGCTTTGATTCTGCGAACGCGGATATGTTCAAAGCAATTCTTTTCCTCAAGGATTTTCCCCGCGTTTGCCGAAGTCCTTTTCCACCGAAATCTTGGTCATCACCAGGAAACTGGGTATGGTCGCCAGCAGCACCCAGATGAAGAACATTTTGTAGCCGACGTACGATGCCAGCCAGCCGCTCCATAAGCCGGGGATCATCATGCCGAGCGCCATGAAGCCGGTGCAGAGGGCGTAATGCGCCGTCGGATGGTTGCCACGCGAGATGTAAATCATGTAGAGCATGTAAGACGCGAACCCGAAGCCGTAGCCGAACTGTTCAACCGCGATGCCCGCGCTGATGGCGTAGAGATTTCCCGGATGGACCGCCGCCAGCCAGACAAAAACCGCGTCCGGCAGGTGGATGGCCAGCAGCATGGGCCAAAGCCAAAATTTCAGGCCTTGCCGTGAAATGACCAGTCCGCCGAGCAGCCCGCCGCAGACCAGTGCGATCACGCCCACGGTGTTGTAGATGAAACCGACCTGTTCATTGGAAAGCCCCAGCCCGCCTTTATCCGGCGGGTCGAGCAGGAACAACTGCGTCATCGGCATCATCTGCGCCTCGCCAAAGCGGTAGATCAACAGGAACAATAGCGCGATGCCGATGCCGGGTTTTTTGAAAAACGCGGCGAAGGTCTTGAAAAATTCGCCGGTAAAATGTTGCCCGGCCACGCTTGGCCGGTCCACCGCCGGCCGCGGCAGGATAAAACGGTGGTAAATGGCCAGCACCAGGACGACGCCCGCGACGATCGCAAACACCTCCGCCCACGCGCCGGGAAAATTATTCGACTGCGCCGCCAAGATGCCCGCGAGGATCACAAGCTGGCCTTTGGCGAGGATGGCCGCCAGGCGGTAAAACGTGCTGCGGATGCCGTTGAACCACGCCTGTTCCCGCTCCGGCAACGCCAGCAGGTAAAAACCGTCCGCCGCGATGTCATGGTTGGCCGAGGCGAAAGCCAGCAGCCAAAACAATGCGAGCGTGATCTCGAAAAAATGCGGCAGGGGAATGGCGCACGCCACGCCGACCAGCGCCGCGCCGACGAGCAGTTGCATCGTCCAGATCCACCAGCGCCGGGTTTTCAGGATGTCCACCGCCGGGCTCCACAAGGGCTTGATGACCCAAGGCAGGTAGAGCAGGCCGACAAAGAACGTGTTCTTGGCGTTGGGCACGCCCAGGTTTTTGTACATCACCAGCGAGACCGACATCACCAGCGCATACGGCAGTCCCTCGGCGAAATACAGCGAGGGAATCCACAGCCACGCATTGCGGGTTTTGGGTTCGGACATAAAATTCATTTCCCAGCCACGGAACCGGCCGGCCAGAAATTGAGACCTTGTTTGGACACGGGCAAATCTAAGAGGTTTGGCGGGCAAAGGGAAAGCCTTTCTGCGCGTCGTTGCCCTGCCCATCAGTTGCCGCAAATCACTTGCCCCGGTGGTGGCAATGCTTTAGAAACTGTTGAACGCACAAAATATTATGGCGAGCTATCATGTCATCGGCGGCGATACGAAGGAATACGGCCCGATCTGGGCGGAAGATGTCCGCACTTGGATCGCCGAGGGCCGGCTGAACGGGCAATCGCTCGCCAAGGCCGAGGGCGAAACGGCGTGGCGCACGCTGGCATCATTCCCGGAATTCGCGGATGTGCTGAAAACGGCGGCGCCGACCGGTGCTACGCCCCCGCCATTCAATCCTTCGACGGCGCCCTCCGGAGCCGGCTGGGAGGCAGAAGTGCTGGCGCGGGTACCAGAACTGAAACTGGGCGAATGTCTCGGCGCCGGCTGGAGTTTTTTTGGCGCGAATGCCGGGTTTTTGATCGGCGCGGTGTTGCTGACCGGCGTGATGAACCTGGTGCTGGCGTTTGCTGCATTGTACATACCGCTGCTCGGCTCGCTCGTGATGCTGGCTTTCAACGGCGTGGTCATGGGCGGATTTTATTATGCCTGCCTGCGGCGCATGCGCGGCGAGGCGGTGGGACCAGGCGAGGTGTTCTGGGGCTTCCAGAATGCCATCGGGCCCTTGTTGTTGACGGGGCTGGTGGCCGGATTGCTGGCGGAGATGAGTTTTTGTTTTTGCGTCCTGCCGATGATCTACTTGATGGTGGCGTGGGCGTGGGCGTTGCCGCTGGTGGCAGACAGGCGCATGTCTTTCTGGGAAGCGATGGAATTAAGCCGCAAAGTGGTGACGAAGGTGTGGTTCGAGGCGTTTGTGCTGCTAATCTTGGCGTTCCTGCCGATGCTCATCTTTCAAGTATTGAATTTGGTCGAGGTCGTTCATTTCTTGTTAGGGTTGTATGATCAGGCCAATCAAAATATGCAGCAGTTTGCCCAGTTGATCCAGACCCAGGGCGATGCGCTGAAAACTGTCTCGTTTAAAAATACGCTGATCGCCCAGGCCATCCTGATGTTGAATCTTTTGTATGTGCCCGGTGTTCTAATGAAGGCGTATGAAAATCTCTTCGGCCGGAAAAAATGAACCGGCAACCGGCGGGGCGGCCGCGCGGGGCGCCGTGGCCACCAATCTGGTGATGCCCGGCCTGGGTTCTTTGGTGGCGGGTCGGAAGGTCGGCTACGTCCAGCTCGCTTTCAGTCTGGGCGGTTTTGCCATCTCCCTTATTTTTGGTACGCGTTTCCTCTTCTGGGCTTTGGCGCATTGGTCGGAATTTTATGGCCCCAACCCGCCGCCTGATCCGATGGCGCCATTGCGTGACCTGATGCGGGAAGCGCGTTGGCCCATGCTGGGCATCGCCCTGTTCATCATCGCCTTGCTCTGGTCGTTGGTCACCAGCCGGTCGCTGCTGGCCGAGGCCAAAAAGAACGGCGGTTGAAATGTATCGATGAAAACACCTTCCGAACGGGCCGCTCAAAATGCGCTGGTGAACATCCTGGTTTTTCCGGGATTGGGCTCGCTCAAGGCCGGCCGCTGGGTGGCGGGCATCGGCCAGATGTGTTTCGTGCTGGCAGGTTCCGGCCTGTTGTTGTTCTGGCTCTACGAAATTCTATCGCAATATTACGGCCAGATGTTCGGGGATGTGAAGCCGCAGGCGGTCGGCTGGATCGGCATAACCGGTGGAATTTTATTTGGCATTTCATGGCTGTGGGCGGGTGTGACGAGCTTGAGTCTGTTTCGCGAAGCCTCCAAAACCAAAGTCCAACCCCGTCCGAGCCCGCCACCGGTTCTGCCCATCCAGCCGCCCGGCTCGGGCGAAGCCATCATCCGCTCCGCGCTGGTGACATTGCCGGAGTGGCGACGTAACGGCGCCATCATCGCGCGCACTTTTGAATTTGCTGATTTTGTGGCGGCGATGAAATTCGTGAACGCGGTCGCTGCGGCTGCGGAAGCGGCGCAACATCATCCGGATGTGGACATCCGTTGGAACAAGGTGACGCTGGCCCTGACCACGCATGACGCGGGTGGGTTGACGGAGAAAGATTTTGCGCTCGCACTTCAATGCGATGCGCTGGCATTGATCTGATCAGCGGGTCAGGTGACGCACATCCACCGCTTCCATGCCGGCGGAGCGGATGGCTTGCATGCCGAGGTCGGTATCTTCGTAGGCACGACAGAATTTGGGCTCCACGCCGATGCGGCGTGCGGCTTCGAGGAAGATATCGGGGGCAGGCTTCTGGTTCGCCACCATTTCACTCGTCACCACGGCGTCAAACAGATGGCGAATTTTCAAATGCTCCAACACTTGCACGATGATCGGTTGCGTGCCGCCGGAAGCGACGGCCATCGGGATGCGGCCGTGGTTTGCACGGGCGATGTCCACGACGGCGTGGATGGGTTCCACTTCCATCATCAGCGGCAGATAGGCGTTTTCCTTTTCATGCGCGACGGCGATGTGGTCGATGGAACGTTTTTGTTCCTCGGCGAGCATCTTCAAGATGTCGCGGGATGGCACGCCGCCAAGGGCGTAAAAACGATCTTCCGGAAAATGGAGCTCATGCTGCGCGGTGATCTTCTGCCACGCGCGCCAATGCATCGGCATGGTGTCGGCGAGGGTGCCGTCGCAGTCGAAAACGAGTCCTTTGATGTGTGCAGGTAGGTTCATGTTTGCAAAGCGGCCAGTTTTTCCTCCATGTCATGCGTCATCAACGGATTGATTAACCCATCGAGATCGCCATCAATGAAGTTTGAGAGATTATACAGCGTGACTTCGACACGATGATCGGTCACGCGGTTCTGCGGAAAATTATAGGTGCGGACTTTTTCGCTGCGTTCGCCGGTGCCGACCTGATCTTTGCGGAAGGCGGCATACTTGGCGTCTTCCTCGGCGACTTTGCGTTCGAGCAAGCGTGAACGCAGCACGGTCATCGCCTGGATCTTGTTCTTCTGCTGTGAACGCTGGTCGGCACAACGGACAATCATGCCGGTGGGCTTATGGATGATCTGCACGGCGGAATCCGTGGTGTTCACGCCTTGGCCACCTTTGCCGGAAGCACGACAGACATTGACCTCGATCTCGTCGGGGTTGATCTGCACATCCACTTCCTGCGCCTCGGGCATGACGGCCACGGTGCAGGTGCTGGTGTGAATGCGTCCCTGCGCCTCGGTCGCGGGCACGCGTTGGACGCGATGCACACCGCTCTCATATTTGAGGCGCTTGAAAACGTCGGTGCCGTTCACCTGAAAAATGATTTCCTTGAACCCGCCCAGATCGGAAGAACTGGAATCAAGGGTCTCGGCTTTCCATCCATACGTTTCGCAATAGCGCGAATACATGCGATACAGGTCGGCGGCGAACAGCGCGGATTCGTTGCCGCCGGCGCCGGCGCGGATTTCGATGATCGTATTGCGGGAATCGCTCGGGCTCGGCGGCACGAGGCCGAAGTGGATCTGCTGGCCGAGTTGTTTTTCCTCCGCTTCCAAGCGCGTGATCTCTTCCTTCGCCATGACGGCGAGTTCGGAATCGGCGACCTCGGATTTGAGCAGTTCCCGATTTTCGGCGAGGTCGGCCACGGCCTTCAGGTAAGCGCCGCCCGCCGCCACGAGATCTTTGAGGCGGGAATATTCACGCGAGAGTTCCTGCGCATTTTGCGGATTGTCGAACACCTTGGGATCGCTCAACAAGGATTCGACCTCGGCAAAGCGCTTGCGAAATCGCTCGATGTGCGGATGCAGGTCCATGGGGCCGGTCGGCAAAAAAACAAACCGCCCGCAACTCCGGGATGATCCGGGATTGCGGGCGGTTTGAGGCGAAAAGCTATTTCTTTTTCTTCTTGGCGGCGAAGGCCTCCGCGGCGGCGGCGGTCTTGGCGGCGCGCTGCTGGAACTTGTCCACGCGGCCGGCGGTGTCCACGAACTTCTGCTGGCCGGTGTAAAACGGATGGCAAACGTTGCAGATACCCACGATGACGGTCTGCTTGGTGGAACGGGTCTTGATCACATTGCCGCAGGCGCAACGGATTTCCGCGTCCACATATTTCGGATGAATGTCAGCTTTCATAAAATCAAAGGGTTGGAACGATACCATTAATAGGCCGGATGACAAGCGAGAAATTGGCTCCAAACGGAAGGGGTGGCCAAAAACCACCTGTGTGCAGCGAGGGTTTAGTGTTCCAAGTTATTGATATAATGGTGTTTATGTTGTTATGCGTTGTCGAAATGTTCAGGCCTCGAGAACAATATGTACGGGGGCGGACGGAGCATTCGCAACATGCAGTTCAAAAAGATCATGGCCAGCCCGGACAAAGGCAGATTTTTCCAGAAATTGCTTCATGGGCTCATTTCGTGCGCCGGGAACAAACTGGCCGCGCACAAATGTGGCACCTGCCGCCTGTGCCTGCCGGGCCATGACGTGCAGGAAGGATTCTTCCAGACCACGACCCAATGCACGGCAGCTCATCAGCAGGGAATCCAGGAGCAAAGCATCCCCTTCGGGCCGCGTGATGCAGACCCCCACAAGTCCGTAATCACCAAAACGATCACGCGCCATCAGGATCCAAATCTCATGTTCGGGCAACAACGCGCGGATCTCCGGCAACGTGCGGCGTTTTAACGACAGGTTGAACTGGTTGGTTTTTTGGAGCATTTGCGCCACGCGCACAAGATCGGCTTCCGTGGAGCGGCGGATCGTGGCCCGCAATTCCAGCGATGCCAGATAAGCCGCGAGCGTGCCGGAAGATTGCTGGAGTTCGCGGCGGGTCAGTTCCTGCTGGGTGAAAGCGTTCCGGAGCCGGTCCTCGCCGGTTTCACCCGCTCCGTCAAACAGCCACAACCGTGACAACATTTCAGCATAGCGATCCGGCTCGGACGGCAACGGCACCACGGTGACGGCCGGGCAATTGGCGGTGACTTCCAGTTGTTCCGCCGGGCTGTCATCAAGGAGGACGAACGCATCCAGGCCAAGATTCAACTCCGCCGCGAGCGCGCGGAGATTTTCTGATTTCGGCTGCCAGTTGATCCGGGCGGCGGCAAAATCTTTCCGGCGCGGGAGCATGTCCGGATGGTTGTCGATGACGTTCCACACGTCAGCTTCCATATTTTTACTGACCAGCACGAGCAGGACGCCACGTTCGTTGAGTGCGAGAATTTTTGACTGAAGGACGCGAAAACTCCGGCCGGTGGAGGCATCCAGCCGGAGTCCATCCAGCCCATCCTCGCCGATCACGCCACCCCAGAGGGTGTTGTCACAATCAAGCGCCAATACTTTTTTAGGCGGCAGGCGCGTCGCCCTCACCGTACGTGCGAGGCTGACGCCCAGTCGTTGGTAGGTCGCGGCCGAGAATGGCGTGCTGGCGGCGCGTTCCATCTGCGTGTCTCGCGCACCGGCCGCGCCCAACTCGGCGATGATTTCGGCGAAACCCAGGATCTTCACACCGGCAATCATTTCGAGCTGCTGCCGCCACCAGATTTGCAACGACGGAAACTCTGCCGATAATTCCGGGCGGTCGGGCGAAATCGCCGGTGGCAGGTCCGCCACAAGCAGGGTGCAGCCGGAGGTCGTGGCAAATTCTTTGATCGCGGCGAGCCATTGCGCAGCCACGGCTTGGCGTTCGCCTTGATTTTCCCCCGGCAGATCTTCCGGGCGGACCAGCACCACGTTTAATCCTGCTTGGTTTTTTCGCAGCGGGCTGGCCGGTGACAGCAAGGCCTGCGGCACCTGGTTGAAATCATAAAAAACAGCTTCCGCTTCCAAGCCAAATGCACGCGCATACAACTCCAACGCCGGAGCCAGCGGTTGGGCGACAAAGGTGGCGGCGATGATGACGGGGATTTTTTGGCGGCCATTTGCAGCGGTAGCCTCAAGTGTTTTTTGCGACAGTACGGCGAGCACCTCTGCCGGTTCAAGCAAGGGCAGCAGTTCGGGATCGGCCGGGAGTTGAAACTCTCCGGCTGCAGCCATTTCATTTTTCGTGGCTGGCGCGATGGCTGCGACCACATGGGCAACTGAATCCAGTGTGAAGACTTTCTCAGGCGGCAGATTGACCCTAAACCGGTCGTGCAACGCGGCGGCGATGGCCATTTTGCCCAAGGAATCCCAGGCGAGACAATTCGCCGCTGATGTTTCCCGGGAGATTTCCTTGAACGGCAGTTTCAAGGCGGTGGCGATCACCTGACAAATGGCGGCTTCATCTTTTAACGGAGCAGCTACGGGCGCCACCGGCGTGCCGCCGGGAAGTTCGCGCCGGGCCCGGAAGACCGCCGGATTGCCACCCCAAATTTCACCGGCAGGGACGATCGTGAAAGGCTGGACGTTGCCATGCGGTTCGATAATGGCACCTTCACCGATCCTGGCACCCAATGCCACCCGCGCATCGCCCCCGATGACGCAATTGGGGCCGAGAACTATGGGCGCAGACTGATACAGGAAAAAACCGTCCACGGTCCGGACGAGGCTGTGCGCAACGATCTGGCTGCCGGTTCCGAGGATGGCATTGTGGCCGATGGTGGTGATTTCCGGATCCCACACGGTGCCGGCGATCCAGGCGTCCCGGCCAATGGAGGCATGAGGCGCACACGCCCGTAAAATCAACCAGTTTAAGCCCGGCAGGGGCAACAGGTAGCGCAGAAATGGCAGGGAATACAAAACGAACGCGCGGTTGTAGAGAATCCAAGTGACGGTGAATTGAAAATTCAGCCAGCCGTCTTTTTTCTGGTGATAACGTTCCGGCCGCTTGAACAACGGGGCGATGAGCGTGGTCTCCAGAACGGCCAGCAGCAGAAAAATCAACAACCACAAAAAATATAAGAGGGGTGCCAGGGCGATCCACAACCAGGGCGGTACCGGGCGGGTGACTTGTGCACACGCTGCTGCCAACGATAGCGCCGCGAGCATCGGAAGAAAAAAAAGCTGGATGAACCCGACCAGCAACTGGCAGGGGCGCAGGAGCAGAGATTGAAACCGGTTGGCAGCGGCCACGCCGGAGATATTCCAGCAGCGTGCCCGGAAGTGCCAGCAGATAGTGTGTGTTACAGTTCCCGCGAAGATCAGTGAGATGCCGGCTGGCTGGCGGCAGGCATCCACCTGCCATTGCCTTCTTCAAGGTAACGCACGCCGTTGACTTCGGTGAATTTGAGATATTCCCGCCAGGTGCCGTCTGTTAACTCCGTTTTGGCCTCGCGCCGGCCGGGCTGGATTTTCGGCATCGGCGCGGTGTTGCCGGCCAACGCTTCGCTCAAGATGCGGCCATCAAGCGGCGCAGGCGGCGTGAGGCCCATCAAGTAAACCAAGGTCGGCACGATGTCGATGTTGCCGGAGGGCAACGGGGACGTGAAGCCATGCCGAAAATCCGGCCCGGACGCGACAGCCGTGTTGTGCAGATCGGTCGGGCTGAGCGTGACGTGCATGCCGCCGCCCGCGTGATAGGCCGCGTAGCCGTCATTCACGACTTCCACATGCAGATGGCTGTCGGTGGGCGGGGACATTTTCCAGGAAGAGGAGACGACGACATCCGGCGCATTGGAGGAATCGAGCATGGCCTCGGAAAGCGGCAGCGTGCCCGGCAAGCCGTCGCGGGTGAAGATCACGCCCGAGTTCGGATTTTGCTGGAGCGTGGCCACCACTTTTTGGATGACCGTGGGTGATTTGCCGATGACATAGAACAAAACCGATCCGCCATTGCCCGCGCAGACGATATCATCTGGTTGCGGCGGTTTATCCCAAGTGGACCGGGCGTTGAGTCCCGCCGCGCGCAGGGCGGCGGCATTGTCGCCATCTTCACCGATGGTGGAGAAGCCGTGATCGGAGACCACGATGATGTCGGTCTGCGCGCGGATGCCACGTCGGTCCAATTCGTCGAGCACGGTCTTGAGACGTTGATCGCAACTGCGGATGGCTTCGAGAGCTTGCGGTGAACCGGGGCCGTTGTGATGCTGGGAAAAATCCGGTTCACTCAACCACAGGACAGAATAGCGCGGCAATTCTTTGCCCCAAAAACCTTCCATCAGACAACGGGCTGCCCAGGTGTCGCGAGCGATGTTCGGCGTGGCCGTGTCAGGGAAATTACCGAAACGGTTGGTGAGTGATGCGAGCAGGGAGCCCGGCAGGGAGTCCGTGGCAAACCAGACCGGATTCACATCATTGGTACGCGCCCGGCGATCATGCAGCAACACTACGCCCTTCGCGCCGACCACGGCGGTCCGTTCGCCGTTGGCTTGGACCATCTCGGCCAAGGTGCAAACGTGAAGATAGTTTCCGCCGGACACTTCATCGCCCCGCCGGATGGCGGCGAAGGACTCCGTGCCATACGGTTTGAGCGGATCGATCTCGGCGTGATAATCCCAATTGGCCGTCACGCCGCTCCGGCGCGGAAAAACGCCGGTGGACAGCACCGTGCCGTTCACCTCGGTGGAGGTGGGATAAACGCTGTGATGATTGCCGAACCAGACGCCGCTTTTGCGCAAGCCATACAATGTCGGCGTCAGGTCGGGCGTGACAAAATCCGGCCGCATGCCGTCCCACACGACCAGCACAAAATATTTGGCCTGGCCCGCGGCCATGGCCCGCCAGCTCCCAATCTGCAACACCGCGATGACCAATCCGACCAGTAAAAATCTAAGCATGGACCCAGTTTAAACAATTTGCCTGCACAAAAACAATTCCCTGACCGTGACATTCTGGTGCCGTCATCGTTAGAAAATGTGAATGCCGGACTTGCCGTGTCCCAGATGAGGGGCGAAGTTGCATCATCGCACAACCTTGAAACTAATGGCACATATCTTGTCGGCCACCATGGGAGCATGCATGGCGGCTGCCGGATTTGCCCAAACCGTCCCGGTGGCAGACAACCTCTGGCGGCTGGTGGCGCAGGAAGACACGGATAATGACCAGAAGATCACGATCGCGGACCGGGTTTCGCCCTTTGCCCTCCGCGGTCGCGACAATGCGACATTGCTTAAGCTCACCAATTTCTATCAAATGTCCGTATTATTACAGGAGCTCAAAAGCGCGGACGACAACCACCTACA